>NZ_BAFQ01000112.1 GCF_000308375.1 Nocardia aobensis NBRC 100429 | reverse complement strand
GACCGCTTCCTGCACATCGGTGACTACTACGCAGTACTGAGCGGGATTCTGCTCATCATCACGGTGATGACCAATCCCGACGGCATCGCCAGCCGCATGCCGCGGGTGTCATGGCCGGCGCTGCGCAGCCGTGACCGCACCCCGTCCGACGAGGTGGTGGTGGCCGAGCCCGCGCCGCCACGCGCCGCCGACGTCCCGCTGCTGTCGGTCGACGGGGTCAGCGTGTCCTACGGTGCGGTGGCCGCAGTCTCGGATGTCACCTTCGAGGTGTTCCCGGGAGAGATCGTCGGCCTGATCGGGCCGAACGGCGCCGGAAAGACCACCCTGATCGACGCCGTCACCGGATTCGCGTCGGCGAGCGGTGCGGTCACACTGGACGGCACTGCCCTCGCCGGTGCACCGCCTCACGTCCGCGCTCGATCGGGCCTGGGCCGCAGCTTCCAGGATGTGGAACTCTACGACGATCTCACCGTCGCGGAGAACGTCCGGGTCGGCGCCGCCCGATCGCAGTCGAACGTGCCTGTTGCCCAGCTGGTTTCCCGCACGCTGGCGGTACTCGGACTCGGTGACATGGCCGATGCCGCGGCGGCCTCCCTGTCGCAGGGGCAGCGGCAACTGGTCTCGGTGGCACGCGTGCTGGCCGCCGCCCCCGCGCTGGCACTGCTCGATGAACCCGCCGCGGGCCTGGACAACAACGAAAGCCGTTGGCTCGGAGAGAAGTTGCGTTCCGTCCGCGACAGCGGCACCGCGATCCTGCTGGTGGATCACGATATGGAGCTGGTGCTCACCATCTGCGATCGAGTGATCGTGCTCGATCTGGGCAAGGTGATCGCCAGTGGACCACCGGAATCGATCCGGACGAACACAGAGGTGCTGCGCGCCTACCTCGGCGTCTCGTCCGACACCGTCGAGGTGGATCCCGAAGCAGTGCCCGAATTGCAGTCCGGCGCTCTGACCACGCAGGAGGCATAGCCATGACAACAGTGCTGGAATGTCGCGACCTCAGTGCCGGCTACCTCAAGCAACGACCATGCCTGCGCGGTGTGGACCTGGACCTGCACGCCGGTGAGATCACCTGCCTGCTGGGGCCGAACGGGGCGGGCAAAACCACGTTGCTTTCGACCCTGTCCGGACTGCTTCCCCGCGCGGGCGGTGAAATCCGGGTCGAGGGCGCCGACGTCGTAAGCGGACGCCCGCGCGCCGCAGTGCGTGCGGGGGTCGTACTTGTCCCTGACGATCGGGCGCTGTTCCGCCAGTTGAGCACCCGGCAAAATCTGCGTCTCGCGGTGGGGCAGCGCGCTCGGCGCCGGGCGGCGATCCCCGAAGTGCTGAAGTACTTTCCGGCGCTGGAGAAGCGGCTGACGGTCGACGCCGGACGCCTGTCGGGCGGTGAGCAGCAGATGCTGGCCATCGGCCGGGCGATTCTGCAGCGCCCCAAGGTGCTGCTCATCGACGAACTCAGTATGGGACTGGCCCCGGTCATCGTTCGCGAGATCCTGGACGTGCTGCGCGGACTCGCCGACGACGGCATGAGTGTGCTGCTCGTCGAGCAGCATGTGCACCTGGCACTCGGAATCGCCGACCGAGCAGCGATCCTGGTGCACGGCACAGTGGCCGATGCCGACACCGCCGAAGCGCTGCGCGCCGATCCGCGCCGGATCGAGCGGGCTTACCTGGGTGAGGGAGCGGAGGATTCGGCCGCAGCGGCGGTCCCCTGATTCGATCTCGGTCCGTCGCGCAAGAACGAACACTCTCGGCCGCAAAGAGATTCGTTCCGCTGATGCATCGAGGCCAATAGCCTTCCGTGTGAGGCCTGCCCCGTCGCGAACCCGGTTATTCGATGTCGCGGCGGTCGTCGGCTGAAATCTGTGTCGCGATGCGGGGCAGGCCGGCCGCGCCGTTCCGCTCTGCGGGATGGAATGCGTGTTCGCCGGTAGGTTCGAGGAAGGATTTCGGTACTGCGGTCGTCACCTGGTGTGCGCCGGTGGCGTTGTCGTCGAGGAGGGCGGGTATGCGCGGGATCAATCACGTCGTCCTGTACGTGTCGGATCTGCGCCGCAGCCTGGACTTCTACGAGAAGGTCCTCGGATTCCGCCGCCTTCCCGGCGCGTTCGCCGGGGTCGCCTTTCTGCGTCACGCCGACTCGGCCAACGATCACGATCTCGGTCTGTTCCAGTCCCGGGTCCGCGCGACTCCGGTGCCCGGCGCGGTCGGCCTGTATCACGTGGCGTGGGAGGTGGACACCTTGACCGAACTCGTGGCAGTGCAGGAGCGTCTCGTCGCAGCACGGGCATTGACCGGTGCGAGCGATCACGGTTCCACCAAGGCCCTGTACGGGCGTGATCCCGACGGCATCGAATTCGAGGTGTGCTGGTTGGTGCCCGACGAATGTGTCGAGCAGGCCCTGGTACCGGGGACCCCGCCGACCGCTCCGCTCGATCTCGCAGCCGAGATCGAGCGTTACGGTGCGTCCACTCCGGGTGGTCCTCGCACCGATCCGACGGTGTGGGAGCGCATCGCGGCGCGGTACGCGGACGGGTTCTGACAGACCTCTCCCGCTGAATGGGAGGGGATCGGCTGGCGCCGATCGCGGAAACCTATCGTCCTGTCATGCCACGTGCTTGTGACCCAGTTCACCGCTGTGAACTCGGTGCACGTGGCCTGTCGGACTACCGCCGTCGCACACGGCCGTAGTCGTGGCTCACATGTGCTGTGGAGCCGAGACCGCCGCGGCTGCACCAACTTTCCGTCCCTATCACCGTTGCTGGAGGGCCTCACAATGACCAATCCCGTCGACACCGTCGCCGCCGCCGTCGCGGCGGCGAAAGCTCCGACCCACGAGGCCCGCAGGATCTCGAGCGGATACTCCTGGCCGGAGTGCCCCCGCTGGCACGAGGGCACGTTCTGGTTCTCGGATATGTACACCGGAATGTTGAAGACCCTCGACGCGGCCGGCAACGCCACCGTCGTCGTCGACGCGAACGCACGGGCGGCGAAGACCGACGTGCCGATCGTGCTGGGCGGATTCGGCTGGTTGCCCGACGGGCGGCTGATCGTGGTGTCCATGCACGAGAAGCTGGTGCTGATCCACGGCGGGGGCGGCCCCGAGGACCTGTCGGTGTACGCCGACATCTCCGAGCACTGCTCGGCCGCGGCCAACGATATGGTCGTCGACGCCGACGGGCGCGCCTACATCACCCAGCTCGGCTTCGATCTGTTCAAGGGCGAGGATCCCGTTCCGTCACCCCTGATCGTGGTGGAACCGGACGGCGCCGTCGGCACTCCCGAAAAAGTCGGTCCGTTGTTGTGCGCCAACGGGATTGCCGTCAGCGCCGACGGGACCCGGGTCTACACCGCCGAGGTGATGGCCTTCAAGATCACCGTGATGGATCGCGCCGCCGACGGCACGCTGTCGAATCCGCGAGAGTTCGCCACCTGCCCGTTCATGCCGGACGGGATCGGCCTCGACGCCGAGGGCGGGGTGTGGGCGGCCATGCCCGGCGGCGGGTATGTCGCACGCTTCACCGACGAGGGCATCACCGACGCCGTGTCGCTGCCGCTGGAGAACGGCATAGCCTCCGCCTGCCTGCTTGGCGGTCCCGATCGCAGCACCCTGTACCTGACCGCCGGTTACGAGGTCTTCGATTTCGAGAAGTCCGCTCGGGAAGCACTCGGTGGCATCTGGGTGGCGGACGTGCCGCAGCACGGCGGCGACACCCGTCCCTGAATCCCGCCCGATACCGCCGAATTCACAGAGCTCGAGGAAAAGATAATGGCAACACTGGATTTCAGCGATCGCGTCGTCATCGTGACCGGCGCGGGCCGGGGTATCGGCCGCGCCCACGCGCTGCTGCTCGCCTCGCGGGGCGCCTCGGTCGTGGTCGGCGACCTCGGCGCGAGCATCGACGGTTCCGGCGTGGACGGTGACGATCCGGCCGCGCAGGTGGTCGACGAGATCACCGCCGCCGGCGGCACCGCGGTGGCATGCGCCGCTGACGTGTCCACCGAGGACGGCTCCCATGACCTGGTCGAGGCGGCGGTCTCGGCCTTCGGCGGGCTCACCGGCGTGGTGAACAACGCCGGCATCGTCCGCACCGCGCCGTTCGACGAGGTGCCCGACGAGGAGTATCAGCGTCACCTCGACGTCCACTACTTCGGCACCCTGCGCGTGTGCCGGGCGGCGTGGCCGCACCTGCTGCGGGCCGAATCGCCGCGGATCGTGAACACCATTTCCCAAGCGATGCTGGGTAATCCGGGAATGTCGCACTACGGCGGCTCCAAGGGCGCGGTGTTCGGCCTGACCCGCAACCTCGCTCTCGAAGGGTTGGACAAGGGCATCAAGGTGAACGCCATCGCTCCCGGGGCGGGAACCCGCATGGCCGAAGCGGCGGCCGACACCTTGTCGCCGGAAATCATGGAATACATGCGCACCTCGCTGCTGCCCGAGCACATCGCACCGGTGGTGGCCTATCTGGTGCACCCCAGCTGCGATGTCACCGGTGAGGTGTTCAACGTGGCCGGCGGCATCGTGAACCGGCTGGCACTGGTCAACACCGTCGGCATCCACGACCCCGGCCTGACGATCGAAAGCGTCGCCGAGCGATTCGACCAGATCATGGCGATCACCCCCGACGCCTTGCCGCAGGTCGTCGCGCCGGCTCAGATGCCGGTGTCCTGAACACCTTCGACAGCACCCGACTGGAGTTTGCTCATGAGCACAACCGAAACGGTCAGCCCGACCGACTACCCCTTCGAGCCGGTGCCGCCGAAGGACGCCATCGATCGCTACCGGGCCATCGCCGCAGACCGGCCGATGACCAAGATGACGATGCCTTTCGGCGGGGACGTGTGGGTTATCCACCGCAACGCAGCTGCCCGCGAGATGCTCAGTGACGGGCGGTTCGTGCGCGAACCGTTCCGCACCGGCGAACGGGCGGTTCCCTACTTCGTGGAATTCCCCGACTTCCTCAGGACGACACTGCAATTCGAGGACCCGCCGCATCACACCAAACTGCGTAAGCTCGTGCAGCGCTCGATCTCGCCCAAGCGAGTGAAGGCGATGCGGGATTCGGCCGTCGAGTTCGCCAACCATCTCATCGACGAGATGGTCGCCAAGGGCGCGCCCACCAACCTGGTTCACGACTATGCCGTCGCCCTGCCGATCCAGATGCTGGCCAATCTGCTCGGGGTGCCGCCGGAGGACCGTCCGAAGTTCCAGAAGTGGAGTTCGGCGACTCTCGCGGTGGCGAATATGCCTGAGGAAGAAGTCGTGGCCAACATGACCGAACTGGTCGTGTACATGATGGCGCTGATCGAGGAGCGTCGGAAGAGCCCGCGCGAGGATCTGCTCAGCGACCTGGCCAATGCCCGCGACAAGGACGACAGCCTCACCGACGACGAAATTCTGCCGATCGCGCTGGTGCTCATCATCGGCGGATTCGACAACACCGCGAATTTCATCTGTGCCGGTGTGCTGTCGTTGCTGCGCAACCCCGACCAGCTCGAGTTGTTCCTGCAGGATCCGGACGGACTGGCGCCGACCGCCGTCGAGGAGATTCTGCGCCACGGTCGAATGGCGTTGGGGGACAAGGTCGCCGGTGGTGGCGGCCTCGTACCGTTCGTCGCCACCGAGGATGTGGAAATCGACGGTCAGCTGATTGCGCGCGGTGAGGCCGTGATGGTCGACCCGGCGGCGGTGGCGCACGACGGTGTGGCCCTCGAACACGACGACGTCTTCGATATCCGGCGTAGCAACAACCCGCATCTGACGCTGAGCTACGGGCTGCACCACTGCCTGGGCGCGCCCCTGGCCCGGATGGAGATGCAGGTCGGGCTGGCCGAGCTGTTCAAGCGGCTGCCCGGGTTGACACTGCACGGTGAGGCGGTCGTCGACAACGACAACCTCACCCAGCCGATCGTCGATCTGCCGGTCACCTGGTAGGAGCGTGCCGATGCCCAAAGTGTTCTACACCCAGCCCGACGGCCAGGTGCGGGTCGTCGACGGCGCCGTCGGTGATTCGGTGATGTCGACTGCGGTCAAGAACGGTGTGAACGGCATCGTCGGCCAATGCGGCGGAACGTTGTCGTGCGCGACCTGCCACGTATATCTCGAGCCGGGCGAATTGGGGTACTTCGCCGATCCGTCCGAGGACGAGGACGAGATGCTGGACTGCACGGCCTCCGATCGCGAGGACAATTCGCGGCTGTCGTGCCAGCTCAGGTTGTTCGACGGCGTCGATCTGCACGTGACCATTCCCGACGAGCAGGTCTGACGATGACCGAATCGCAGAACGGGACCGATGTGCAGGCGCCGCCCCACAGCGTGGTGGTGGTCGGCGCCGCACATGCCGGGGTGCAGCTCGCCGATCGCCTTCGCGCCGGGGGCTACACCGGTGAGCTCACGCTGATCTCGGATGAGCCGCATCTGCCGTATCAGCGCCCGCCGCTGTCGAAGGCGTGGCTCGAGGGTAAGGCCACCGGTGACTCGGTGCTGTTGCGCGAGCCGGACTATTACCGCGACCAGAAGATCGAGCTGCTCGTCGGTGCCCGGGTTACGCACCTGAGCCGCACCCCGGCCGGCGTCGAGGTGCGGTTCACCAGCGACGGTGAGAATTCGATCCGGGAATTCCACCGGCTGGTGCTTGCCACCGGCGCGCGTCCGCGGCGTTTGCCGCTGCCCGGCGCCGATCACCCCGATGTGCTGGTGCTGCGCGACCTCGAGGATGCTCGTTCGCTCGCCGCGCGGGTGCCGGCCGGGCCTGTCGTGGTCGTCGGCGGCGGCTTCGTCGGTCTCGAGGTCGCCGCGACGGCGCGGGTACTCGGAGCCGAGGTGACCGTGATCGAGGCAGGGGAGCGGCTGCTCGCGCGGGCGGTGGGCGCCGACACCGCCGCGGCCCTGCTCGCCGCTCACCGGACGATGGCGACCGACGTGGTGCTGGGAGCGCTGCCGGTGTCGATCGAGCACCGCGACAACAGGATTCACGCGGTGCGACTCGACGACGGCCGCGAAATCCCGGCCGCGACGGTCCTCGTCGGAATCGGCGCCGAGGCCCGGACCGAACTCGCCGAGCAACTCGGACTCGACTGCGACGGCGGCATCCTCGTGGACCGGCACTGTCTGGCCTCGGACGGGTGGACTCTCGCCATCGGCGACTGCACCACCCATGTCTCCGAGTCCGGCGTTCGTTACCGGCTCGAATCGGTGGACAATGCGGTCGAGCAGGCCAACGCGGCTGCTGCGGTGCTACTGGGCGAACCGTGCCCGCAGAGACCCGCCCCATGGTTCTGGTCGGATCAGGGCGATCAGAAGTTGCAGATCGCCGGCCTCATCGGCGGGCACACGTCGATGCTGGTTCGTACCGATCCGCAGCGTCCGCATCGGCGGGTAGCGCTGTACTTCGCCGACGATGCGCTCATTGCCGCCGAATGCCTGAATTCGCCAGCGGATTTCGTGGCCTTGCGGTCGGCGCTGAGCCACGGGCATCGGCCGGGACCGAAGGATTTGGCCGATACGGCGGTTCCGCTGAAGAAACTCCTGGCTCCCGTGCGGAGCTAGGAATCCGTCGAGGTGCGGGTGAGGGACGGCCGTGGGCTTTCCCTCACCGGTGCCTCGGAAACCTGGTCGTTCGGGTGATCTCTCCGGGTAGTGCAGCCCGCGCGATGTGATTGTTCGGAAATGTGTTATGGCAGAGCGGGTTTCACGTCGTAACCGGGTGGTGACGCGGCTGCGCCACATCCGCATCGAAGCCGGACCGCTGAAGCTCGACTACCAGGCCGGTGCCGAGCAAGCGCGCGACGTGGCGAGTGCGCTGACGCAGTTGCGATCAGATCTCACAGTCACCGTCGACGACGAACTGTGCCTCGATCTGCCGCACCTGCCGTGCGCCGGATTGTGGCCTGAGCGCCGTCGTACGTTCACGCCGGTAAGGCTACGGCCTTTCCGTGGATCGGCGCCCGTCATGCTGAAAGATCCCACCGCCGAGACCATCTCGGCGGTGGGATGATGTCGAAGCGGGTTTCTCCCGGACCGAAGACTCGTGCTCCTTCCGACTGCGGTTACCCGGGCAGCCCGATCATTTGCACGTCGGCGGCACCGCTGCGATCGTCGGTGCTCGCCAACGGACAGCGCGTGCCGGTGAAGATGCTGGCCGCGCACAGGTTGCAGTGGATGCACAGCGAGGTCTTCGATGGCTCCGCTCGGATGCGATTGATCAGATCCGGCTCACGAAGCAGTGCCCGCGCCATCGCCACGAACTCGAACCCGTCGTTCATCGCGGTGTTCATGCCCGCGAGGTCGGTGATTCCGCCGAGCAGCACCAGCGGCATGTCCAGCTCGTTGCGGAACTGGCGCGCGTAGTCACGGAAGTAGAGGGGTTCGTACGGGTAGTGCTCGAACACGAAGCGGCCGAACATCTTCATGCCCAGTTTCACCAGGCCGCTTTGGGTCTCGGCCATTTCACGGATCGGTACATCGCCGCGGAACAGGTACATCGGGTTGAGTAGCGAGGACCCGCCGGTCAGCTCCAACGCGTCGACATGGCCGTCGCTCTCCACCATCTGCGCGAAGACCAGCGACTCGTCGAGCCACAGACCGCCGGGAACGCCGTCGGCCATGTTCATTTTCGCCAGCACCGCGATCTGTCCGTCCGCTGCCTCGCGTACCGCCTGCAGAATTCGGCGGGCGAACTCCGCGCGACGGGGGAGCGGGCCGCCCCAGGAGTCCTTGCGGCGGTTGATCTTCGGGCTGAGGAACGAGCTGGCGAGATAGTTGTGACCGAGGTGGACCTCCACCGCGTCGAATCCCACGTCGATCGCGTACCGCGTCGCGCGAGCGTGATCATCGATGATCCGCCGGATATCTGCTTCTGTTGCGGCGCGATCCAGGCTCATCGACAACGGATTCGGTCGTGTCGACGGGGCCAGCGAGGGCAGACCGGTGGAACGTGAGTTGGCCACCGGACCCGCGTGCCCGATCTGCGCGGAGATCGCGGCGCCGGTGGCATGCACCGCCTCGGTGAGTCGTCGCAACCTGGGAATTGCCTCGGGGCGCCAATAGATCTGGTCGCGTTCGGTGCGGCCCTCGGGTGAGACCGCCAGGTAGGCGACGGTGGTCATGCCGGCTCCGCCCGCGCCGACCGCCACGTGGAAGTCGATCAACGCGTCGGTGACGAGGGCGTCGGTGGTGGCTCCCTCGAAGGTGGCGGACTTGATCACGCGGTTGCGCAACCGGATCGGGCCGAGGGTGGCCGGCGCCAAAGGATCCGGGGGTGTGGGCGTGGGGGTGACGGACATGGTGGAACTCCTTGTCAGGGCTGGTTGGTGGCGGGAGTGCTGCGGTCGCCCCAGAGATCCACGGGAGCGTGAATATCCATCCAGCGCAACATCTCCTCGACCACATCCGCGCAGTCGCCCTCTGCGCCGGCATCGGCCCATTCGACCAGTGCGGCGAAGGAAGCGGCCTGGTAGGCGGTAGCGAGCGCGCGGCAGATCGCCAGTGGTGCATCCGGGAGAACACCGGAGATGTAGGTCGCCAGCGTGTCGATCCACGGCCGGTAGGCCAGCGGCGCGATGGCGGCGAGCTCCGGTTCGGCGGAGATCAGGCGCAACCATCGCGGGGCGATCCGGCTGATCCTCGGGTCGTGCGAGACCGATTCGACGACGGCCGCGCGAATGACGGCCGACGGGTCGCCGTTGTCCGTCGCGTTGTCGAGGGCATCGCGAAGTCTGCTTGTGGCCGGCTCGACACCGAGATAGGCGATATCCGAACGAGACGAGAAGTGACGCAGCAGAGTTCGGGCGCTGATGCCGGTCGCATCGGCCAGATCGCTCCAGCTGGTCGTCGAGTATCCGCGTTCGGACCACAGGCGAAGCGCGCTTTCGGCGACTGCCCGAGTGTCCAGCACCGACGGACGCCCGCGCCCGCGCCGAGCTGCGGTGTTCGGGGGCATGGCCACAGTCCACCATTTTTGTCGTAGTGTGTCAATATTGCGCGGAGTCGCAGAAGCAGCAGTAGGCAGAGCGGAAAGCAGGCAAGCGATGGGTGTCTATGTCGTGACCGGATCGGCATCGGGAATGGGACGAGCGGTGGCGGACAAACTTCGTCGAGATGGCCACACCGTGGTCGGCGTCGACCTGCGTGCCGCCGACGTGGTCGCCGACCTGTCCACCGCCGAGGGCCGGCGCGCGGCTGTCGATGGCGTTCTCGCCGCAGTGGACGGCCACCTCGACGGCGCTGTCCTGGCAGCCGGGGTCGGCCCTGCTCCCGGTGCGGAACGCCCGCGCCTGATCTACGAGGTGAACTATCGCGGCGTGATCGAGTTACTGCAGGGCTGGCGGCCGGTATTGGCCGCGGCGACCGACGCCAAGGTGGTGGTCTTCGGTAGCAACGCCACCACGACCACGCCCGCGGTCCCTGGCCGCGCGATCCGCGCGCTGCTGGCGGAGGATACCGACAAGGCTCTGCGCGCGGTGCGGATATTCGGCCGGAACGCGCCCTCGTTCGCCTACGCGGCGTCGAAGATCGCGGTGAGCCGCTGGGCCCGGCGCCAGGCCGTCACCGCCGCCTGGGCGGGCGAAGGAATCCGGCTCAATGTGCTGGCGCCGGGCGCCATCTTGACGCCGCTGCTGGAAAAGCAACTCGCCACGCCACGGGAAGCTGCGGCCATCCGCCAGTTCCCGGTGCCGATCGGCGGTTTCGGCGACGCCGGCGACCTGGCGGATTGGGTGCTGTTCATGCTGTCCGACGCAGCGCGGTTCCTCTGCGGCAGCATGGTTTTCGTCGACGGCGGCAGTGACGCGTACTTCCGGGCCGACGACTGGCCGCGCGCCGTCCCGCTCCGGAGGATCGTCGGCTACCTCCGGCGTTTCCGGGGGTTCAGCGCCCGTTGACGGGATCGGAGGGTGCCTCCGTCTCGAGGAACCCGGGAAGATCTTCTGCGCTTTGGTAGGTGACCAGGGCCAAGCCGACAGTCTTGTCATCCGAGCTGGGCATGCCGGCGAACATATCACTCCCGCCGTAAACACGCCGAAGCTGTAGATCGACGCCGACCGCAACGACTGGTTCGCTCTGAGATGGCGGGCCTGGCTGCGGCTCAGCCTAGAAGGCTGATTATGTAGCGAGCAAACCTCGTTTCTCTTACACATATTCGACTATGTAGGTCTCTAGCGAGTCAAACTGTGCCGCACCGACCGGTGTCTTACATCGATACGACGACGTCGGCACCGCTGAACAGGAGATCAGCTTTGCGGGTGCTGACCGACG
>NZ_BAFQ01000113.1 GCF_000308375.1 Nocardia aobensis NBRC 100429 | reverse complement strand
GTGATGGGTAGCGAGACTGATTCGGCGAGAATCAGATCGTGGCGGGACTGGCGGTCGATCTCGTCGGCGAGTGCGCTGTAGCCGGTGAAGCGCACCGAGACGCCGGGGACGGTCAGCGCCGCGGCGATGTCGTGGTAGGCCGCTATGCGCTGATTGTCGTCGCCGGCGGCGAACACCACGGCCAGCCCCTGCCGGCCGTCCGCCGACCGCAGGAAACCCTGGCGCGGTGGGGCGTTGTTCCAATAGGTCTGCACCGGCTGGGCCAGCAGCGCCGCATCGATGTGGTCCACCGCCTGCTGGACGCGCGGGCCCAGTGCGGTGAGGTCCTGTCCGTCGGGCGCGGTGTAGATCGCGATCACATCCGGGTTCTGTCGGCCCAGATGCGCGGTGACCACCCGGTCGACGAGCGCGGATTCGCTGCCGGGATCGGCGAATCCGGCCGCGCTCACTCGCTGCTGGACGTCGGCGCCGAACAGTCCGCACACGATCGCCGCACCGATCGCCGCCAGCAGCACCAGGGTCGGGCGGGTACCGACGAGCCGCGCCCAGCGGGTCATGCGAGGACCGGATCCGGCTGCGGCAGTTCGCTTTCCAGAGCTGCCGCGATGCGGTCCAGGAGCCCTTCGAGCCGATCCTCGATGCCGTGGCCGTTGCGCGCGGAGACCGTCAGCTCGGTGCGACCGCCGGCCTCCACCATCGCGAACAGGAGCGGCATCGCGACGCTGTGCTGCGGCAGCACCCGCACCGCCGTAGGCGACCAGCCGGGCACCGCCAGTGCGCCGAGATCGAAGCGGCCCATGTGCGAGACCGTCGCCGAGGCGAGATTGCGCCCGAAGCGAGCGCCGAGCGCATTGGTGGTGCGCAGAATGGTGCGGCCGACGGCATGCGGCGCGTTGGCGATCGCGCTGGCGGCCAACTGGTTGAGTTCGGTGCGTTCCCGCAGGCCCGCGCGCATGCCTTCGCGCACCTGCCGCCAATCCTGGCCGGGCCGGATATCGAGGAACAGCGGCAACGCCAGATTCCCCGTCGATCGCAGCTGTGGGTCGTGACGGCGCAGATCGACCGGGACCATGATCCGCTGCGTGCTGCCCGCGGCATCGGCCAGCAGCGCCGACACCCGCGCCACCGCACCGGAACCGGTGGCGGCGATACTGCGGTGCCGCAGCAGATGCCGGGGGCTGCCCACCTCCTGACGGCCGTGGCCGACCGCCGAGCGGAAGCGGGGAATCATCGCGGTGGGGCGGCCGGGTGCGCCGAGGCGCCGCACCAGTTCCCGATCGGCGACCGGGTCGCGAAGCTCCTCCGGCTGTTCGCCACGCAGCGCGGCGAGGACGTTGCGGGCCCACAGCACCATGCCCATCCCGTCCATGACGCCGTGGAACACCCGGAAGATGACGGTGACCGGGTCGCCGGTCAGGAGCAGCACCTCACAGGTGGTCTCCTGGGTGGGGCCGATCGCCGACGCGAGGACCGGATCCGCCTCGAGGCGATCGTAGTTCACGACGTGACCGGGAATCTCTCGCACGGCGGGCGGCACACCGGTGTCCACCCAGTACTTGCCCTCGCGCCGCAGCCGCGCGCCCGGGCAGGCGGCAGCCGCGACCGCGACCGCGCGGCGCAACCGCTCCGCGTCGAGGGTTCCGGTTCCCGGAATCGCCAGTTGCATCAGAAACGGCGGCGCCATATCCCGCATGGGGAAGTACATGCGCTCGGTGGGCGAGATCCGCCGCCGGAAGACGGTGCTCATGATCGGCTCCTGACTATGCGTTACCGCAGCTCGCGGGTGAGTTGCTCGATGCCGCCCTCGGATTCGAGCCAGGACAGGAACCGGGCCAGGCCCTGTTCGCGGTCGATGATCGGCGCGTAACCGAAATCCCGTGCCGCCGCGCCCGTGTCGTAGGTCGCGGTGCGGGTCAGCAATGCCACCACGTAACGCGACAGCGGTGGCGACCAGCGCCGTGCGATCGCCGGTACGCGCCAGACGGTGTCGATCACCGAGACGGCGGCCGCCAGCACCCGCGGATCGGGTCGCCGGCTGGGCGCCGGGTAGCCGAGCCCGCCCGCCACCTCGGCGAGAAAGGCCCACACGTCGGTCTTCTCCGCGTCGGCGACGAAATAGGCCTTGCCGCCGACCCGGTCGGAGGTGGCGGCGCCCAGGCAGGCGTGCACGATGTTGTCGACATGGCACAGCGATGCCTGGACCGAGCGGCCGAACGACAGATCGGGCAGGCGCCCCTGCGCGGTCCGGCCGAGCAGGCGCACGATCGGCCCGGAGCGGTCGCCGGCTCCCCAGATCGCGCGCGGCCGCAGCGCACAGGTGGTGAAACCCTCGGTGTCGGCGGCCAATACGGTCCGCTCGGCGGCGGCCTTCGTCTCGGAGTAGAGGTTCAGATAGTGGCGCGGATACGGCACCGATTCGTCGATGTCGATCTGATCGCCGCCGTCGCGATCCATCAGGGCGCTCGGGCTCGAGATGAACACGAATCGCGTCGCGCCCGCGGCCCGGGCGGCGCGCAGCAGAACTTCGGTGGCGCGCAGATTTTCGGCGCGAAACTGTGCGCGGGTGCCGCGCTCGTCGACGCGGGCGGCACTGTGGAACACGACATCGACTCCGGCGCAGGCACGTTCGAGCGACGCTTCGTCGGTGAGGTCGCCGAAGGTGACCCGCACCCCGTCGAGATCGGGCAGATCGCCGAGGTTGCTGGTGCGCCGCGCGAGCACGGTCACCTCGTGGCCGCCCTCGCGTACCAGGCGGCGGACCAGTGCGCCGCCGAGAAATCCGGATGCGCCCGTGACGAGTGCCTTCACCGTTGGTTCTCCTCGAAAGATGCCGTGCTGCGCACTGTTTCGGTACGCCACCAGGTGAGGCCGAACAGCTGCGTCATGACGGCGGTGTACAGGCGGGACCGGCCGCTGCTCCGTGCGGCGCGCAACGCGACCGGAATCTGGGCGGCGTGCACACCGATGCTGAGCACCGCGTCGATCCACCACAGCGTTCGCAGCCACCGGCGGCCGGAGCCCCGGACCGCCGGACCGGCCAGCAGAAACAACCAGCCCGCGATCGGAACAGACCGCAGCGCAACCACTTTCATCGTCATCGCGCCGCCTTCGCGATCTGCCGGGCCGCCCATCCCGCGAGCTGTTCTCGTCCGATCTTGGCGTTGTGCCGGATATCGACCGGGAAGTTCGGATGGAACAGGAACTGCGAAATCTTCGTGGTGAGCTCGAATTCCGCGCCACGCGCACGCAGGGCGGCGGTCACGTCGTCGCGATCGGCGCCCGGACGCAGTTCCACACACAGCACGGGGCGCTGCGCTCCGGCCGGGCCCACCCCGACCAGCGCCGTGCGCGCCACACCGGCGACGGCGTTGAAGATCTGTTCGACCTGCACCGTGAACATCGGCCCGTCGGCGGTGCGTACCCGCTGGGATTTGCGCCCGCAGAACCAGATTCGTCCCTGATCGTCGATCCACGCCAGGTCGCCGGTGCGATGCCAGACGGTCTCGCCGTCGACGATCTTGCCCGTCGCGTTCGCCGCGGCGGGCCAGTAGTAGCGGGTGCTCACATTCGGCCCGGCCACCACCAGTTCGCCGATGCCGCCGGTGGTCACCACGTCGCCCTCGCGAGCCTGGGCGTCCGCCCAGGTGGGCAACGGGTCGTCGGTGATCGCCACGACGCGTGCCCGCACCCGGTCGGCGGGGCGTCCGATGCAGGTGCCCGCACCGGCGCGGGCGCGTTCGGACAGGCCGTCCAGTAGTTCGCGCGATTCGATCGTCGACATCGGCAGCGCCTCGGTGGATCCGTATCCGGCGTAGACCAGCACATCCTCGTCGAGCACCGCGCGCAGGCCGGCGATACACCAGTCCGGGACCGGCGCGCCCCCGGAATAGATACTGCGCAGCGTCGGTAGCCGGGTGCCGGTCTGCTCGAGGTGGCGCAGCAGCGGGATCAGCACGGCGGGGGAGGCGAACATGGTGCGCACCCCGAATCGGCCGATGGCGTCGGCCACGTGCGCCGGATCGGTCGAACCCACCTTGCTGGGGATCAGCGGCGGCAGGACGCACTGGGAGCCGAGCAGCAGATCCAGGATGCCGACCAGCGGCAGCGTGATCAGCGAGGTCTGCGGCGGTACGTGGCCACGCGCGGCGTGGACCTGCTCGACCATGGCCGACAGATTGCCGTGGGTCATCTCCACGGCCTTGGCGGGTCCGGTGCTCCCGGTGGTGAAGGCGATCATCAGCGGGGCGCCGTCGGGCGCCGGAGCGCGGTCCTGCGCGGTGCCGGACGGGTGGCGCCCCCAGGTGTCGAAGGTCGCTCCGCCCCAGAACCAGCGCCGCCCGACCGTGACGGCGACCCGCACGCCGCGGAAGTAGCGGCGGAACAGCACTCGCGCCGCATGCGCCTGCGGAATGCCGATGAACGCCTCGGCGTCGGCCGCCCGCAGGCACCGCAGCATACGGCGCAGTCCCATGCCCGGATCGATGACCACCGGAACCGCACCGATCTTCAACAGGCCCAGCATGATCGCGTACAGCTCCGGCCCGGGCAGCACCAGCACGATGGTGCGGGTTCCGCTGCCCACGCCCGCGGCGGTGAGCCGCTTACCGATCGCGTCGGACCAGCGGTCCAGGTCGGCGTAGCTCAGCCGCCGATAGTGCGGTGTGGGCGTATGCCCGGCGTCGGCGAAATACACCGCGGTGCGGTCCGGTGCCGCGGCGGCGACCACGCGGAACCGGTCGATCGCGCGCCAGTAGGTACCGCTCACGCCGCCGCACCGGCCGCCACCGGCAAGCGGTACACCGCGGCCGCCGCGGACGGTCCCGCGCCCGCCGCGACGAACAGCAC
>NZ_BAFQ01000114.1 GCF_000308375.1 Nocardia aobensis NBRC 100429 | reverse complement strand
TCGGTGTAGGACAGGAAACCGGCGAAGACCTCCGCCTGGCGTCGGAACAGCCGTTTCTCGTCCTCGGACAGCGAATCCCACGCCCGCACCGTGTCCTGCAGCGGCCAGGGTTCACCGTTGCTTCCGGTGGCGTCCGCGTACGGGTTCATCGGAGACAGTTCGGTGTCCTCCGGGATCAGCCCCATGCGCTTCTGGTTCTCCAGCACGATCTCGCGGTATTTCTCATATCCCATATCGAATCGGCCGCGGTATTTGTCCGCCCATTCGCGCGGGACATGATGGGGCGCGTGACCGCATCCCGGGCACAGGTACATGAACCACGGTTTGTCCGGGGCGATGACCTTCGCGTCGCGGATGAACTCGATCGACTTGTCCGCCAGGTCTTTCGACAGGTGATATCCGTCCTCCGGCGAGTACGGCGGTGTGATCGGGTGGTTGTCGTAGACGAGGTTGGGATACCACTGGTCGGCTTCGCCGCCGAGGAATCCGTAGAACCGTTCGAATCCGCGCCCCAGCGGCCAATGACGTTTAGACGCCGCCAGATTGTTCTCCTCGAGCGGCGTCATATGCCATTTGCCGACGGCGTAGGTGTTCCATCCGCGTTCGGTGAGAACCTCCGAACACAGGGCGGTGTCGTCGGGAATCCGGCCGCTCATACTCGGGAAGCCGTCGGTGAACTCTTCGATGGTCGCCATTCCGACGGACGTCGGATTCCGTCCGGTGAGCAGGGAGGCGCGAGTCGGGGAACACAGCGCGGTCGTGTGGAACTGGGTGAATTGGATTCCGCGGTCGGCGATTCGCTGCATATTCGGCATCTCCACCAGCCCGCCGTAGCAGTCCCAGGTGGCGATTCCGATGTCGTCCCACACCAGATACAGCACATTGGGTGCGCCGCGCGGTGCGGTCGGTTCCGCGAACGGCTTCCAGTCGGCGACGGAATCACGGATATCGAGCGCGATATGTCCTTCGAATTTCTCGGCCACCATCCACCTCCGGACGGAGAGTCATCGGATCGTCGTCGATCCGGTCCGGGGCCGCCCCCGCACATGTCCATTCGTGGTCGTCGGGTGCGGCCTCGATGCCTGCTGAAAACTCTCGAGTTCGCACGAACCGCTGCTGGCACGAACCGCCGAGAGTCGATAGGGACTGCCGTGCGACGGCCACTCGTCCGGTTCGCGAACGGCATCCGGATACTGGCTGGTCACACCCTGTGCGCCCATAAATGGTACCGGGCGGAGGGGTTCGGAGGTGGGTTAGTGGAGAAAGAGGCGGTACACCGTCGGGCGCCCCGGTCAGGCGTGGTGGACGGTCCGGCCGCCGGTGGCCGGTTCGTCCGTCAGGCATCGAACGCGGCTATTGCCGGTAGGTGGACAAGAAGCGGCCGATGCGCTCGATGATGGATTCGAGTTCGTCGGCGTGCGGCAGGGTCGTGATCCGGAAATGGTCGGGTGTGGGCCAGTTGAAACCGGTGCCCTGCACGATATGCAGCTTTTCCTGCAGGAGAAGGTCAAGGACGAATTGTTCGTCGTCGCGAATGGCGTAGACGCGGGGATCGATGCGCGGGAACGCGTACAGGGCGCCCTTGGGTTTCACGCAGGTGATGCCCGGGATCGCGGTGAGCGCCTCCCACGCGCGGTCGCGCTGTTCGCGCAGGCGCCCGCCCGGCAGCGTCAGGTCGTAGATGCTCTGATGCCCGCCCAATGCGGCCTGAATCGCTTGCTGCCCCGGCACATTCGCGCACAGTCGCAGTCCCGCGAGCATGGTGAGACCCTCGAGGTAGCTCTCCGCGTGGCCGGTGGGACCGGAAACGACCAGCCAGCCGGAGCGCAGACCCGCGCACCGATAGGACTTGGACAATCCCGAGAAGGTCAGGCACAGCAGGTCGGGCGCCAGCGCGGCGATCGAGGTGTGGGTGAGTCCGTCGTAGTAGATCTTGTCGTAGATCTCGTCGGCGAAGACGACCAGGTTGTGACGGCGAGCGATGTCGAGGATCGGCCGCAGTACCTCGGGCGGGTAGACGGCGCCGGTGGGGTTGTTCGGGTTGATGAGCACGAGGGCGCGGGTGCGGTCGGTGATCTTGGCGGCGATATCGGCCGGGTCCGGATACCAGTCGGCGCCCTCGTCGCAGATGTAGTGCACCGCCCGGCCGCCGTTGAGGGTTGTCGCCGCCGTCCAGAGCGGGAAATCCGGTGCGGGAACGAGAACTTCGTCACCGGTCTCCAGGAGCGCGGTGAGCGCCATCATGATCAGTTCGGAGACGCCGTTACCGAGAAAGACGTCCTCGACGTCGATGTCGGTGACCCCGAGGGTCTGGTAGTACTGGACCACCGCGCGCCGCGCCGGCAACAGGCCTTTCGAGGATGAGTAGCCGCTCGAGACCGGCAGCGTCCGGACGATGTCCTGCAGGATCTCGGCGGGGGCCTCGAAGCCGAAGGGCAGTGGATTGCCGGTGTTGAGTTTGACGACGTGATGGCCCTCGGCTTCCAGTCGCGCGGCCTGTTCGGCGACCGGACCGCGGATCTCGTACGAGACCCCCATGAGTTTGCTGGACTGGTTGACCTGCATGAACATCCCCTTCCGGCGTGTAGGCCGCCTACTGTACTTGGTTATTCCAAGTTTGTGCTTGGATTTTCCAAGTGCTGGGATAGGGTGGGGATGTGCCACGCCGAACCTATGACCACTACTGTCCGGTCAGCCGCGCGCTCGAAGTCGTCGGCGACCGCTGGAATCTGCTGGTGGTTCGCGAATTGTGCTCGGGGCCACGGCGATACAGCGATCTGTTCGCCGACCTTCCGGGCATCAGCACCGATATACTGGCGGCCCGGCTGAAGGATCTGGAACGCGACGGCATCCTCACGCACCGCAGGGTGGGGTCGCGTTCGGCAGCCGCCGTCTACGAGCTCACACCCACCGGCGCGGCGCTTCGGCCTGTGCTGCAGGCACTCTCGGAATGGGGGGCGCCGCTACTGGGGCAGCGTCGCGCCACCGACGCGGTGCGCGCGCACTGGTTCGCGCTGCCGCTGGGCCGCGCGATCGCCGACGTCGTGCCCACGGGGACGGTGACCGTGCACATCGGCGACACGGCATTGCACTACGTCATCGGCGCGGCGGGAATCAGTCATCACGAGGGCCCCGCGCCTGCCGCCGACCACGAATTCCGGTTGGGGATGGCGGAGGCGACCGAGATCGCCACCGGCGCACGACATCTCGCCGATGTCGTGGGGGAGCCGGGGCGCGGGGGCCGCTCGTAAGGCCGGGTGACTACCTACCGATCGAGTTCGGCGGTGACGAGGACCTGAACGGCCTTCTTGTCGACCTTGCCGAGTCCCGTCAACGGCAGCGCATCGACCACGATGACGTGTTTCGGAGCTTGGACCGAACCCTTGCGGCGCTTGACATCCTGCTGGATGTCATCGATCGCCGCGGCCACCGCGTCGGGATCGGCGGCGGTGGCCGGATCGAAGACGACCGCGGCGGTCACGGCCTCACCCCAGCGCGGATCGGCGACACCGACGACGGCAACGCCCTGGACGCGGGCGTCGGCGGCGATGACATCCTCCACCTCCCGGGGAAAGACGTTGAAGCCGCCGGTGACGATCATGTCCTTGCTGCGCCCGACGATATGCCAGAAGCCGTCGGGATCCTCGCGCGCGAGATCTCCGGTGTGCAGCCAGCCGTCGCGGAAGGTCTCCGCGGTGACCTCCGGCAGGTTCAGGTAACCGCCGGCCAGCAGTGGCCCGGATACGCAGATCTCGCCGACCTCGCCCGGCGCCACCCGCTGTCCGTCCGTGCCGATCAACCCGGTGCGCAGCGCCGCCGACGGCCGGCCGCACGAGGTCAGCCGCGCCTCGTCGTGCTCGTCCTTGCCCAGATAGCTGATCACCATGGGCGCCTCGGACTGGCCGTAGTACTGGGCGAAGATGGGGCCGAACCGGGCGATCGCCTGCGTCAGGCGTTTCGGATCGATCGAGGAGGCGCCGTAGTAGATCGTTTCCAGCGACGACAGATCGCGCGAGTCGATATCGGGATGGTCGAGCAGCGCGTACAGCATCGACGGCACCAGCATGGTCGCGGAGATGCGGTGTTCCTCGATGGCGCGCAGCACCTCACCGGCGTCGAATCGCGGAAGTACCACGCATTGCCCGCCCTGCAGCACCACGGGCAGGAAGAACGCGGCGCCCGCATGCGACAGCGGTGTGCAGATCAGGAATCGCGGGCGCTGCGGCCATTCCCATTCCGAGAGCTGGATCTGGGTCATGGTCGCCATGGTGCCGGCGGTGCCGATGACGCCCTTGGGCTTTCCGGTGGTGCCGCCGGTGTAGCTGATCGAGACGACGAAATCCGGTGGGATATCGACCGCTTCGATCGGTTCCGGAGTGAATTCCGCTGCGGCGGAGATCAAGTCGACGCCGATGTCGGCCAGTTCCTCCGGGACCGGGCCGAGGACGAGGATCCGCTTCAGCTCGGGCACCCGGTCGGCGAGTTCGCGCGCCCGCCGCACGAACGCCGGCTGCGGATCGATGACCAGATTCGTGATGCCGGCATCGGTCAGCACGTGCACGTGGTCGTCGAGGCCGCCCATCGGATGCAGTGCGGTGCGCCGATGTCCGGCGATCTGGCCGGCGCCGAGGATGAACAGCACCTCGGGGCGGTTGAGGGCGAGCAGTGCGCTCGGAGTGCCGAGCCCGACCTCGTGGGCGGCGAACGCGGCGATGTAGCGGCTGATGGCGTCGATGACGTCGGCGCCGGTGAGGACGGTGTCGCCGAGGGTCATGACCGGCTCGCGCCGATGACGTCGCAGCCCGGCGAGCAGGGCGTGTCCGTTGTGGGTCGGCAGCCGCAGCAGGGTCGCGGGATCGATTGTGCTGGTTCCTGTTTCGGGCATGTCTGTGCTCCTGGAGGGGAAGTCGTGCGGGGTCAGGAGGTCTTGTGCGGTACCGCGGTCACCAAGCCGCCGTCCACGACGAATTCCGAGCCCGTCGCGTACGAGGATTCGTCGCTCGCCAGGAACAGCACGAAGGTCGCCACCTCTTCGGGCTGAGCCGGACGGCCCAGCGGAATCGTCACGAGATCGTCGGGAATGGTGGCGGTCATGGGCGTGCGGATCAGCCCGGGATGCAGCGAATTCACGCGAATGTTGTGCTGCGCCAACTCCAATGCGGCCGACTTCGCCAGGCCGCGCACGCCCCATTTGGAGGCGACGTAGCCGTGGGCCACGGCGCGCCCCGCAGTCCCTCGATGGAGGAGACGTTGACGATGGATCCGCCGCCGGCGGCGATCATCGGATCGACCGCGGCCTGCATGCCGAGAAACGTTCCGGTCAGGTTCACGTCGAGGATGCGGCGCCACTGTTCCAGTTCGAACTTGCGCAGCGAATTGCCGTTGACGATGCCCGCGTTGTTGACCAGCACGTCGAGTTTGCCGAATTCGCCGACCGCCGTGGACACCGCCGCCGCCCAGTCCTCGGGGGCGGTCACGTCGAGGTGCACGAAACGCGCGGCGTCACCGAGTTCGCCGGCCAGAGCCTTACCTTCGTCGTCGAGGATGTCACCGATCACGACCTTGGCGCCTTCGGCGACGAGCAGCCGCGCATGGGCCGCACCCATACCTCGCGAGCCCCCGCTGATGAGTGCAATTTTGCCGTCTACACGTCCCATGCCGGTGACGCTACCATGCAAACTGGAACATGTTCTAGACACTGTTCCAGAGCTCCGACCGCTGTTCGCGCGGGTGATCTGTTGTCGGTCGGCGAGAGGTCGTAGTACTGTCCAGACACTTGTCCGAATGCGGCTTGCCGGTCACCCGCCGATACGGCGGCGACGCCGACCGCATGCGGTGCCGCGGCGACCCGAGGAGAAACGAATGCCCATCCGCGTCGTGCACATCGGCACCGGCAATGTCGGCCGGCTCGCACTGGCCGGTTTGATCGAGGACCCGCGCTTCGAACTGGTCGGCGTGTGCGTCTCGACGAAGGAGAAGGTCGGCAAGGACGCCGGCGAACTGGCCGGCCTGGATGTCAGCACCGGCATCCGCGCGACCGGTGACCTGGCGGAGTTGCTCGCCCTGCGCCCGGACTGCGCGGTCTACTGCGCGATGGGCGATACCCGGCTGCTGGAAGCGCTGGAGGACTGCCGCCGCATCCTGGCCGCCGGCGTCGATCTCGTCGGATCCGCCCCCGGACTCCTGCAATATCCGTGGAAGGTGTTGCCGGACAAGTTCTTCGCCACCATCGAGGCGGCCGCGCGCGAGAGTGATGCGAGCATCTTCATCACCGGCATCGATCCCGGCTTCGCCAACGATCTGATTCCGCTCGCCTTCGCCGGCACCTGCCGCAATATCGAACAGGTGCGGTGTTCGGAGATCGCCGACTACGCCACCTACGACGGTGCGACGGTCATGTTCGACGTGATGGGATTCGGCAAACCCCTCGACGAGGTGCCGATGCTGCTGCAGCCCGGGGTGCTCGGCATGGCCTGGGGCACGACGATCCGGCAACTCGAGGCGGGGCTGGGCATCACCGTCGATGAGATCACCGAAACCTACGAACGGGAACCGGCGCCGGAAAGCTTCGACATCGCGGCCGGGCATGTGCCCGAAGGGTCGGTCGCGGCACTGCGGTTCGAGATTCGCGGGATGGTGAAGGGCCGCCCGGTCATCGTCATCGAACACACCACCCGGTTGCGGGGCGACCTGCGCCCCGATTGGCCGCAGCCGGCCCAGCCGGGCGGGTCCTACCGGGTCGAGATCGTCGGCGAACCCTCCTATACCGTCGACATCTGTCCCACCAGCCGCCACGGCGACCACAATCACGCGGCGATCGTGGCCGCCGCGGGCCGGATCGTCAATGCCATCCCCGCGGTGGTCGGCGCCCCCGCCGGAATCCGCACCGCCCTCGACCTGCCACTGATCGCGGGAAGCGTTGTGGCGGAATGACTTCGGGACCGATACTCGTTACCGGTGCGTTCGGGCTGGTCGGCACCGCGCTGGTGCGCACCCTCGCCGCACGCGGGTCCCGCGTGGTCGCCACCGACCTCGACATCCCGGCCAACCGCCGCGCCGCGCGGGAGTTCACCGCTGCCGGCGTGGAGGTGCGGTGGGCGGATCTGACCGTGCCGCAACAGGTTCGCGAGCTGGTGCGATCGGTGCGCCCGAGCGCGATCGTCCATCTCGCCGCGATCATCCCGCCGGTCTGTTACCAGCGCCGCGGCCTCGCTCGCGCCGTCAACGTGGAGGCCACCGCCACGCTGCTCGACGCCGCGGCCGAGCTCACCGCGCCGCCGCGGTTCGTGCTCGCGTCGAGTATCGCGGTCTACGGCCCCCGCAATCCGTATCGGCCCGGCGGACCGCTCACGCCGGGCACCCCGGTGCGGCCGACGGATCTGTACGGCGCGCACAAGGCGGAGGCCGAACAGCTGGTGCGGGCGTCGCAACTGGAGTGGGTGATCCTGCGGCTCGGCGGCGTACTCACCGTCGAGCCGATGCTCGGCCTGGACGCGGACATGCTCACCTTCGAGGCGGCGCTGCCGGCCGACGGGCGAATCAATACGGTCGACGTGCGCGATGTGGCCGCCGCGTTCACGGCCGCGACCGTCACGCCGTCCGTCCGTGAGGTCTTCCTCATCGGCGGCGACGCGTCACATCGGCTGCGTCAGAACGATATCGGCGCCTCGATCGCCGCCGCCTCCGGATTGCCGGGGGCCATCCCGCGGGGACTGGACGGGGACCCGGACAGCGATGCGGACTGGTTCGCCACCGACTGGATGGATACCGGGCGCGCCCAGGAAGTGCTGCGCTTCCAGCATCACTCCTTCCCGGATATGCTCGCCGAAATCCGTTCCAGGACAGGAAGATGGCGGTTCATCGCCCGCCCGTTCGGTCCGGTGATGCGCTGGTATCTCAGGCGGTTGTCGCCGTACCGCGACGGCTCGCGGACATTCGCCGACCCGTGGGGCGCGATCCGCGCACGATTGGGCGATCCGGAACCGGATCGCTGATCACCGTGGCTGCGGACGCGCAACCTGTCCGGAGCCGGGGCGGACGTCATCGATAGATGATCCGCGTCGCGACATGTTCGACCGAGCAGGTGCCGCTGTGCAGTGAGTAGCCCATGCTCGCGGTCAGCACTGTCCCCAGGTAGACGGCCTCCAGTGCCTTCATGCGCTCCGGGTCGACGTCGGAGCCGGTCGCCGCGCGAATGCGCCGCCGGATTTCCGGTTCGATCAGGGTCCGGGTACTCGCGACGTCGAACGGGCTGTGCGGTGTTGTCGCCATAGCGTGTCGTTTCTTCCCCTCCGGTACGGAGGAAGTGGCTGAGATTCTCGGCGCCACGGAGGTGGACACCTGTCTGGACAATATTACACTTTGACAGGTACCGCAAAGTCCGACCGCCCCGCAGCCATGCGGCGGGGCCCGTCAATTTCCGTGAGTGAACGATGACCGACGAAGAACAGGCAATCATCGATTTCGCCGTACTGTGGCTGCCCTACGGCGGGCCACCCGACGAGGAGATCCTCGTGCGTTTCGGCATGAGCGAGCGGCGTTTCCGCGCCCGGCTCGCCGACATCGTCGCCGATCGCGGCACGAGTGTGGATCGTGCGTGGCGACAGCGAGCGGCCGTGCTGCTGCGTACGTATCTCGGCGGCGAACCGCAACTCGACCTCTCCCGCACCCGCCCTCGGCCGTGGGACGGCGCGGACGGCCCGGCCGCCGGCAACCCCGCCGCGCGGAAGTAACTGTGCACGAATCGGTTTCGACCGCACTGGGGCTGCGTGATGGTGTGCGCAGCGGAAACCCGCTCGTCGTGGGGGATCTACGTGTCGTCGTCCAAGAGGGCGCGCAGCGCCGAGTCGGCGACCTGTCGCAACTCGTCGCGGCTGCGCCCGGCCGCGGCCTGGACGGCGATGCCGTCGGAGATGGTGTGGACGAGTGCGGCCAGGGCGGCGGGATTGTGATGGGAGGGCAGGTCACTGGCCTGCTCGAGCCGTCTGCGTAGGGCCGCCTCGCCCGCTTTGCGTACCGTGACGGCGTCCTGGTGTGCGGTGTGCGCGTCGGGCGCGCAGGCTTGAACGGTCTTGACGCACAAGCAACCACGGGGCGTGCTGTCGCCTGCTGTCAGGTCGACGGCTCCGTGGATCAGTCGCTCCACGACCTCGCGGCCGGTAGGCGCGTTGAGCGCGGCGGCCGCGTAGGCGCCGGGGCCGTCGAGGTAGCGTGCGAGGACCTTGCCGAACAGTTCCTCCTTGTTACCGAAGGCGGCATAGAGGCTGGGCTTGTTGATGCCCATCGCCGTGGTCAGGTCGGCCAGTGAGGTGGCTTCGAAGCCGTTGCGCCAGAACGCCTCTACTGCGCGGTCGAGTGCGGTGTCTGTGTCGAACGAGCGTGGGCGTCCGCCGGGCATGCGATCCTCCGGTGTCCTCTCCATATTCTTTACCTATCGGTACATTACCTCTTGCCTGTGGGCGTGGCAGCCTCTACTTTCTTACCGAAAGGTACATAACTAGAGGGTGGAATTCATGATCCGAGTCGGAGTTGTCGGGGCCAGCGGTTGGGCGGGTAACTCGCACCTGCCCGCGCTCACAGCGCTCGAGGAGTTCGAGGTGACCGCGGTCGCGACCACCAACCAGGTCAGCGCGGACCGGGCGGCGGCCGCTCATGGCGTACGGCTCGCCTTCGCCGACGCGGGCGAACTCGTCGCGCACCCCGAGGTCGACGTGGTCGTCGTCTCGGTGAAGGCATCCGCGCACGCTGCCGTGATCAGGGCAGCGCTCGCCGCCGGTAAGCACGTCGTGTCCGAGTGGCCGCTGGGCATCGACGCCGACGAAGCGGGCGAGCTGACCGAGGCCGCCACCGACGCCGGCGTCGTCCACGCGGTCGTCCTGCAGGGCCACCATTCCCCGAGCGCCCGCTTCGTCGCCGACCTGCTGGCCGCCGACCGGATCGGTGCGCTCGAATCGGTCGCCCTGGTGGCGGAGGGCGCGCCCTGGGGCGGCAGTCGAATATGGCCGAGCCTCGTGTTCGGGCTCGACCCTTCGGAGGGCACCGACATCCTCACCATCATGGCCGGTCACTTCCTGGCCACACTCGAATGTGTCGCGGGCCGACTGACCGAAGTCTCCGCACGGCTGCCCCGCACGCACGACCGCGTGCTCATCGCCGGGACGGAGCAGACGGTGCCCAACGCCACGCCCAGCCACGTGCTGCTGCACGGACTGCTGGCCGGCGGCGCCACCGCATCGGTCGCCGTGCACGGCGGCAACGGCCCCGCCCGGTACGGCTTCCGCCTCGAGTTCGTCGGCAGCGACGAAACATTGACCGCCACACCGACCCAGCCCGGGACATTCATCCACTGGGGCGACTGGGACATCCGGATCGGCGACGAGATCCTGCCTGTTCCCGACACCTATCGCACCGTCCCGGCCGGCATCCGGTCCGGCCCGCCGGCCAATGTCGCAGCGTTCTACCAGGAGGTCGCTCGGGCCATCACCGAAGCCAGACAACCACATCCCAGTTTCGAGACCGCCCTGCGGCACCACCGGCTCCTCACTGCCATCGAACAGTCGGCAGCCGATGGAATCGTCCGGCGCATCTCGTAGCCGGCAAGGAGTTTCAGGTGAACCCGTGTGCGGTCGGCCTTGGAACATCAAGCGGCGGTAGTGATCCTCAGCAGCACCACGCCGTGGGCGGGAATGTCGGGCGCGACGATGGGGCCGTCGGTCACCGTCGTCGTCGCGGCCCAGATGTCGTGCACGGTGTACGACCGTGCCTGTGCGAGACCGGCTTCGGGGGCGCTGGTCGCGAGGGTGAGTGGCTGGTCACCGGGGTTCAGCAGCGCCACGGCGACCGAACCGTCGGACAGGGGTTTGGTGAGAATCCGGTGATCGCGGGGGAGCAGCACCGCGGGGGCCACCCGGGGATCCTGGTCGATGGCGATGACACCGGCGTCGGTGAGCAGGGCGCGTGTGGGCTCGCTCATCGTGCGGACATCGTTTCCCGCGATGAGCGGTGCGGACAGCATCGCCCACAGCGACAGATGCGCCTGCTCCTCGGTCGGCGAGAGGGTGCGTGGATTGCGCAGCAGCGCCAGCGTTTCCGGGGAGATCCCCAACCGGCGGGCCAGATAGGCGGTCTCGTCGGCACTCAGTGCCGACCGCCGCACGGCGGTTCCGGGCAGGCCGTCCAGATGAGCGCCGAGGAATTGCGACATCGACTGTCCGACGACCAGCATGTCCGGGTCGGGCCAGTATCCGGGACGGCTGGACCGGGCGCGGAGCGCGGCGTCGGCCTCGTCGGCGACACCGCGGACCGACGTGGTGTCGAATCCGCCGATATCGGGTTCGGGAAAGGTGTTGCGCCACATCGGGATCAGATCGTCGGAGCTGCGGGCCGAATCGGCGACGCCCGACCAGTCGTACTCGACGCCGGCGCAGGCGTCGGCGGAGCTGTTCGGATTGATCATGTAGACGATGCCGCGACCGGTCGATCGCAGCGCGTCACGCATCCGGGCGAAGTCACGAACCTGCTCGTCGTGATTCGCGTCGGTCCGGCACCAGTCGTATTTGAGCAGGTCGACACCCCAGTCGGCGAATCGCCGCGCATCCTGCAGTTCGTGGCCGCGGCTCGCGGTCGCCGGGGTCTGTCCGCAGATCTCGTTGAAGGGACTGGAATACAGACCCAGGTACATGCCGTGTTCGTGGGCGTAGGCGGCCACCGCGGCGATGCCGTGCGGGAACCGGACCGGATCCGCGACGATATCGCCCGACGAATCCCGTTGCGGGGCAGTCCAGCCCGCGTCGAGGTCGACGTAGCGATAGCCGGCATCGCGCATCCCGTCCGACACCATCGCGTCGATCGTCTCGCGTACCGACTGCTCGGTCAGCGCTATTCCGGAATCCCAGGAATTCCACCCCATCGGGGCGGTCGCTCGCACGGCGGCCGGTTCGAACAGCGGCGGACGCACCGTGCTCCCGGTCGCCGCCGCGGCCACCGCGACGCCACCCGCCACGAGCACCGCGAGCCGGATCGCGCCGGCGCGTCTCACCCGAGATACTGCGCGTACCAGTCGGTGACGCGCTGCCAGGCGGCGGCGGCCGCGGTGGGCTGGTAGTTCGGGCCGGTGTCGTTGAAGAACGCGTGATTGGCATCGTCGGCGACGAAGATCTCGTGCGGCACGCCGGCTCGGTTCAACGCCGCCTCGGCCGCGGGGCGGGTGGCGTCGACGCGCTTGTCGAGCGCGCCGTACACGGCCAGGACCGCACTCGCGGTGGTGATCTCACCGCCCTCGGGGTACGGGCCGTAGAACGGCGTGGCCGCGGCCAGCTCGCGGGTGCCGTGGGTGAGCAGCAGCCAGGTGAGACCGCCGCCGAAACAGAAACCCGTGGCGCCCAGCTTCTTTCCCGGCACCCGGCGCCCCAGTTCCGCCACACCGGACTGCAGATCGGCGAGGAAACGATCCTGCGGCGCCTTGCCCAGAGCCGCGGTGGCGGCGGCCGGGTCGGTGAAGGTGGCGGTACCGCCCTCCTCGGAGAGCAGATCCACCGCGAGCGCGGAATAGCCGATGCCGGCGAAACGTCCGGTGACGGAACGGATGTGATCGGTGAGACCCTTGTTCTCGTGGATCACCAGGACTCCGCCCCGGGGTTGCGCCGCGGCGGCCCACGCGGCCTGCAGGGTGCGGCCGTCGGGGCCGGGGAAGGTGATCGCGCTCGGCTGGACCGCGGTAGCGGTGCCCGGCGGTGGCGCGGAACTCGCCGGCGCGGTCGGTTTCGTGGTCCCCGCCGAGGTGCCGGACCGCTGCGCGCAGGCGGCCAGCAGGGCCACCGCGGCCGGGGTGCCGAGCCCGAGCAGGCTCAACCGTCGCAGCGCCTCACGGCGGCTCAGCAGGCCCTCGGCATGGTCGGTGCCGATCTCCTCTGCGATATAGCGCTGCAGCGGCGTCATACCGGCCAGCGTAACCACGGCACCTGTGAATCGGCGGACCTACGGCGAACCGGCGTCCTCACTCCGGTTCGGTGACGAAATCGATGAGCTGTTCCACCGCGCCCAGCAGCGGCGCTTCCAGATCGCGGAAGCTGTCGACGGCGTTGTAGACCCGCCGCCAGCCCTCCGACGGGGTGCCCCAGCCGAGACGGCGGCAGACCCCGGTCTTCCAGTCCTCGCCGCGCGGCACCTGCGGCCAGGCCTCGATGCCGACGGCCTGCGGTCGCACCGCCTGCCAGATATCGATGTAGGGATGACCGGTCACCAGGACGTGCGGGCCGAGTCCTGTGGTCAGATTCGTCTCCTTGGAGCCGGTGACCAGGTGGTCGACCAGCACTCCGACCCGGCGGCCGGGTTCCGGCCCGAAGTCGGTCAGGCGCGCGGCCAGATGGTCGAGGCCTTCCAGATGCTCCACGACGACGCCCTCCACACGCAGATCGTGTCCCCAGACGCGTTCCACCAGCGCCGCGTCGTGCACGCCCTCGACCCAGATCCGGCTGGCGCGCGCGACGCGGGCGCGCAGCCCCTCCACGCGGGTGGACCCCGACGCGGACCGGGTGGGTGCGGCCGGCGCGGTCGCCTTCGGCCGCACCAGCGTCACCGGCTGGCCGTCGATCAGGAACGCCGCCTCACGCAAGGCGAACAGTCGGACCCGGCCGCCGCGGTCCTCGAGTTTGACGAAGTCGCCGTCGTAGGTGCGCTCGAAACCGACCACGGCGCCGCAGAATCCGCTGGCGGCGTCCTCGGCGACGAGGTCGCGTTCGGCCACCACCTGCGGTACCGCGCGCTTGCGGGTTCGAGCGTGTCCGGAATAGATGTCACCGTAGTCGCGCGCACTCACCCGGCCGAAACTACCTGTTCCCCTTGCCGTTCGGCGGGAGGCGAGGCCCCGACCGGCGGTGCGGTCCGGCCGACGAAGGCTCGCACTCACCGGATCTGGACCGGTGACCGGCGTGTTTCCGCTCGACTCGTCCCGGTAAAGGCGCGGAAAAAAGGACAGGCACGGTACGGTTGACGCGTGGCCGCAATCGTATGGCTGGTCGCGGGAATTCTGCTCGCCGCAGCCGAGATGCTCACCGGTGACTTCACGCTGCTCATGTTGGGCGGCGCGGCGTTGATCACCGCGGGCGTTGCCGGGATCGCGCAGACGTCGGTGGTGATCGATGCCGTGGTGTTCGCGATCTCCGCCATCGGGCTGCTGTTCGTCGTTCGCCCGATGTTGTTGCGCCGCTTCGCAACTCCACCGCCCACGCCGACCAATGTCGATGCGTTGCCGGGGAAGACGGCGAAGGTGCTGGAGGCGGTGAACGAGAACAGCGGTCAGGTGAAGATCGGTGGCGAAGTGTGGAGCGCACGCCCGTTCGACCCGGCCGATGAATATGCCGAGGGTGAGACCGTCTACGTCATGAAGATCGACGGCGCGCACGCCGTCGTCTGGAAGGGGCCGTAATGGCTGTACTGATCGTCGCGATCGTCATCGTGGTGCTGGTCGCGGTGGTGGTCTTCAAGTCGATCGCGCTGGTACCGCAGGCCGAGGCCGCGGTGATCGAGCGGCTGGGCAGATATTCGCGCACCGTATCGGGCCAGTTGACATTCCTGGTCCCGTTCGCCGACCGGATCCGCGCGAAGGTCGACCTGCGCGAACGGGTCGTGTCGTTCCCGCCGCAGCCGGTGATCACCCAGGACAACCTCACCGTGCAGATCGACTCGGTGGTGTATTTCCAGGTCACCAGCCCGCAGGCCGCGGTGTACGAGATCAGCAACTACATCGCCGCGGTCGAGCAGCTGACCATCACCACCCTGCGCAACGTGGTCGGCGGCATGACCCTGGAGGAGACGCTGACCTCCCGGGACCAGATCAACTCGCAGCTGCGCGGCGTCCTCGACGAGGCGACCGGCCGCTGGGGCCTGCGGGTGGCACGAGTGGAATTGAAGGCCATCGATCCGCCGCCGTCGATTCAGGAATCGATGGAGAAGCAGATGAAGGCCGACCGTGAGAAGCGCGCGATGATCCTCACCGCGGAGGGTAATCGCGAGGCGCAGATCAAGACGGCCGAGGGTGCCAAGCAGTCGCAGATCCTCGCGGCCGAAGGTTCCAAGCAGTCGGCCATCCTGTCCGCCGAAGGTGAGCGGCAGAGCCGGATCCTGCGCGCCCAGGGTGAACGCGCGGCCGCCTACCTGCAGGCTCAGGGCCAGGCGAAGGCTATCGAAAAGGTCTTCGCCGCCATCAAATCCGGCAAACCGACCCCGGAGCTGCTCGCCTACCAGTACATGCAGACGCTGCCGCTGGTGGCGAAGGGTGACGCCAACAAGGTGTGGATGGTGCCCAGCGACTTCGGCAAGGCCCTGGAAGGGTTCGCCCGCAACTTCGGCACCCAGGGCGAGGACGGCGTCTTCCGCTACGAGCCCAGCGACGACGGCGCCGCGGGCACACCCGACGACGACGCCGACGAAGTGGCCGACTGGTTCGAC
>NZ_BAFQ01000115.1 GCF_000308375.1 Nocardia aobensis NBRC 100429 | reverse complement strand
GAACTCGGCGCGGGCAAGCGGCCGCACACCCAGCTGGACAACGCACCGCCGCCGCGCCGGTCGATGTCGACCCCCAGCCGGCCCAGCGGCAGCCGCTCCGAACTGATCGAGACGGTCGTCGACCGCGCGATGTCGCAACTCGGCGTCACCTACGCCTGGGGTGGCGGCGACGAGGACGGGCCCACCAAGGGCATCCACGACGGCGGCGTGGCCGATTCCTACGGCGACTACAACAAGGTGGGCTTCGACTGCTCGGGCCTGATGATCTACGCCTTCGCCGGTGTCGGCATCTCCATGCCGCACTACAGCGGCTACCAGTACACGATGGGCACCCGGGTCAAGGTCGCCCAGCGCGAGCGTGGCGACATGCTGTTCTGGGGGTCCAACGGCAGCGAGCACGTCGCGCTGTACCTGGGCGACGGCAAGATGATCGAGGCGCCCGAATCCGGTGACGTCGTGAAGATTTCGCCGGTGCGCGAGGGCGGCATCATGCCGTACGCGATTCGCCTGATCACCTGACGCACCTCCGAATGATCTTGGCTACCATGCGAATCGGCACATATCGTGCCGGTCCGTTCGGCACGAGCCGAGAGTTCGGCAGTAGTTGGGGTATTGATGAGGCAGATCCTGTTCTCGGCGGCGATCGCACTCGCGGTCTCGATCACCGTGACGCCGTTGCTGATCAGGTTGTTCGCACGCCGAAATCTCGGCCAGCAGATCCGCGTCGAGGGACCGCAGAGTCACCAGGCCAAACGGGGCACGCCCACCATGGGCGGCATCGCCATCGTGGCGGGGTTGTGGGCCGGTTATCTGGGTTCGCACCTGATCGGCCTGCGCTACGACGCCGACGGGCCGTCGGCGTCCGGGCTGCTGGTGCTCGGCCTGGCCACCGCGCTGGGCTTCGTCGGCTTCCTCGACGACTTCATCAAGATCCGCAAGCATCGCAATCTGGGTCTGACCGCGACGGGCAAGTACATCGGGCAGATCGGCTCGGCCGTGATCTTCGGAATCCTGGCGCTGCGCTTTCCCGGCAGCACCGGGCTGACCCCGGCCAGCCGGCAGGTGTCGTATGTGCGGGACTGGCCCACGGTGGCCTTCCCGCTGGTGGTCTTCCTGCTGGCGGTCTGCTTCGTGGTGGTCGCCTGGTCCAACGCCGTGAACATCACCGACGGGCTGGACGGCCTGGCCGCGGGATCGATGGGTTTCGCGCTGGGCGCCTACGTCATCGTCACCTTCTGGCAGTACACCAATTCCTGTGCCGCCCACGCGCTTCCGGGCTGCTACAGCGTGCGTGACCCGCTCGACCTGGCCGTGGTGTGCGCGGCCGGTGGCGCCGCCTGCATCGGATTTCTGTGGTGGAATGCCAATCCGGCCAAGATCTTCATGGGCGATACCGGGTCGCTGGCCCTGGGCGGGCTGCTGGCCGGAATCTCGATCACCACCCGCACCGAATTGCTGATGGTGGTCGTGGGCGCGTTGTTCTTCGCCGAAATTCTGTCCGTGGCGTTGCAGATCGCGGTTTTCCGCACCACCCGCAACCGGTTGTTCAAGATGGCGCCGTTCCACCACCATTTCGAACTCGGCGGCTGGCCCGAAACCACGGTGATCATCAGATTCTGGCTGCTCGCGGGCATCGCGGCCGCGGTGGGGCTGGCGCTGTTCTACGCCGAATATCTGGCCGCGGTGGGCTGATCCCGCCGCGGCCACCCGCCGCGACACGGCAATTCGGAATCAGCGCATTCCGGACACCGTCGAGTGCCTTCCGATCCGCCCGGAAGGCCTGGCCCGCGACATTGTGCGAGCCCAGTTGCGGCAATCTTGCTCGATACCTGGAATAGTTGGGGCGGCACGCATGGAGACCGAAGCGAAAGCGGGGAGTTTGGTGACTTCGACGGACGATGTGAGCGCTGGGAGTGCGGTGAAGCAGGCGGAGGCCGCCTCGGGCACTTTGGAGCGTGACGTCGCGACCCTGGAGAAGGCGATCTACGAAGTCAAACGGGTCATCGTCGGTCAGGACCGGTTGGTCGAGCGGCTGCTCGTCGGCGTTCTGGCTCGCGGCCACGTGCTGCTCGAGGGTGTGCCCGGTATCGCCAAGACGCTGGCGGTGGAGACCTTCGCGAAGGTGGTCGGCGGCAGCTTCTCGCGCGTGCAGTTCACCCCCGACCTGGTGCCCACCGACCTGATCGGTACCCGCATCTACCGGCAGGGCCGCGAGGAATTCGATACCGAACTCGGCCCGGTCGTCGCCAACTTCGTCCTCGCCGACGAGATCAACCGCGCGCCCGCGAAGGTGCAGTCGGCACTGCTCGAGGTCATGGCCGAGCGGCACGTGTCGATCGGTGGCAAGACCTACCCGATGCCCGATCCGTTCCTGGTCATGGCGACCCAGAACCCGATCGAGAGCGAGGGCGTGTACCCGCTGCCCGAGGCGCAGCGCGACCGCTTCCTGTTCAAGGTCGTCGTCGACTATCCGACGGTCGAGGAGGAGCGCGAGATCATCTACCGGATGGGTGTGACCCCGCCGGAGCCCAAGCGGATCCTCGAGCCGGCCGAACTGATCCGGCTGCAGAAACTGGCCGCCAACACCTTCGTCCACCACGCGCTGGTCGACTACGTCGTACGCGTCATCGCCGCGACCCGCAAGCCGGCCGAATTCGGGCTGGACGACGTCGCAGGATGGATCGCCTACGGCGCCTCGCCGCGTGCCAGCCTCGGCATCATCGCCGCCGCCCGCGCGGTCGCGCTGATCCGCGGCCGCGATTACGTGGTGCCGCAGGACGTCGTCGAGGTCGTTCCGGATGTGCTGCGCCATCGTCTCGTGCTGTCCTACGACGCCCTCGCCGACGAGGTCAGCCCCGACGACGTGATCCGCCGGGTGCTGCAGACGGTCGGCCTGCCGCAGGTCGCCACCCAGGCCAACGCACCCGCCCAGGGCGGTCCCGCGCCGATGCCGGCTCCGGGTCCGCAGGCTGCCGCGCCGCAGCCCATCGCCCCGCATCCGGCCGGTCAGCCGCAGAACGGTCAGGGCGCCGGGCAGCCGCAGCGCCAGTGAGCGGGGCATCGGATTCGGTTGCGCCAGTGACGAACTCAGCTCACGTCCCCGCTCATCCCGACAGCGCCCCGCCGTCGTTCCGGTCCGGAGATCTGCGCGATCCGCGATTGTCGGCCGCGCTGAAAACTCTGGAGCTGACGGTGCGCCGCCGCCTCGACGGCGTGCTGCACGGCGATCATCTCGGCCTGATCCCCGGCCCCGGGTCCGAACCCGGGGACGCGCGGATGTATCAGCCGGGTGACGATGTGCGCCAGATGGATTGGTCGGTCACCGCCCGCACCACCCATCCGCACGTGCGGCAGATGATCGCCGACCGGGAGCTCGAGACCTGGCTGGTGGTCGACCTGTCGGCCAGTCTGGACTTCGGCACCGCGCTGTGCCAGAAGCGTGATCTGGTGGTCGCGGCGGCTGCCGCGGTGACGCATCTGACCAGCGGCGGCGGCAACCGGGTCGGCGCGGTCGTCGCCAACGGCGAACGGCTGTACCGGATTCCGGCCCGCACCGGCCGGGTGCACGCCCAGTCGCTGCTGCGCAGCATCGCGACCACCCCCCATGCGAGCGACGGCGTGCGCGGCGATCTGCGCGGCGCCATCGAATCGCTGCGCCGGCCGCAACGCAAACGCGGTCTGGCCGTTGTCATTTCGGACTTCCTCGGCGAGATCGACTGGCAGCGTTCGCTGCGCGCGATCTCCGGCCGTCACGATCTGCTCGGTGTGGAGATCCTCGATCCGCTGGATCTGGATCTGCCCGATGTCGGTGACGTGGTGCTCCACGATCCCGAAACCGGCCGCACCCGCGAATTCACCGTCACTCCCACCCTGCGCGCCGATTTCGGCCGTGCTGCCCAGCAGCATCGCGAACAGGTCGAGGCGGCGTTGCGCAGTTGCGGCGCGCCCGTGATGACGCTGCGCACCGATCGTGACTGGATCGCCGACGTGGTCCGTTTCGTGTCCACTCGGCGCCACACCTTCGGCGCCCCGACCGGGCGGGTGCCCCGACAGTGAGTATTTCGCATTTCACGTCCGCGATCTGGCTGGCATTCCTCATCGTCGTCGCCGCGATCGCGCTGCTCTACGTGCTGGTCCAGCGGCGGCGCAAACGCCACATGCTGCGGTTCTCCAATATGGAGACCCTCGAAAGAGTGGCGCCCAAGCGTCCCAGCAACTGGCGGCACGCGCCGGTGGCGCTGATGCTGGTGGGCCTGGCTCTGCTGACGGTCGCCGCGGCGGGTCCGCAGGCGGCCGAGAAGGTGCCGCGCAACCGGGCCACGGTCATGCTGGTGATCGACGTGTCGTTGTCGATGGAGGCCACCGACGTGCCGCCGTCCCGGATCCAGGTCGCGAAGAAGGCGGCGACCGATTTCGTGGACGGTCTCACCCCGGGGATCAATTTGGGCTTGGTGACCTTCGCCGGTACCGCATCGGTGCAGGTCTCACCGACGACCAACCGGGAGGCGATGAAGGCGGCGATCAACAATATGAAGCTCGCCGAACGGACCGCCACCGGTGAGGGCATCTTCAGCGCCCTGCAGGCCATCGACACGCTCGCCTCGGTGCTGGGCGGGGCGCAGACGCCGCCCCCGGCACGCATCGTGCTGATGTCCGACGGCAAGCAGACCGTGCCCGACGACAAGGACGTCGACAACCCCCGTCACGGCTTCGTCGCCGCCCGGGTCGCCAAGCAGAAGAGCATCCCGGTGTCGACCATCTCCTTCGGCACCACCTGGGGTTCGGTCGAGATTCCGGATCAGGACGGCAAAGGGTCGCAGCGCGTCCGGGTTCCGGTCGACGACGACTCCTTGCGCGAGATCGCCAAGATCTCCGGCGGCGACTTCTACACCGCCTCCACGCTGGAAGAACTCAGCGCCGTCTACGACACCCTGGACAAGCAGATCGGCTACGAGATGCAGATGGGTGATGCCAGCCGGCCGTGGCTGCTACTGGGTCTGCTGCTGACCGCTGCGGGTGTGGTGAGCGGTTTGGTCTATCGTCAACGCCTGCCATAACGGGTACCGCGCAACCCGGCCACGACAGTCGAACTCGAACAGATAGGTTGACATTCATGTCGAACTTCACTTCCCGATCGGTCCTGGTGACCGGTGGCAACCGCGGTATCGGTCTCGCGGTGGCCCAGCGGCTGGCCGCCGACGGGCACAAGGTTGCCGTCACCCATCGTGGATCGGGCGCGCCGGAAGGTCTTCTGGGCGTGAAATGCGATGTGACGGACGCGGATTCGATCGATGCGGCCTTCAGTGAGATCGAGGCCAAGCAGGGCCCGGTCGAGGTGCTGGTGGCCAACGCCGGCATCGTCGACAACACCCTGCTCATGCGGATGAGCGAGGAGCAGTTCACCCGCGTCATCGACGCCAACCTCACCGGCGCGTGGCGCTGCGCCAAGCGCGCCAACCGGGCGATGCTGCGGGCCCGCTTCGGCCGCATCATCTTCCTCGGCTCGGTCGTGGGGCAGATGGGTGTCCCCGGTCAGGTGAACTACGCGGCCGCCAAGGCCGGTCTGGTCGGTATGGCCCGCGCGATCACCCGGGAGATCGGCTCGCGCAACATCACCGCCAACGTGGTCGCTCCTGGACTGATCGACACCGATATGACCCGCCAAGACATGACCGACGATATCCGCGAGATCGCGCTGAAGGCGATTCCGGCGTCCCGGATCGGCCAGCCCGAGGAGGTCGCCGCGGCGATCAGCTTCCTGGCCTCCGACGACGCGTCCTACATCAGCGGTGCGATCCTGCCGGTCGACGGCGGCATGGGCATGGGCCACTGAGCAACCGGCTACCGAGCCCCCGCCGACTTCCCATCCGAGTTTCCCGAGGAGAATTCACCACCCATGAGCGGAATCCTGGACGGTAAAACCGTCCTGATCACCGGCATCATCACCGATTCGTCGATCGCCTTCCATGCCGCCAAGGTGGCGCAGGAGCAGGGCGCGAAGGTGATCATCACCGGTATCCCCGAGCGGCTGCGCCTGATCGACCGCATCGCCAAGCGCCTGCCGCAGGAAATCGCACCCGCGATCGGCCTCGACGTCACCAACGAGGACGACCTCGCCGGTCTCGCCGACAAGGTGCGCGAGCTCGCGCCCGAGGGCATCGACGGCGTGCTGCACTCCATCGCCTTCGCCCCGCGCACCCTGATGGGCCCCGACGCGCTGCCGTTCCTCGACGGCCCGGGCGCCGACGCCGCCAAGGCCTTCGAGATCTCCGCGTGGAGCTACGCCTCGCTGGCGCGCGCGGTGCTGCCCGCGATGAACGAGGGCGGCTCGATCGTGGGCATGGACTTCGATCCGCGCACCGCGATGCCCTTCTACAACTGGATGGGTGTGGCCAAGGCCGCCCTGGAGTCGGTGAACCGCTATGTGGCGCGAGAGGTGGGCGAGGCCAAGCGGGTTCGTTCCAACCTGGTCGCCGCGGGCCCGATCAAGACCCTCGCCGCGAAGGCGATCGCGGGCACGGCCACCGACGACGCCAAGCAGCTGAACATGCTCAACACCTACTGGGACGGCGCCTCGCCGATCGGCTGGGACGTCGACGACCCGACCGTGGTCGCCAAGTCGATCGTCACCCTGCTGTCGGACTGGCTGCCCGGCACCACCGGTTCGATCATCTACGTCGACGGCGGCGCCAGCCACAACACCTGGTTCCCCGAGAACTGGTCGGCCAACTGAGAGCCCGGAGGTAATCAGCCGTGACCGGGACCGTCGACGCACTGCTCCTGCTGTCCTTCGGCGGTCCCGAACGCCCCGAGGACGTGATGCCGTTCCTGGAGAACGTCACCCGGGGCCGGGGCGTGCCGCGCGAACGCCTCGACGAGGTGGCCCAGCACTATTTCCACTTCGGTGGGGTCTCGCCGATCAATGCGCTCAACCGCGACCTGATCGCCGCCATCGAGGCCGAATTCGCCGCGCGCGCAGTGGATCTGCCGGTGTACTTCGGTAATCGCAACTGGCATCCGATGATCGAGGAAACGGTCGCCACCATGCGCGCCGACGGCATCGGCCACGCCCTGGTGTTCCCGACCTCGGCGTGGGGCGGATATTCGGGGTGCCGCCAGTACGACGAGGACATCGAGCGTGCCCGCGCCGCGGTCGAGGGTGCGCCGGAACTGACCAAACTGCGGCAGTACTTCGATCATCCGCTGCTGATCGACTCCTTCGCCGATGCCATACACGCGGCGGTGCGCGAACTTCCGGCCGACTCGCGCGACCGCGCCCGGCTGGTGTTCACCGCCCATTCGATTCCGGTCGCCGCCGACGTCGCGGCCGGACCGCCCGCCGACGGCGGTCACCTCTACAGCCGCCAGGTCGCCGATGCCGCCCGATTGTGTGCCGCGGCAACGGGTTTCGACGATTTCGACGTGGTGTGGCAGTCGCGTTCGGGACCGCCGCAGGTGCCGTGGCTGGATCCCGATATCGTCGACCATCTGGAAGCGTTGTCCGGCAAGGGCGTCGAGGCCGTCGTGGTCTGCCCGGTCGGCTTCGTCTCCGACCACCTCGAGGTCGTCTGGGACCTGGACAACGAGGCCGCCGAGAAGGCCGCCGAACTGGGTATGGCCTTCGCCCGCGCCACCACTCCCGGCCCGGATCCGCGCTTCGCCCGGATGGTCGCCGAACTGGTCGGCGAGCATCTCGACGGGGACGAACCCCGGCGCTCGGGCACGGTTCCCGGATACGGCTGTACCCGCAACGGGGCGATCTGCGCACCCGGATGCTGTGAACCGGTGCGCCGCCGAAAGTAACCGCCGCCGAGCGGGTATGCCCCCGGGTATGAACGGTAGGGTGTGCGCGGGCCGGAGTCCCGCGGTGTCGTGCTCGGTGGCGAGGACCCCTGTGCGAAAGGTGGCGGTGGGGCGATGACGCGATTCTTCCTCTTCGGTCTGCTCACGGTGGCGGTGGTCGTCCTGGGCGTCATCGCGGCGATCGGTTCGTGGGCCTGGTGGATCCTCGCCGTCGGCGCGGGATTGCTCGTTCTCGTCGGCGCCTACGATCTGGTGCAGCGCCGGCATTCGATCCTGCGCAACTATCCGTTGCTGGGGCATATGCGCTATCTGCTGGAAGGTATCCGGCCCGAACTGCAGCAGTATTTCATCGAGCGGAATTTCGACGGCCGCCCCTTCGACCGCGACGTGCGGACGATGATCTACGAGCGCGCCAAGGGAATTCACGGCGAACTGTCCTACGGAACCGAGCGCGATATCGAAGCCGTCGGCTACGAATTCCTCGTCCATTCGGTGGCCGCGCTCCCGGAACCCGAGCAACCCCCGCGCGTGCTGGTCGGTGGCCCGGACTGCCGGCAGCCCTATGCCATGTCGCTGCTGAACGTCTCGGCGATGAGTTTCGGCGCGCTGTCGGGGAATGCGCTGCGCGCGTTGAACATCGGCGCCGCCCGCGGCGGTTTCGCGCACGACACCGGGGAGGGCGGGCTGACGCCGTTCCATCTGGAGGGCGGCGCGGATCTGGTGTGGGAGATCGGTTCGGCCTACTTCGGCACCCGCACCCGCGACGGTCGTTTCGATCCGGAACAGTTCGCCGAGAAGGCCGGCTACGACCAGGTGAAGGCGATCTCGGTGAAGTTGAGTCAGGGCGCGAAACCCGGACTCGGCGGAGTTCTGCCGGCCGCGAAGGTGAGCGAGGAGATCGCCCGCTATCGCGGGGTGCCCGCACACGAGAAATGCGTCAGCCCGCCGTCGCATTCGGAATTCCACACCCCGAGCGAATTGATCCGCTTTCTCGTCCGGCTGCGCGAGTTGTCCGGCGGCAAGCCCGTCGGGTTCAAATTGTGCGTCGGGTCCCGCACGGACGTCCTGGCGATCTGCAAGGCGATGATCGCCGAGGGGACCGCACCCGATTTCATCGTCGTCGACGGTGCCGAGGGCGGTACGGCGGCCGCACCGCTGGAATACGAGGACCACGTGGGCCTCCCGCTGACCGACGGGCTGATGACGGTGCACAACGCACTCGTCGGAACGGGCCTGCGGGATCGGATCCGATTGGGAGCCAGCGGAAAGGTGGCCACCGGCACCGATATCGTCAAGCGCTTGGTGCAGGGCGCGGACTTCACCAATGCCGCCCGGGCGATGATGATGGCGGTCGGATGCATCCAGTCCCAGCGCTGTCACACCAATCAGTGCCCGGTCGGCGTCGCGACGCAGGATCCGCGGCGTGCCCGCGCCCTCGACGTCGCCGACAAGGCCGAGCGGGTGCAGCGGTATCAGGAGGCCACGGTGCGCCAGGCGATGCAGATGATGGCCTCGATGGGCGTGCACGACCCCGCCGAACTCGATACCCACATGCTGCGGAAGAAGGTGGCGGCCAACGAGATCCGGTCGTACGCCGAACTCTACGAATGGCTCGCGCCCGGGGAGTTGCTCGTTCATCCGCCGGCGAGCTGGCGCGCCGACTGGGAGGCCGCCGATCCGGATTCGTTCCGCCCGGTCGCGCCCGCCCAGCCGGTCCGGGTGCGATGACTCCGAACGCGGTGATCTGATCAGAAGTCGAGTGCGGGCACCCGCGCGTACACACCGGGGAATCCGGGTTCGGCCGCACCCTTACCCCAGGAGGTGATGCCGGCGACCTTGCCGTCCACCAACAGTGGTCCGCCGCTGTCGAATTCCGCGGTGTCGGCGGCGGGGGAACCCGCGCACACCGCCTCGGCCGGATCGAATTCGGCGGCGTAGGCGACCGCGCAGGCCGCATCGGACACCAGCGGTACCGTCGCCGCCCGCAGCACGGTGTTGGACTGGTCGTCCTCGGAGGTGGCGCCCCAGCCGACCACCGTCGCCGTATCCCCGTGTGGCGCCCCCACAGCCACGGTCGGCAGGGCGACCGGTGCGCTCAGGACCAGCACGGCGACAGCGTGGTGATAGCTCAGATCGGTGCCGAACAGCGACACCCGGAAATCCGGGTCGATGCGGACGTCGGCGATTCCGATGGTGACCCCGCCGTGCCCGGCGACATCGGTGCGGCCGAAGGTCACCGTCGTTCCCGGCAGTGTGCGGGCCAAGGCCCCGCAATGGGCGGCCGTGAGTACCCGGTCGGGGGCGATCAGTGCGCCGGCGCAGAACTGCCCGCCGGGCCGCGTCGCGTAGACGGGCGAGCCGATGGCCGCCAGCCACGGATAGTCGGCGGCGTCGACCGGGGCACCGCCGACCACGGCGTGCGCCCCGGTCGGCGAAACCAGGGCGCAGGCGAACGCGGCGGCGACGGCGCCCGCCGCCCGGCGCGGAGAAATCTTCATGACGACCTCGATGTTGTATGACGTGCCCGCCGAAAGTTCTACCGTACGACTATGACGAGGTGGAGCGAATTCGCCGGTGCCGCCCCGCGTATCGCGGGAATCTTTGTGCGCCGCCACGCGGCGGCCGGCCATCTGTGCTTGCTGGCGACGACTCGCCGCGACGGTTACCCACGGATCAGCCCGCTGGAACCACGCCTGTTCGAGGGGCAGTTGTGGCTGGTGGGCATGCCGGGCACCCGCAAATTCGCGGATCTGCGCCGTGACCCGCGCTTCTGCCTGCACACCGCCACGGTCGACCCGCAGGTCGGCGACGGGGATGCCAAGCTGTGGGGCGTGGTGCGTGCGGTGGCCGATGCCGAGCTGCAGCGCCGGTGGGCCGAATCGCTGTACGCCGATACGGGTTTCGACCTGCGCGGACAGCGCCTGGATCCGTTCTTCGCCGCTGATATCACCGGCGCTTCGGCGGTCGAGGTGGGCGGCGGGCATATGGATGTCGTGATCTGGAAACCGGCCGAGGGGGAGACGGTGGTGCGCAAGCACTGAGCTCGTCGGGCCGGTCGCCGACGTTTCGCGCGGTAACTGGCTGCGATCAGCTAATTCACCGCTATTGTGCGGAGGTGGACATCGCGCTGGAGTGGGACCAGCATCCGGGAACGGGTTTGCGGCTGGCCGCCGAATTGGCGGGCCGCACCGGGTTGCCCCTGCTCGAAGATATCTCCGTCGCCGACGGCACCGCCGATCTGCTGGGCGTGATCGCGGCCCGCGGCGGCGGTGAGCTGCTGGGCTGGGCGGAGTTGCGCGATGCCGGCCTGGGGGAGGCGTGGGTGCAGGCGGTGTCCGCGCAGCGCCTCGTGCACTCGCTGTATCTGGGCCGTGCCGACGAGTCCGAACCGCAGGCGGACGAAACCGAGATGGTCTGCCGGCTGACCGCCGAGGCCGTGCGCCGGGCCACCGCCGCCGGATACCGGGTGTTGCGCTGGCAGGGCACCGATATCGGGCCGTCCGGCCGGGCCGCGGTCGAACTGGGTGCGCGGCGGGTCGACGAATACGCGCGGCTGTGGGAGCTGGACCTCACCCGGCCTCCCGTCCCGGACACCAGTGCGCCGCTGCGGCGGCTGGTGCACACCCTCGCCGAATCGGCCGACCCGCCGGGGCGGGTGCTGCTCACCACCGTGCTCTCGGCCCGGTCGGCGACGGAACCGATCACCACGATCACGACCTTCGCCGGGGGCGCCGAGGCCTACATCAGCGCCGAGGAGGGTTTCGCCCATCGCGAGGCCGACGCCGATCTGCTGACCGCCGCCTTCGGTGCGGTGGTAGCCGAACTGCGCGCCGTGATGCCCGACATCACCATGCTGCGGGTATTCGAATTCGACGACGAGGCGCTGCGCGCGGCACTGGCCCGGATCGGCATGCGAGTGTGCGGGCGCTACAACGACTACGAACTGAATCTGCCCGAGCCGCCTGCGGGCGAGGCCGCGACCTAGCGCGGACCGGCCGCCGCGTTCACCGCGGACAGGCGGGCGGCGCGCAGGGCGTTCCACAGCGGTCGCAGCAGCGTCTCCTGGGCCTGCACGGCGCTGGCCGAACTGGGGGAGGAGGGGGCCGTCTGCTGGGCCACGGTGAGGATCGCGGCCACATGGTCGGCCGAATCGAGGATGCGGCGGGCCCGCAGCGGCGCCGAGTCCGGATAGATGTGGCGCGAGCAGGCGGCCAGTTCGGCCTCGATCAACTCCCGCGGATCGTCGTCACCGCCGACCGCGGTGGTGTGTAACCGCATCAGCGCCTCCGCGGCCTCGCGTACCGCCTCCCGCATCGCGTACTCGGCCTCGCCGAGCGCCATATCCGGTGCGGGCACCGGAACCGGGGTGTGGAATACGGTCCACTGCAACGATTCCTCGTCGGTCCACTGCGGCACCAGCGCCACACCCTCGCCGCCGGGTACGCCGGCGATCACGCCCTCCTCGGCATCCATTGCCGCCGTGGCGAATTCGGTGCCCACCGGCAATCCGCGCGCATCGCCCGGCACCGGCAGTACCAGCCGCATCTGCGCACCCGGATCGGCCATAGCCTCGCGAATGACCTTGAGCAGGACCATGATTCCGGTGCCGGCCTCCAGCGGCTCGGCCGACGGCCACGGCAGTCCCGTCCGTCCGCCGGTCAGCGGGTCACCGGCGGCGACACTGTGCTGCGGCGACCAGGCGCGCAACGCGTCCAGCACGTCGTCGGGCGCGCTGCGGCCCGCCAGCCACGAGCCCGCCCACACCGTCAGCGTGGCACTGGGAGAACACATGGTTCGAGGATAGTGGTGCCGCGGCGATCCCGTGGGCACTGGTGCAGCTATCGTGCGCGCGGGGGTTGCCACGGCACCACCATCAATCCCGCGAAAAGGCTGCGGCGGCGGCCATTTCGAGGTCGAGATACGGTTTACCACTGACATCCTCGACGACCTGGTGCATGACTCCGCCGGTGAAGGGGAAGGGCGCGTGGTAGCGCGGGGATACCGACTGGCCGCCGTCGCGACCGACCCGGACACCCTCGCCGACGCCGGAGAACACGGTCGGCTGGGTCCGCATATCGTCGAGCGAACCCACCGGATTCTCGTCGATGTAGAGGACCGCCTCCCCGGTCGGGGTGAACTTGTCCGGCCGCGTGCCTTTCCGTTCGTAACGCATGCCCAGGATGTGGTCGCCCAGCGGTACCGGCCGGTCGGAGACCATCACCTGTTCCTCCTCGCCGAGGAAGTTGTAGACGTAGTACAGGTGGCAGTCCTGCAAGAACAGCGTGTGCCCGCCGAGTCGCCCGCCGTGGGCGAACAGCACGCCCTCGGCGTCGGGACTCGTGATCGTCGTCTCGGCGAGCAGCGCGAAGGATCGGCCGCGGATCTCCAAGGCGGCGCCCGGCCCCACCTCGGCGATGCCGGGATAGTAGACGGCGGTGTCGCGGGTCTTGGCATATGTCGGCCGGTCGCGCAGCATCACCGAGACGATGTCGAGGTCGTAGAGCGGCAGGCCGTTGTACTTCTCGGCCTCGGCGAACCACAGCGCCTGCAATTCCTCCAGCTTCTCGGGCCGATCGCCGGCCAGATCGTGCATCTGGCTGCGGTCTTCCTCGATGTGGAACAGCTCCCAGCGGTCGCTGTCGAAATGTCCCCAGCCCGACGGGCACGCCGCGTGCACGGTGTCGGCGAACCATCCCCGGTGCCAGATGCCGCGTGTGCCCAGCATCGAATAGAACTGCGTGTGCTTGCCGGTGTCGGCGTCCGGGTCGTCGAGCAGGGCCCGGAAGCTGACGCCTTCCAGTGGGCGCTGCGCCACGTTCTTCACCGTCTCCGGGGGCGTGATGCCTAGTAATTCGTAGATCGTCGGGGTGACATCGCTGACGTTGAGGTACTGGTGGCGAAGTTCGCCGCGGGCGGCGATCCCGGCCGGCCACGAGAGCAGACAGGCGTCGGCGATGCCGCCCTCGTGCGATGCGTAGCGTTTGTACAGCTTGTACGGGGTGTTGAACGCCATCGCCCACCCGATGCTGTAGTGGTTGTAGGTGGTCGGCGATCCCAGCTCGTCGAGTTTCGCCAGGCTGTCCTCGATCGTGTCGATATAGCCGTTGAAGAATTTCATCTCGTTGGCCGAGCCGTTCGGACCGCCCTCACCGCTGGCGCCGTTGTCGGAGAAGGTGACGATGATCGTATTGTCCAGCTGTCCGCTCTCCTCCAGATAATCGAGGAGCCGCCCGATCTGCGCA
>NZ_BAFQ01000116.1 GCF_000308375.1 Nocardia aobensis NBRC 100429 | reverse complement strand
GGCCGGCGTCCTGGGCCCGGTGCGGGCCGTCGCCGCCGACGGGACGCCGCTGCCGCTGCACGGCCCCCGCCACGCCGAGGTGCTGGCCCGCCTGATCGCCGCCGGGGGACGGGTGGTGCCGGTGCCGGCAGTGGTGGCAGACCTGTGGGAGCAGCCGCCGCCGGGAGCGGTCGCCGCGGTGCGCACGTTCGTCGCCGCACTGCGGCGCGCCCTGGAACCCGGGCGCGCACCGCGCACCCCTTCCCGTGTGATCGTCACCGAGGGCACCGGATACCGGCTGATGTTGCCCCGCGACCACGTCGACGCCTGGTCCTTCGACGATCTGGTCCGCGTGGCGGCGAATCAGGCCGGGCCTCCGCGGATAGAGACGCTGGAGACGGCCCTCGCGCTCTGGCGCGGAGACGCCTACGGCGACTACCGGTGGGCGCGCGGAGAGGCCGCGAAACTCGGCGAACTACGTTCGGCCGCGGTGGAAATGCTCGCGGAGGCGCGGATCCGGTCCGGGCGGCCGGAACAGGCCGTCGCCGAACTCGAGACGCATCTGCACGCCCATCCCGCACGCGAACGGGCCTGGCTGTTGCAGGCGCGCGGGCTGTGGCAGGCCGGGCGGCGGGAGGACGCGCTGGCGGCACTGCGGCGGGCCCGCACCCGGCTCGGCGCGGTGGCCGGACTGGATCCCAGCGCCGAACTGACCGCCCTCGAGCGCGAAATCCTCACCGCGGATACGGAATTCGGCGAACATCGATTGTGGCGGGAGACCGTCGCCGCCTCCGGTGCCCTCGGCCCCCGCAGCCGTCTCACCTCCTCCGCCGACCTGTTGCGCGGCCTGGCCCTCACCGACGCGACCGGTCTGATGACCGCCCAGGACCGCCGGGCGCGCGCGATCGACGACCTGTCCGCGATCGACGATCCCGAACTCACGGCCACCGCGCTGACCCGCATGGAGGTCCCCGGGGTCTGGTCGGTACTCGACGACCCGGCCCGGTCGGCGCGCGTGGCCGAGGCCGCCCGCACCACCCTCGAACGCTTGGACGCCGAGGCCGCGCCCGCGCTGCGCGCCCGGCTGCTCGCGCTGTTCGCCGTCGAAACTCGCGGCCGCCGTGGCGCTTCCGGTGCCGAGGCGGCGCGCGCCGCCGAACGGATCGCCCGCGACCTGGGCGATCCGTCCGTGCTCGTGCTCGCGCTCGACGCCCGATTCCTGCAGTCCTTCCACACCCCGGGCCGGTGGCCGATGCGGGCGCGGCTCGCACATGAGCTCGTCACCGTGTCGAGCCGGCACGACCTGTCGACCTACCTGATCCTGGGGCATCTCGTCGCGATGCAGGCCGCGGCCGCACTGGGCGACGTGGCCGCCGCCGACGAGCACGCCGCCACGGCCGACCGGCTCGCGGTGCGCTACGAGCGCGACCTGGTCGGCGTGTTCACCACCTGGTACCGCGCGCTGCGCACCGTGCTCACCGACCGGCCGGAGCCGGAGGTGGCAGACGCCTACGAACGCGCACTCGCCACCCTGCCGGGCTGCGGAATGCCCGGTGTGGCAGCCGGTCTCGCGCCGCTGACCCGCCTGTGCCTCGCACTGCGGGCCGGCCGCGACCCGGCCGAATTCGCCGCGGTCGACTTCGGGCCGAACACCCCCTATGTCGCCGCACTAATCCGACCCGGAGACGCTCACGAACTGCTGCATGCGGCGCCGGCCCCGCCACCGGACCACCTGGCCGAATTGCGTTGGGCGCTACTGGGAATCGCCGCCGGCAGATTCGCGGACCGGGAGACCGCGCGCCACGTGCACCGCGCGCTGAGCCCGGCGCAGGGCGAACTGCTGGGGGCGGGAACCGGCATGCTGAGCCTCGGTCCGGCCGACGCGCTCCTGGATCGTCGGGCGCCGTAACGAAACATCCGGCGGCGCGATCCCTCGGATGTGAGTATCAACGGCCTCTCGGCCGCCCAGCAGCGCGCCGCGTTGCGCCGCCTCGTGGTGGCCTTCGGTGAACTGAACAGCATCGTCGAACTCGCCGCGGCCGAGGCCTCTCCGGATCTGCGCGAACATGCCGAAATCGCGCGGGACATGCTCGGCGCCCTGGTCACGGAGGTGGCGCAGCCTTCACGCGATCGCCGGTGCTATCTGCCATTGACAAATGGCACATAGGTAGCTGATGCTCGGTACATGGAGACGAGAAGGTCAACGGAGACCTCGCCGTCGGCCACCGCACCGGTCCCGTCGTCACCGTCGCCGCGTGCGCGGCCGGCGCTGACCGCGGAACGGTACGGGGTACGGCCGATCAACTGCCTGCTACCGGCGAATCCGCTCGGCATCGCCGCCGCGTGTGGCCAGATCGCGTCGATCACGGCGCTCTGCGGCCCGGTGTTGCCGGGAACCCGTGTGACACAGGTCCGTTCGAGTTCGCTGCGCGGGGAATGGGTGCACGCGGCCGCCTTCATCACCGGTGTGCTCGCCCGATCCCGTGCGGCGCAACCGGTATCGAGTGCCCGAGAGGCGGGATAGCGATGTGGATCGTGGATGCGATGGCCGGGGTGAATGCGGCGCTGCGGTCGGTGATCGGCGGTGGTGACCGTACCTACGGAGCCAAGGCCGTCGTCACCGGCGCCGGCAGCGGCATCGGGCGCGCCTTCGCGCTGGAGCTCGCCGGCCGCGGGGGCGAGGTGATCTGTGCCGATATCGACCTCGGCCGCGCCGAGGAGACGGTCGCGCTCATCGATCGGACGCACGGCCGCCGCGCGCACGCCGTCCGCTGCGATGTGGCCCAGCGCGCGGAGGTGGAATCGCTGGCGCGGCACAGTGCCTCGCTTTTCCACGGGCCGCCGACCCTGGTGATCAACAACGCCGGTGTCGGCATAGGCGGAAAGCCGGTGGGCGACATCGGCTTCGAGGACTGGCAGTGGGCGCTGGGCATCAACCTGTGGGGCGTGGTGCACGGATGCGAGCTGTTCGTGCCGCAGCTGCGCCGCGCCGGCCGCGGCGGCATCATCAACGTGGCCTCGGCGGCCGGATTCGCCGCCGCACCCGCGATGGCCCCCTACAACGTCTCCAAAGCGGCCGTGGTGTCGCTGTCGGAAACCCTCGCCGCCGAACTGTCCGGCACCGGCGTGGCGGTGACGGTGCTGTGCCCGACCTTCGTGCGCACCAACGTCGCCCGCGACGGACGCATCACCGCCGGATCGGCCCGGCTGGCCGCCGAGCTGATGCGCTGGACCGGCTTCTCGCCCGACCACGTCGCGCGCATCACCCTCGACGCCCACGAGCGCGGCCGCCTGCATGTGCTGCCGCAGCTGGACGCGGTGGTCGTCTGGCATCTCAAACGACATTTCCCGGCCACCTACACCCGGGCCCTCGGCGTGCTGAACCGGGTTCTGCCGCACGACGATCCGGCTCCGGCACCGGCCGGCAGCGAGAAGACAGGAGTCTGACATGTCCTTCGACTTCGACGATATGCTGGCCAAGATCAAGTCCCGGCAGTGGGCGCTGGCCGATATCGACTGGGACGCACCGGGTGCGGAACTGATCGAGCCCGACCTGCACGCCAAGCTGACGCCGTTCATGGCGGATCTGATGTGGATCGAGAACGTCGGCGCGCGCGGCTTCGCGGCGATGGCGAAGAAGGCCCCGACGCAGACGCTGCGCGAGATCTACCGGTACTTCCACGCCGAGGAGCAACGCCACGCCAATGCCGAACTGGCCCTGATGCGGCGCTGGGGCATGCTCGACGGCGACGAGATCCCCGAACCGAATATCAACGTCAAGCTGGTCATCGACTTTCTCGACAAATACGCCGACGGCATGTCGCTGTCGTTTCTGGGCACGGTGATTCCGATGCTGGAGGTGGCCCTCGACGGCGCGCTGATCAAATTCGTCACCGACGAGATCGCCGATCCGGTCGCCCAGGAGGTGTTCCGCAAGATCAACTCCGACGAATCCCGGCATCTGGCCACCGATTACGCGGTGATGGAACTGCTCGGGCACTCCACCGCCCGCAAACTGGCGATCGACCTGGTCGGCGGCTGGGCGAAGCCGTCGCTGATGATCGGTGTGCTCAGCTATGTGCCGTTGCTGAACAAGATGCGCGACAACATCGTCGCGATGGGAGTCGACGAGGCCAAACTGTATGCCGCGATGCGCCGGTTCAAGGCGGTCGGGGAGCGCACGCCCGTGGTGAACCGGGTGCCGATGTACCGGATCGTCAAGCTGCACAGCGACTGGGTGGTCAACCGTGACCATCCCTACCATTTGCTGGCCGACATGCTGGTGAAGGTGACCGCCCGCATTCCCGACCGGGTGCTGCCCGCGCAGCCGGCCTGGTCGAAGGAACTGACCTACGAGCCGGTCGCATGAGTACGGGCCGATACACCGTGTTGGACGTCGCGATCGTCGGAGCCGGATTCGCCGGGATCGGGGCCGCGATCCGGTTGCGGCAGCGCGGAATCACGAATTTCGCGCTCTTCGAACGGGACCGGCGCGTGGGCGGCACCTGGCGCGACAACACCTATCCGGGCGCGGCCTGCGACATTCCGTCGCGCCTGTACTCCTACAGTTTCGCGCCTAATCCGGACTGGTCGCAGACCTATTCCGGTAGTGCGGAAATCCTCGGCTACATCGATGCCATGGTCGGAAAGTTCGCGCTCGGCGATTCGATTCGCTTCGGGCACACCGTAACCGGACTGGCCTACGACGAGGCGGCGGGGGAATGGGAGATCGTCTTCGACGCCGGCCGCGCACCGGTGCGGGCCCGCTCGGTGGTGGTCGCGTCCGGACCGCTGGCCAACGCGAGCCTGCCGGACATCCCGGGTCGCGACAGCTACGAGGGTCATATGATCCACTCCGCCCGGTGGGATCACGACTACGACTTCACCGGCAAGAAGGTAGCCGTGGTCGGCACCGGCGCCAGTGCGGTACAGATCGTCCCGGAACTGGTCGAACGGGCCGGGTCGGTGAAGGTCTTCCAGCGCACCCCGGGCTGGGTCCTGCCGCGGATCAACCGGCACACCACCGGCCTGACCCGGCAGCTGTACCGGCACCTGCCGCTGACCGAGCAGCTCGCCCGGCAGGCCTGGTTCTGGGGGCACGAATCGGTGGCGCTGGGCGTGGTGTGGAATACGCCGCTGACCCGGATCGTGGAATCGGTGGCGCTGGCCCATCTGCACAGCCAGGTCCGTGATCCGTGGTTGCGACGGCAGCTGACGCCCGACTTCCGGGCCGGATGCAAGCGGCTGCTGATGAGCAGCGACTACTACCCGGCGCTGCAGCGCGACAATTGCACGCTGGTCACCTGGCCGATCGCGGGAATGTCGCCGGCGGGAATCCGCACCGCCGAGGGAATCGAGCACCGGTTCGACTGCATCGTCTTCGCCACCGGTTTCGAGGTGTCCAAGGCGGGTGCGCCGATCCCGATCACCGGCCGGGGCGGGCGCGTGCTCGACGACGAATGGCGCAGGGGCGCATACGCGTACAAGAGTGTGACCGTCGCCGGTTATCCGAATCTGTTCTTCACCTTCGGACCCAATTCCGGCCCCGGGCACAATTCGGCGCTGGTGTACATGGAGGCACAGATCGACTATCTGGCCGCGGCGATCGGCATGCTGCTCGAGCGGAATCTGCATTCGCTCGAGGTGCGCCGCGACCGGCAGGACCGCTACAACCACCGCCTGCAGCGCAGGCTGCGGGCGACCACCTGGAATTCCGGGTGCCGCAGCTGGTATCTGACCGAGGACGGTTTCAACGCGACCATGTTCCCGGGCTTCGGTAGTCAGTTCACCGGTCAGCTCGCCACTCTCGATCCGCGCGACTATGTGCTGATCCCCGGGCGGGGCGGCGGGCGCGCGCCCGTCGCCGATCGGGCGGTGACCTCGTTGGGCTAATGTCGACACGATGCGTCGCGCCCGGGCTGCTCACAGGGCCGGGGGCGGGTGCGACGCGGGTCGGCGTCCGGCACGAGGAAAGGGTGGGCGAGAACGGGATGGCGGAGTACCGCATCGATGAACTCGCCCGCGCCGCAGGCACAACCAGCCGCAATGTGCGCGCCTACCAGGAACGTGGCCTGCTGCCCCCGCCGGTGCGCCGGATCGGGCGTGCACTGATCTACGACGACTCCCATCTGGAGCGGTTGAAGATCATCGACGTGCTGCTGCAGCGCGGGTTCACCACCGCCCACATCGCCGATTTCATCACCGGCTGGGAAACGGGTAAGGACCTCACCGAGATCCTGGGACTGCAGCACGCGGTCACCGCCGCCTGGGGGCAACCGGACGAGACGCTTCAGGTGCCTCGCGAATTGATCGACACCTTCCTCGGTGAGGAGGCGGCCGATCCGGAGATCCTGGCACGTCTCGCCGAACTCGGGCTGGCCCGGATCGGCACGGAGACAGTCGAATTCACCGATCCGCAGCTGCTCGAGAATTTCGCCGAACTGCACGGTTACGGGTTCCGGCTGGGCCGGCTGGCCGATCTGCAGGCGGCCGTCAGCGGCCGCCTCGACGAGATCGCCCACGACATGATGGCGGCCGCCAAAGAACATATCGTCGACACGCACGGCCCCGGCTGGCTGCCCGACACCGACGACGAAATCGCCGAAACCGCCAAGATGCTCACTCATTTGCGGGGTCTGGCCGTCACGGCGGTGAACAACACCCTGGCACGGTCGCTGGACCGCGTGCTGCGGGAGGAACTGGGCGACTACCTCGCCGAGGCCGTGGACCGCCGCGCCAAGGAGAACTGACCGGCGCCCGCGCGGTCAGGACCGGCCGGGACCACGCCCGGGCGCCGCCGGAACACCCGCGCCGTGCCGGATTTCCAGCCGCCGTTCCAGTCCCTCGATGATCAGGGCGAGATCGAATTCGAACTGCTCACCGACGCGCCCGTCGGTTTCGCGAGCGGCGGCGACCGCACGCAGCAGCGGAAATCCCGACTCGTCGCCCAGCGTGCGCCGCACCGCGGCCGCCTGCGGGTCGATCGGCCCGCCGCCGGCGTCGAGCGCCTCGCGGGCGGCCGAATAGGCCATCGCCGCAACGAGTTTCAGCGTGCGCCCGGCTTCGCTCGCGTCCAGTCCGGCGCGGACCAGCGCGGCCATGATCCGCTCGACCAGTTCCAGCGCCGACAGGCCCGCGTTGCCGTCGAACCGGACGTAGACGATGAGCGCGCCCACCTGCACCAGGGCGTCGACCACCGCGTGGCCGAACAATCGCAGCAACTCGCGCCAGTCCGCCCGCTCGGGCAGATCGACCCGGCCGAAACCGGTGTCGAACGCGTCGAACGCGACCAGTTCGAGCAGGCCCTGGCGATCGCTGACGTGATAGTTGAGCGATTTGCGATGCACGCCCAGCGCATCGGCCACCGCCTGCATGGTCAGATTCTCCGGCTCCAGATCGCGCGCGGCGGCGAGGATGCGGCGGCGGTTCAGCCGGGGCGGGCGCCCGCGGCGACGCCCCGCAGCGACCACGGCCGCACCGGAATCTGCCATGGGTGGCCTCGCTGTTCCTCGGAAGGCGGCGGTCGGCACGACGCGTCGCACAACACTGGGCGAGCGCGCCGCATGTCGAGCGTAGCCGCTTTTTCCCGACCGGAGAAAATAATGTGGGAACTTTCCCGGTCTCGGCGAGGCCGTGCGCCGGGCTAGGATCGACGATCGGTCCTCGGGCGAAGACCAGGCAGGAGTAGGTGATGGCGTCGAAAGCCGCCGGGCAGCGTCGCCGGCCCACTCAGGAGCGGGCCAAGGCGACCCGGGAGCACATCCTCGACACCGCCGCCCGGCTGTTCGGCGAGCGCGGCATCGCCAATACCTCGACCAACCGGATCGCCGCCGAGGCCGGTATGAGCATCGGCACCGTGTACCGCTACTTCTCCGATCGCACCGTCATCGTCGAGGAGCTACTCGCGCGCCTGCTCGAGAACATCGAAAAGCGCGCCACCGACAGCATTTTCGATCGCTCGGATGCCACCATGCACGAGCTGACCTCGCGCCTGCTGAACTCGATCGCCGAGGAGTTGGTGGCCAACGCGCTGCTGGTCCGCGCGCTGGTCGCCGGGGTGCAGTTCTACAGCAGCGGTATTCCGGAGTTCGAGCCGCGGCTGCGCCTGCTGATCAAGGTGCTGCTGATCCAGGTGCTCGGCCCCGGCGACGATCACGAATACGACGTGATGACCTTCGTCGTGATCAACACCGGCTTCTCGGCGGTGCTGCGGGCCTCGGCCATCGAATTCGACGAACAGCAGCGCCGCGAGGCCATCGACATGACGGCGCACATGATCGGCGACTGGATCGAAGCCGAGGCCGCGCGGCGCAGCGGGGCCGGGGCCCCGGCGCCACGCCTCAGATGACGGTGCCGATATCGGTGGCGACGATGCGGTCGAGCGCGCGTTCGGCGACCGCCGCGATGGTCATCGACGGATTGCAGGCCGCGGTACTGCCCGGAATCAGGGCGCCGTCGAGAACGTAGAGACCGCGCGTGCCGTGCACTCGTCCCTCCAGGTCGCAGACCGTGCCCATGGGCGCGCCACCGAGCGGATGCCAGGTGCTCGGGGCCGCGGCATTGGTGTCGAGCACCGTACTGCCGGGTCCCGCGATGGCATGCACGCGCGCGGCGATGCGCTGCTGCAGGGCGGCGTCGGCGTCGGCGGGCCAGTACAGTTTCGCGTCGTCGGTGGCCGCGTCGTAGGCGAGATGTCCACGGCCGTCGGTGATTCCGAATCCGACCAGCATGGTCGAATGCGCGTCCACACCGGCCGGCGGAATCGACGCCTGGATCACGGTATTGGCGATGGCCGGGTCGTCCCACTCCTTGCTGCCGTAGACCACCGGCCCGCCCTGGGCGGTGCCGAAATCGTCGGTGGCGCTGGTCCAGGTGAAGATCCGGTCGCCGTTGTTGCCCCACTGACCGCCGAGGCCGTCGGGCAGATCCGGGATCTGTCCCTTCGCGGCGGCCCGCAGCAGCAGCTTGGTGGTGTTGATACTGCCCGCGGCCATGATCAGCGCGTTCGAGGTGAGAACGAGGTGTTCGACGACCCGTCCGGCGGTATCGATCCGATCCACGCTGATCTGCCAGCGGCCGTCGGGCGTCCGCGCCACATCGGTGACCTCGTGCTGAGTTCGCACGGTGGCGCGGCCGGTGGCCTCGGCGCGGGCCAGATAGGTGACATCGACGGAGTGTTTGCCGCCGTTGTTCACCCCGAGCGCGCAGTCGCCGTTGATGTAGGAGGGTTTCATCTCGCCGCGCACCTCGCGCAGCGCGAAGCTCCAGTCGATCGGCATGGGGATCTTCGACAGCTCGTAGCCGGCCGCGCCGACGTTGCGCGCGAACGCCCGGGAGGGCAGATAGGTGGGGCTGTCGATCAGCTCGTCGGGTGCGACGCCGGCGCCCAGCATTCGCGCCACCCGCGGGTAGTGCTCGCGCGCCATCAGCGCGTAGTCGAGTTCGGCGGGGAAGACCTCGGAGAAGGTCGCCTCGCTCGGCTGCAGCGTCATGCCCTGGTACACCAGCGAGCCGCCCCCGACGCCCGCGGCGCAGACCGCGGTCATGTTCTCCCCGACGACGGCCTCGAGCAGGCCGGTGTACGGCTCGAGCGCCATCGGCACGCCCAGCACCTCGGGCGCGGAGCGATACCAGAGCATGCGCCGGTCGGGGCGCGTCGGGTGCGGGAAGGTGTCGGCATTCGGGCCGGTCGGCCAGCGCATACCGCGTTCGAGGACCAGGACGTCGACGCCGGCCTCGGCCAGCCGAAGCGCGCTGACGCCGCCACCGAAGCCCGAGCCGATGATGACGACCCGATGATCTTCCCTGGTCAGCGGGACCGACGTCTGTCGTCTCCCGGTGGTCATCCAGGGCTGGGCGCTCGCGGTGGCCGCGGTGGCCAGAGTCAGTCCGGCGGCGGTGGCGCCGAGCAGAAAGGAGCGTCGCTTCATCGGGGTCATGCACTCTCCATCAAGACCTACAGGTACGTAACATCGGTCGCGTGGTTCGCCTCGGACGCGAAAACAGGGTGCGTGCCCGGCGGGCGTGACCGAAACCAACCGGACAACTGTCTCCGGTTGCTAGGGCAGTGTGTACGACCGGGCTCGTCTCGTCAACTGCAACTTGTTCCAATCGAGGTGGCGCGCGTTCGGCGTCGTGAAATCCGTACGCGCCGAAGGACACCGGGCGCGGGTGGCGGCATCCGTCCGCCGTGTCGAGTCGCCGACCGCGTGCGGTAACGTCGATCAGATGACCGCGTCACCCCGGGCCAATCGAGGGCCGAAGGCCGCTGCGGCGAACCGACGGGCGTTGGTTCGCGCGGCGCGGGAGGTGTTCGCCGAGAACGGCTTCGACGCACCGCTGAATTCGATCGCCCGCGCGGCGGGAGTGGGTCCGGGCGTGCTGTACCGGCACTTCCCGACCCGCGAATCGATGATTCTGGCGGTGTTCGACGACAACGTCGTCGCGATCGAGGAGGTGGCGAATCGGCCGGGGACCACGGCGGTGGATCTGCTGGATTTCATCGTCGACCAGATCGCGGTCTCGGCCGGATTCATCGCCACGATCGATCCCACCGGCTTCGACGATCCGCGGCTGTTCGAGGTGTCGCGCCGGCTCGTCGACCTGATCGGCGCCAAACTGGCCGCTACCGATCTGCGCGGCTCGCTGCGCCCGGAACTCACCGCCGAGGATGTCGTGACCGCGCTGGCCATGCTGGCGGCCGTACTGATCAAAACCGAACTCCCGGCGCGCCAGGCCACCGCGCGGCGCGCCTGGAGTCTGCTGATGCGCGGGCTCAGCCGCGAATCCGGCAGCTGAGCCGCGTCGTGTGCGCCCGGAGTCAGGCGGCCAGGTCGGAGGGTTCGAACGGCGCGAAGAAGGCGCCCATCCCGCCGGCGGCCAGTACATCGCCCAGTGCGATGAAATCGTAACTGCCACCGGATTTTCCGGCGATCGCGCGTACCTCGGCGAGAATATCGCCGGTGTCGTGGCGCAGTAGCCGGCGCCGCGCGCGGACCAGATCCTCGGCCGGTACCTGTGCCTCGACGTGGGCCAGCATCAGATGCAGGCACAGCTGCTGGGCCGGGGTCGCCGGACCGGGCGGGCGGCTCGCGGACAGGTCGGCCTCCAACTGGTCGAAGGTCTGGGCCAGGTAGAACAGGAATACCGGGCGCGGGCTGTGCAGCAGGACGGCACGCACCTCGTCGCCGAGCAGTTGCGCCGCGCGGCACAGCGCCGCGGTGAGCCGCGCGGTCGGTCCGGTGCTGTCGACGTCGCTCATCTGTTCTCTCCCAACCACTTCAGTACTGCGGGCTGCCCTGATTCGACGGCGATGATGTCGGCGCCCTCGTGCCCCATCCGCTCCGCATGTGCGCGGCCCTGCGGGCGGGCTGTCCCGGTGACGAATGCGACCCGCTCGGTGAGTTCGCGGTCATGTGCCCTCCTGCGGCCCGATGCGAAATACCTACGGCGCGAACGGGTTTCGGCTCAGTGGGCGGTACCTCCGGTGCTCGGCCGGTTGTAGTAGCGCAGCAACAGCAGCGCCAGGACGAAGGCGAGCGCGGATGCGCCGGCGAACACGTAGAAGATGTTCGTATACGCGGCGCCGTCCGGCAGCTGCGCCAGCGGACCGCTGTTCAGTTTACGTTCCTCGACGTGTCCGGGAGCGTTGATGTGCAGAATCAGCGGATTGGCCGACATGACCGCCGCGACGGCGGCGGTGGCGGCCGCGGTGCCGAAACTGTTGAAGGCGCCGTACATTCCGGCGCTGATGCCCTGCTGTTCCTGCGGCACCGCCTCCACCACCATATTGGGCAGGGTGCCCAGATACGCTCCCGCACCGACACCGACGATCAGGGCGATCAGTGCCATCTGCCACACGCTGTCGTGGAAACGGGCGAACAGCAGACAGCCGATCACGAACGCGATGGTCGAGGCGAGGTAGGGCTTGAGCAACCCGATCCGGGTCGACATCCAGCCGCACAGCGGGGCGACGAGCACGTACACCAGCGCCAGGCCCAGCATGGCCTGCACGGTGAACTGCAGTAGCGTCAGACCGAAACCGGGCAGGGTGCCCTCCACCGAGAAGTACTGGGTGACAGCCGATGTGGGAACCTGGATGTGCATCTGCTCGGAGGCCTGCTTCGCGGCTTCGGCGGCCGCTCCGTCGACGATCTGCTTCTTGATCGCCTCGCCCTCGGCCCCGCCGGGAGTCTCCGCGAGATAGCCCATCGCGTAGGACAGACCCTGCATGACGCCCACGGACAGGAAGGCCGCGGCGAGAATTCCGGCGAAGCGCGGGGCGCGCAACAACTTCGGATCCATGATCGGTTCCGGGGTGATCAGCTCCCAGACGTAGAACGCCATCAGCAGGACCACGCCGCCGATGAGCCAGGCCAGCGCCGACAGCTCACCCCAGCCCCAGGTGGCGCCGTTGCTGAGATAGATGAGCACACCGGCGATACCGGCGCCGAGCAGCACCGCACCGAGCAGATCGATCTTGACCTTGGCGCGCAGTTTGGTCTCGGGAACCAACAGCGCCAGCGGCAGAATCGTCACCACGGTCCAGATCACGCAGAACCAGAACAAGGAACGCCAGCTGTAGTGGTCGGTGAGGAGGCCGCCGATGACCGGACCCAGGATCGCGCCCACACCGGTGCCGCCGCCCGCGAGTGCGATCGCCATGTTCAGATGGCGGCGCGGTGCGAGATCGCGGATCAGGCCGTAGGACACGAAGATCGCGGGGAAGGCGAGCCCCTGTAGTCCGCGCCCGAGCAGCATCAGCGTCCAGTTCGAGGTCAGCGCGTCGATGAGGCAGCCCAGGATCGACAGCAGCAGGCAGAACAGGATGATCTTCTTCTTGCCGACCAGATCGGACAATTTGCCGAAGACCGGTACCGCTACGCCGCCGATCAGTGAGTACAACGTGGTCAGCCAGGTGAGCTGGCCGGCGTTCTGCTCGGGGAAGGATTCACCGATGAAGCGGGCGCTGAGACTGATGAACGTGAAATGGAACGGGACGATCTCGGTGCTCGCGACGATCGCCACGATGATGAGAACGACACGGAGCGTGGAGGCGTTCTCCAGGCGTCCGGTGTCGTTGTCATCGGGGCTTTCGACGCTGGTGGTCGCGGTTGCCATGGGTAGTTCTTCTCCTTCACCGCCACCCGTGCGTCGGCTCGCTGCGGCCTGAGTGCGGTGAATCACATGATAGACATGTGAGAATCCAGTTTCCACTGAATGAGAAGTCGATTTCTGTGCATTATTCCGAGGACTGCACCCGGGCCACGAACTCGGCCACGTCGCCGGCCGAGGGGTCGTAGCCCGGGAAGTAACAGCAGATGTCGCGGGCGTAGTCGCCGAAGCGGGCGTGGGCCTGCGCCGCGCATTCGGCGGGGGACCCGACCAGGGCGATGGTGCGGACCATCGGCTCGGTGATCAGCGCCCGCATCTCGGCGTAGCGGCCCTGCTTCGACAGGGCGTTGAGTTCGGGTTGCACCTCACCCCAGCCCTCGGCGTCGAGCACCGGGCGGTAGGCCGGGGTGGAGGCGTAGAAGGCGATGAGCCGCGCGACCGCGTCGACCGCGGCGGCCAGCTCACCGGCGGTACGGCCCAGCGCGACCATGGCCTGGGCGACCACCTCGAATTCATCGAGTGTGCGGCCCGATTCGGCCAGCCCGCGCCGCAGCGCCGGCACCGTGCGCCCGGTGAAATGCGCGGCGCTGTTGAACGGCATGACCAACAGTCCGTCTGCCACCTCGGCGGCGGTTCGGGTCATCACCGGTCCGAGCGCGCCCATCAGCACCGGCGGCGGGCCGAACGGATTCGGGCCGGGATCGAAGGTCGGCGGCATCAGCGTATGGGTGAAGAATTCGCCCCGGAAATCCAAGGGGGCGTGGCCTTCCCATGCGGCGAGGATGGCCTTCACCGCCGCGACCGATTCGCCGGTGCGCGCGGCCGGACGTTCCCACCGGCTGCCGTACCGCTTCTCGATGTGCACCCGGATCTGCGACCCCAGCCCCAGCCGGAACCGTCCGCCGCTGAGCGCCTGCAGATCGTAGGCGGTGTGCGCCAGGTGCAGCGGACTACGCGGCCCGGCGATGGCGACATTGGTCATCAGGCGCAGATCGGTCTCCGCGGCGGCGAGAACCAGCGGCACGAATACGTCGTGCGGGCCCTCGAAGGAGAAGATGCCGTCGGCGCCGAGCGCGGCGATCGCGCGAGCGCTGTCGCGGGCACGCAGCGGCGAACCCTCCACCTGCAGATGCACTTTCACCGGTGTTCCTTCCGTTCGGTGGCATCACGCTAGCGGAGGGTGCGGCGGCTCAGGCCGGATGCGCGGCGGTGAGACGTTCGGCGCACTCCCACACATCGCGTTCGCGCGCCGGATCGTAGGACTCCGGCGACGATTCGGCGACCCGGTAGCGATCGATGTAGCTGCCGGAATCGGCCGGGACCGCTCCGGTGACCACGTCGGCGAGGCGCCGGCCCGCCGTCTTCGGCGTGCTCGCCAGCGGCGTCCAGGTGAGCGCGGGTGCGAGGCGGCGGACGGCGAAGCGCTCCCACGGCCCGGCGTTGCGGGTCAAACCGGTGCCGGGGACGAAACCCGGATTGTAGGAGAGGATGTCGATTCCGGCCGGAAGCCGGCGCGCGTATTCGTGGACCAGGTAGATCATGGCCAGCTTGCTCGTCGAGTACGCGGTCCGGCCCGCGGCCGTACTCGACGGATCGGCGAAGGCGCCGGGGTGGGCCAGCACATCGGGGGAGTGCCACACCGGGCCGGGCACCATGCCCAGGTTGTGCCGCAGATCGCCGAAATGGGTGTCGCTGACGGTGATTACGATGCGTGAGGGCACCACGAAGCGGTCGCCGAGCAGGCGCAGCAGTAGATGGTTGGCCACGACGTTGACCGCGAAGGTGGCCTCGAGCCCGTCCTCGGTCGCGATGGTCGCCTCGGTGTACTGCATACCGGCATTGCCGACGAACCCGGCCAGCGGCGGCACCTCGCCGCGATCGAGCAGTTCGTGAATTCGCCGCGCCGCCGAGCGAATACCGGTCAGCGAGGCGAGATCGGCCTCCACATGCGAGGCCGCGTAACCCGCCCCGGACAGTTCCGCACACACCTGCGGTCCGGACTCGCCGCGTGCCAGCACCAGAAGTCGCGTATCCGGCGCGGTGCGCAGGATCTCCCGGGCGGCGATCCGGCCGATTCCGCGAGTCGCGCCGGTCATCACGAGGGTGTGCATGTCACGACGGTAACCCGCGCGCGGTCCGCACGCCCGTCGTGCGAATGGCGCAACCGTGCTGGGCGAACGGCGCAGCCGGGTCAGGCGAACGGGCTCTGCAGCGGCGGGGACGGTGGGAAGGTGACCGGCAGTGCGGCCAGTGCGTGGTTGAAAGGGCCTGGGCGCCAGTGCAATTCCGTCACCGGAACCGCCAGCTCGATATCGGGCAGCGCGTCCAGCAGCTGATCTACGGTGTCCTGGGCGATCAGGTACGCGATCCGGCGGGCCGGGCAGGCGTGCGGCCCGGCGCCCAGCGACAGATGGGAGCGGTTGCCGTTGCGATCGCCCTCGCGCACCTGCGGATCGTTGTTGCAGGCCGCGATGCCGATCAGCACGGGCTGATTCGCCGGTAGCCACACATCGTCGATGAGCATCGGCTGGCGCGGGTAGCTCGCGCAGTAGTTCGCCAGCGGCGGGTTGTTGAACAGTACCCAGTCCAGGGCGTCGCGGGTGGTGAGGGTGCCGCCGAGCAGATTTCCGGAGAACCGCTCGTCGGTCATCATCAGCAGCAGGGCGTTGGCGACCAGATGCAGCTGCGGTTCGATACCCGCGCCATACAGGCTCACCAGCTGATTGATCACCTCCTCGTCGTCGAGGGCGCTCTCGTGCGCGATCAGCCGGGAGGTGATGTCGTCGCCGGGGTGGGCGCGCTTGCGGTCGGTATGTTCCTGCAGGGCGGCCGCCAGCATCCGGTTGCCCGCCGCCGCGTCACCGGTGACGTCGAAGATGGGCGCCAGCCCGGCCGCGACCCGCTCGGCGATATCGGGTTCGATGCCCAGCATCGTGTTCAGGCTGGTGAACGCCAGCGGGCGAATGTACTGGGTCAGCAGGTCGGCCTGGCCGTCGACGGTGAACGAGTTGATCAGCGGGATCGCGACCCGCTCGACGACGGTGTGCAGTGTGTGCAGGTCGACCCCGTCGATGGCGGCGACATTGGCGGCGCGGAACCGCGCGTGGTCGGGGCCGCTGCTGCGCAAGGCATTCGGGCGCCAGCCGAGCATCGGCAGGATCGGGCTGTCCGCCGGTACGGTGCGCTGCCAGGCCCGCGGGTCGGCGGGGAAATGCTCGGGATCGTTGAGAATCCGCAGCGCGGCCTGATAACCGATCACGAGTGTCGCCGGCACGCCGGGAGCGAGTTCGACCGGAGCGAAGGAGCGGTGGTGGGCGCGCATCCGCTCGTATCCGCCGCGCGGGTCGACGGCGAATTCCTCGGTGTAGAGGGGAACACGCGGTCCGTCCGCGGCGATCGGTGAACTGTGTGCCACGGGACACCTGTTCGACGGCGATTCCAGCGAATGCGGCGTGGTCACAGAAGACAACTCCAAACGGTCGTGGTGGACGTCGACGGCGGCAGCCGTCACCAGTCGTGATGCCAAAAGCGTTGGGCCGAACCATGATCTGAGGTCCGGGAGCCGATGATACCTACCCGCGTGCCGGTTGCGCAGCGGAAGCCGGGCATCGGGCGCAGGTCCGATGCCCGGCTTCCGGGCCAGTGATGTGGTAGTGGCTCTGTTGTTTCGTGGCCGGTCGTCGCAGACTGGCCGATATGACAACTCTGCTGATCATCGCGGTTGTAGCGGCGGTGGCGGCCGCCCTGTTCGACACCGTGGCGCCCCGCGGTGACCGTGCGGAGTTCCGGTGCGCCCTACGGCACGCCAGGCATTCGCTGACCGATTGGGGCGCCGCCCGCGAATGACCTAGTCGTCGCCGCCCGAACCGCGCCCGGGCAGGAACTCCTGTGCCTTGGTCTTCATGCCCTGAGTGACCAGATGCCAGGCGTTCGGGTCGCCGCGCAGCACGGCCTCCGCGGTCGCCTTCATCTGATCCCAGGTGGCGTGCGGTGGTATCGGCGGAACCTCGGGATCGCAGCGCACGTCCAGCAGGGTCGGGCGATCCGCGGTCAGCGCCCGTTCCCAGGCCCCGGCCAACTGCTCCGGATCGTCGACCTCGATCGCCGCGAGGCCGAAGCAGCGCGCGGCGTCCGCGTACGAAATGTCCGGAAGTGACTGCGAATCCTCGAATTTGGGCGAACCGCCCATGGACCGCAGCTCCCAGGTCACCTGGTTGAGGTCGTTGTTGTGGAAGACGCACACCACCAGTCGCTTATCGCTCCACTGTTCGGTGTAGCGGGCGATGGTGATCAATTCGGCCAATCCGTTCATCTGCATCGCGCCGTCGCCGACGAGCGCGATCACCGGGCGATCCGGATGGGCGAACTTCGCGCCGATCGCATACGGCACACCGGGCCCCATGGTGGCCAGTGTGCCCGACAGCGAGCCGCGCATGCTGCCGTGGAATTTCAGGCAGCGCGCGTACCAGTTGGTGGAGGAGCCGGAGTCGGCGGTGACGATGGCGTTGCCCGGAATCTGCTGCGACAGTTCCCAGACCACCCGCATGGGGTTGACCGGTTCGGCGGTAAGCAACGCCTGCCGCTCCACGGTCTCCCACCAGCGCGCCACATTCGACTCGATCGTCTCCCGCCAGGACCGGTCGCTGACCGGCTTCAGCAGCGGAATGATCTCGGCCAGTGTGGCTTTCGCGTCACCGACGAGGTTCACCTCGGTCGGATACCGCATGCCGATCATGGTGCCGTCGATATCGATCTGCACGGCACGGGCCTGATCCAGCGGCGGCAGGAATTGGCTGTAGGGGAAGTTCGAACCGACGATGACCAGAGTGTCGCAATCACGCATCAGCTCGTAGCTGGGGCGGGTGCCCAGCAACCCGATCGGGCCCGTCACGAACGGCAGATCGTCGGGCAGCACATCCTTGCCGAGCAGCGCCTTGGCGACGCCGGCACCGGTGATCTCGGCGAGTTCGGTCACCTCGCGCGCGGCCGAGCGGGCGCCCTGGCCGACCAGGATCGCGGCCTTGGAACCGGCTCCGATCACCTCCGCGGCGCGCTCGATCTCCGCGCGCGCCGGAACGACCACCGAATGCATCTCGGCGGGCGGGCTCGACGGCACCTGCTTGAATTCGTGCTGTGGCGGCTCGTAGGTCTCCTCCTGCAGATCCGCCGGAATGATCACCGCGGTGGGTGCGCGCCGGGTCCAGGCCGTGCGGAAGGCCCGGTCGAGGGCGTTGGGCAGCTGTTCGGCGACGTTGACCTCGACGAGATATTCGGAGGCCACGTCCTTGTACAGGCTCTGCAGGTCGATCTCCTGCTGATAGCTGCCGCCCATCGCGCTGCGCGCGGTCTGGCCGATGATCGCCACCACCGGAACGTGGTCGAGTTTGGCGTCGTAGAGGCCGTTGAGCAGATGGATCGCGCCCGGACCGGAGGTGGCCATGCACACACCGACGTGCCCGCTGAATTTCGCGTAGCCGGTGGCCGAGAACGCCGCCATCTCCTCGTGCCGGGCCTGGACGAACGTCGGCCGGTCGTCGGTGCGGCCGAAAGCGGCCACGAGACCGTTGATTCCGTCTCCGGGATAGGCGAATACCTCTTTCACGCCCCATTCGTTGAGCCGGGCCACGACGTAGTCAGCAACCTGTTGCGCCATATCTGTCCTGTCCTCTCCGTGTCGAGCCCGCGGGGATGTGCAGCGTGCCCCCTGGTCGCCGGGCGGGTACCCGCGGTTGCCGTGCTCAACCGCGGCCGGCGGGGCCGATGGCTGGGTCAGTGCCGGGCCATCCGGGCGACCGAACCGGCCACCGATTCGACACAGCGCGACATCCACGCCTGCGGACTGTGCCGGTGAGCTCGGCCGTCGAAGTCACCGTGGGCGCCGAAGTCGTGGCCGTGTTCGTCGTCGACGGGGCGCCACAGGTTGTCCGGCCGCTCGGATTCGTCGGCGTCGGTCTGCTGTGAGTCGTAGCCGGTGCGTGCCAGATAGCGATCCAGCACCGCGGGCGCGAGCCGCTGCGCGACGACGGTGCCGACCGTGCTCGCGCCGACCCAGTACTGCTTGCGCTCGGGATGCTCGGCGGCGAAGGCGATGGTGTCGGCCACCACCTCGGGCTGGTAGATCGGCGGCACCGGCTGCGGCTTCTTCGGCAAACGTGAACGCACCCAGGAGAATTGGGGTGTGTTGACCGCCGGTGCCTGCACGATCGTCACGTGCACGCCACTGCGCTCGTGCATCAACTCCACCCGCACCGCCTCGAGAAATCCGTTGACCGCGTGTTTGGCGCCGCAATAGGCCGATTGCAGCGGAATCGCGCGTTCGCCGAGCGCCGACCCGACCTGGACGATGGTGCCGCGATCGCGTGGGCGCATCCGGGCCAGCGCCACCATCACCCCGTGCACCGACCCGAGATAGGTCACCTCCGTGACGCGGCGGAACTCCTCCGGCTCGATCTCGGTGAAGGGCGCGAAGACCGAGGTGAACGCCGAATTCACCCAGAAGTCGATCGGACCCCACTGCTGCTCGACGCGGTCGGCGGCCGCCTCGACGGCGTCGTGGTCGGCGACGTCGGTCGGAATCGGCAGTGCCGCACCACCGGCCTGCTCGACGTCTTTCGCGGCGGCGTCGAGTCCGGCGCGCCCACGGGCCAGCAGCGCCACGCGCGCCCCGTCGGCGGCGAAGCGCCGTGCGGTGGCGCGCCCGATTCCGGCGCTGGCTCCGGTGACCACCACTACCGGTGACTGTGCGCTCACTCGGTCTCCTCTCCTCGCGCGGTTGTCCGGCGCCCGAGGGCATATCGCGCGGGCGTCGCATCTGACGCGTACCCGGGACGGGCGGCGTTATGCGGCAGGGGATCGCCCGGCAGCGTGTCCGGTTCGGTGGGTGTGACCTGCGGTCGGCCGGGTATTCGCGCGGTGTCCGGCCGCCCGCTGGCGAGGTGCGGCCGCACGACAATCCGGCCGACCACGACAGGGGTGCACGAATGACGATGTCGGATCGCACGGCCCGCCCGCACCGCGGCTCGAATCGAGACCGATGGCCGATGCAGGCGCTCGAGACCGCACTGAAGGAGGCGGTCGACGGGGAGGTCCGTTTCGATTCGGGAACTCGCGCCACCTATTCCACCGACGCCTCGAACTATCGCGCCCTGCCGCTGGGCGTTGTCGTTCCGCGCACACCGGAAGCCGCCGCGGTCGCGGTCGGCATCTGCCGCGACCACGACGTCCCGTTGCTCTCGCGCGGTGGCGGCACCAGCCTCGCCGGTCAGAGTTGCAATACGGCGGTCGTCATCGACTGGACCAAATACTGCCACCGGCTGCTCGCCGTGGACGCCGAAACCCGCACGGCCGTGGTCGAACCCGGTATCGCGCTCGACCCGCTCAATCAGCAGCTGAAGTCGTCCGGGCTGATGGTCGGGCCCAAGCCCTCGACCCACGTCAGCTGCACGATCGGCGGGATGATCGGCAACAACTCGTGCGGTGCCACCGCACAGGCCTACGGCAAGATGGTCGATTCGGTGCGCCGGCTCGAGATCCTCACCTACGACGGGTTGCGCGCCTGGGTTGGTGCCGAGGATCCGATCCCGGGCACGAATCCGGAGGCCGACGAGCTGGTCCGGCGCCTGCGGGAGATCCGGGACCGCTACGCCGACGACATCCGCGCGGCCTATCCCGACATTCCGCGCCGCGTCTCCGGCTACAACCTCGACGCGCTGCTGCCGGAGCGGGGATTCGATATCGCGAAGTTCCTCGTCGGCAGCGAGAGCACCCTGGTGACCGTCCTGCGCGCGGAGATCGAGCTGGTGCGGGTGCCGGCCGCGAAAGCGATGGCCGTCCTCGGCTTCCCCGACGTCTATCACGCCGCCGACGCGGTCTCCCGGATCCTGCCGCACGATCCGGCCGCGCTCGAGGGCCTGGACCATCGTCTGGTCGAACTGGAGCACAGCCGGCACCTCGCGGCGAAGGCCATCTCGCAGCTGCCCGACGGGAAGGCTTGGCTGATGGTGCAATTCGACGGCGACGACCAGAAAGAGGCCGACGCGCGGGCGAAGAAGATGATCGCCGACCTCGAGCGCGCCACCGAGGCGAGTTCCACCATCCTCGACGATCCCGACCGCGAGGCCGAGGTGTGGGCCGCCCGCGAGGCCGGACTGGGCGCCACCGCCTATCCGCCCGACGGCCCGGAAACGCACGAGGGCTGGGAGGACGCCGCGGTCCCGCCCGAGCGGCTCGGCGACTACCTGCGCGACTTCGACGCGCTGCTCGACGAATTCGGCTATGAATCCAGTTCGCTCTACGGGCATTTCGGTCACGGCTGTGTGCACACCCGCGTTCCGTTCGACCTGCGCACCGCCGACGGAATCGCGCACTACCGGCGCTTCGTCGAACGTGCCGCGCGTCTGGTGAGCAGCTACGGCGGGTCGCTGTCCGGGGAGCACGGCGACGGCCAGTCGCGCGCGGAACTGTTGCCGATCATGTTCGGCGACAAGGTGGTTCGCGCTTTCGGTGAGGTGAAGGCGCTGTTCGACCCGCGCAATCGGATGAATCCGGGCAAGGTCGTCGAGCCGCACCGGCTGGATTCGGATCTGCGTCAGGGCAGCGCCTACCGGCCGTGGGAACCGGTGACGCACTTCGCCTTTCCCGACGACGACCACCGGTTCAGCGAGGCGGCCGGACGCTGTGTGGGCGTCGGCAAATGCCGCGGCGAGAGCAGCGGGGTGATGTGTCCCAGCTACCGCGCCACGCGCGAGGAGGAGCATTCCACCCGCGGCCGGGCCCGGCTGTTGTTCGAAATGCTGCAGGGTGAGGCGATCACCGACGGCTGGCGGTCCACCGAAGTCCGCGACGCGCTCGATCTGTGCCTGGCCTGCAAAGGATGTCGCAGCGACTGCCCGGTCGATGTCGACATGGCCACCTACAAGGCCGAATTCCTGTCCCACCACTACGAACACCAGGTCCGGCCGATGGCCCACTATTCGATGGGCTGGATTCCGCTGTGGGCCCGGCTGGGCACTTCGGTGGCTCCGCTCGCCAACGCGGTGACTCACACCCCGGGCCTGCGGCGCCTGGTCTCGGCGGCGGGCGGCATCGCGCGGCAACGAGAGATGCCGCGCTTCGCCCGCACCCGGTTCACCCGGGCATTCCGCGACCATACGAGCTCCACTACGGGGGAGCGCGGCACGGTGCTGCTGTGGCCCGACACGTTCACAAACAACTTCGAACCGGGCATCGGCGAAGCCGCGGTGACGGTGCTGGAGGCCGCGGGCTTCTCCGTGATCGTGCCCGAGCGCACGGTCTGCTGCGGCCTGACCTGGATTTCGACCGGGCAGCTGCCCACCGCCAAACGGGTGCTGCGCCGCACGCTGCGGGTACTGGCGCCACAGTTGCGCGACAGCACACCGGTCGTCGTCCTCGAGCCCAGCTGCGCGGCCGTGTTCCGGGCCGATCTGCCCGAACTGCTCTACGGCGACCAGGATGCCGAGCGGTTGTCGAAACAGACCTACACACTGGCCGAACTGCTGGCCGAACGGGCGCCGGACTGGACCCCGCCGCACGTCGACACCGCGGCGATGGTGCAGCCGCACTGCCACCATCACGCGATCATGCACTACGACACCGATCGGGAACTGCTGTCCTCGACCGGTGCCGACGTCGAGGTCCTCGATGCCGGATGTTGCGGTCTGGCAGGCAATTTCGGCTTCGAACGCGGCCACTACGACGTCTCGGTGGCTTGTGCGGAGGACAAGTTGATGCCGGCCGTGCGCGAGCGCGATCCGGGCACCGTGGTGCTCGCCGACGGGTTCAGCTGCCGCACCCAGATCAGACAGCTGCAACCGGACGCCGATCCCCGCCACGCCGTCGAACTGCTGGCCGAGGCGCTGGCGGCGAAGGACCGGAAGTGACGGCGACCATCGACGAGGTGGTCCGGGTGGGGGTCTACCGCTTCCCGACGCCGGAGCCGGAAGCCGACGGCACCTTGCGGTGGGAGGCGACCACCGCGGTGACCGTGGAAATCGACGCGGGCGGGCGGACCGGACTGGGGTGGACCTACAGCGGCGGCGCCACCGCCGCGATCGTGCGCGAGGTGCTCGCGCCGGTCCTGGCCGGGCGTTCGCCGTTCGACATCGGCGACTGCCGGATCCGGATGCAGCGCGCCTGCCGCAATCTGGGCACCGCCGCGGTCGTCGCCCATGCGCTCAGCGCCGTCGATATCGCCCTGTGGGATCTGAAGGCGCGCCTGCTCGATGTGCCGCTGAGCCGGCTGTTCGGTGCCGTGCGACCGGCGACCCCGGTCTACGGTTCGGGGGGTTTCACCACTCTCACCGACGACGAGCTGGGCGAGCAGATCGACGGCTGGCTGGCGGCGGGATGCCGATGGGTCAAGATCAAGATCGGCGAGGACCGCGGCGAGCGGACCGATCGGGATCTCGAGCGGGTGTCCTTCGCGAACGGGCTGCTCGGCGACCGTGCCCGCCTGATGGTCGACGCGAACGGCGCCTACTCCACCGCCCTGGCCCGCCGGGTCGGCACGGAACTGGACCGGCACGGTGTGATCTGGTTCGAAGAGCCCGTCACCAGTGACGATCCCCCCAGTCTGGCGATGCTGCGCGCGGCGCTGCGCTGCGATGTGACCGCCGGCGAATACGTCTACCGCCCTTACGACGCGGCCGCGCTGATCGGCTCGGTGGACTGTCTGCAACTGGACGTGACCCGCTGCGGCGGCTACAGCGGCTTCCTGGAATGCGCGGCGCTCGCCGCCGCGCACGGCCTCGACATCTCCGCGCACTGCGCGCCCGCGCTGCACGCGCCGATCGTGTCCTCGTTCGCCCACCTGCGCCACGTGGAATGGTTCATCGACCACAGCCGCCTGGAACCACTGCTGGTCGACGGTGTGCCCGGCGTCCGCGACGGGGCGCTCGCGACCGGCCGGGGCTCCGGGCACGGAATGCGGCTCGCCGACTCGGCCGGAAAATATTCGGTCGAGAGTGCCGCTCACCGGTGAGATGGTGCGCGCGGGCGGCCGAATACCGGCGCGGCTGCTGGGTAACCGCCGGACATGGCAGCCATCGGATATTTTCTCGCCAGCGAACAATTCGGGCCGAAGGAACTCGTCGAGCAGGCCCAGCGCGCGGAGCAGGCCGGTTTCGAGCGGCTGTGGATTTCCGATCACTTTCATCCCTGGAACGACGCCCAGGGGCACAGCCCGTTCGTCTGGGGCACGATCGGCGCGTTGTCCCAGGCCACGTCGCTGCCGATCACCACGGCCGTGACCTGCCCGACGGTGCGCATCCACCCCGCGATCATCGCCCAGGCCGCGGCCACCGCCGCCGTGCAACTCGACGGCCGCTTCGTGCTCGGCGTCGGCAGCGGTGAGGCGCTCAACGAGCACATCTTCGGCGATCCGTGGCCCCCGCCGGGGGAGCGGCTGCAGATGCTGGCCGAAGCCGTTGACGTGATCCGCCGCCTGCATCGCGGTGATCTGGTGACCTACCGCGGCGAGCACTACGAGGTGCAGGAGGCGCGGATCTACACCCTGCCGGAACGGCCGGTGCCGATCTATGTGTCCGGATTCGGCCCGCAGGCAACGGAATTGGCGGCGCGCATCGGCGACGGCTACTGCACGAGCATGCCCGACGCGGAGCTGGTCGGCCTGTTCCGCGACAGCGGCGGAGGCGCCAAACCGGTGCAGATGGGCACCAAGGTGAGCTGGGCGGCCGACGAGGAGTCCGGGGTCGACGCCGCGCATCGGCTGTGGGCCAACGAACTGCTGCCGGGCCAGCTGGGCCAGACCCTGCCGCGCCCCGCCGATTTCGAGGACGCGATGTCGTTGCTCGATCGCGAGGCGTCACGGCGGCACTTCGCCGCCGGGCCGGACCCGCAGCGCCATATCGATCAGCTGCGCACGTGTGTGGAAGCCGGCGCGGACGAGGTCTACGTCGGCCAGATCGGACCGGATCTGGAGGGCTTCTTCACCGCATACGAGAAGGAAGTACTGCCGGCCCTGCGCTGAGCGGTACCCGATCACCATAGGTATCCACGAGAGGCGATCGTGCCCGGGGAACTGGTCGACGCCGCAGTCGTGGACTACCTGCGGTCCGGAGTGGAGAACGGGATGAATGTGCCCGATCCCGCCGATCCGACGTTGCGCACCCTGCGGGTGGTGGCCGAGTGACCGTCGAGAGCCGGTAGAATGGGTGGTTCTGGTGTGTCCGAGGGATGCACAATCGAACCGTTCGCCCCCTTACCGTGCTAGGAGACTGTTGTGATCACCGCGACCGACCTGGAGGTCCGGGCCGGAATCCGCACCCTGCTCACCGCGCCGGGTTCGGCGCTGCGGGTGCAGGCCGGTGATCGGATCGGTCTCGTCGGCCGCAACGGCGCGGGCAAGACCACCACGCTGCGCATCCTGGCCGGTGAAGGAGAACCCTACGCCGGCAAGGTGATTCGTTCGGGCGAAATCGGCTATCTGCCGCAGGATCCGCGTGAGGGAAATCTCGACGTGCTGGCCCGCGACCGGGTGCTCTCGGCGCGCGGGCTCGACAAGCTGATCCGCGATATGGAGAAGCAGCAGGCCCTGATGGCCGAGGTCGTCGACGACGCCGAACGCGAGAAGGCGGTGCGCAAGTACGGCCGGCTCGAGGAGCGATTCTCGGCGCTGGGCGGCTACGTCGCCGAGAGCGAGGCCGCCCGCATCTGCCACAGCCTCGGTCTGCCGGATCGGGTGCTGGGCCAGGCGCTGCGCACCCTGTCGGGCGGTCAGCGCCGCCGCATCGAGCTGGCGCGGATCCTGTTCTCCGCCTCCGACGGCTCCGGCGGCAAATCCGACACCACGCTGCTGCTCGACGAGCCCACCAACCACCTCGACGCGGACTCCATCACCTGGCTGCGCGGCTTTCTGCAGAACCACGACGGCGGCCTGATCGTCATTTCCCACGATGTCGACCTGCTCGCCGACGTGGTGAACAGGGTGTGGTTCCTCGACGCCGTGCGCGGTGAGGCCGACATCTACAACATGGGCTGGAAGAAGTATCTCGACGCCCGCGCCACCGACGAACAGCGCCGGGTCCGCGAGCGGGCCAACGCGGAGAAGAAGGCCTCCGCGCTCAAGCAGCAGGCCGCCAAACTCGGCGCGAAAGCGACGAAAGCCGCTGCGGCACACCAGATGGTCAAGCGCGCCGAGCGCATGCTCTCCGAGCTCGACGACGTGCGCGTGGCCGACAAGGTGGCCCGCATCAAGTTCCCCGAACCCGCTCCCTGCGGCAAGACGCCGCTGATGGCCACCAACCTCACCAAGCTCTACGGATCGCTGGAAATCTTCACCGGCGTGAACCTGGCCATCGACAAGGGCAGCCGGGTCGTGATCCTCGGCCTCAACGGCGCGGGTAAGACGACCATGCTGCGTCTGCTCGCGGGCGTCGAGCCGCTGACCGCCGGACAGATCGATCCGGGACGCGGGCTGCGCATCGGGTATTTCGCCCAGGAGCACGACACCCTCGACGACAACGCCACCGTCTGGGAGAACATCCGCCACGCGGCTCCCGACGCGGGGGAGCAGGATCTGCGCGGGTTGCTGGGTGCGTTCATGTTCACCGGCCCGCAGCTCGATCAGCCGGCCGGCACCCTGTCCGGCGGCGAGAAGACCCGGCTGGCGCTGGCCGGCCTGGTCTCCTCGGCGGCCAACGTGCTGCTGCTCGACGAGCCCACCAACAACCTCGATCCGGTCTCGCGCGAACAGGTTCTCGACGCGTTGCGCAGCTATGCGGGCGCGGTCGTTCTGGTCACCCACGACCCGGGTGCGGCCGAGGCGTTGAATCCGGAACGGGTGATCATGCTGCCCGACGGCACCGAGGATCACTGGTCGCAGGACTACCTGGAACTGATTCAGCTGGCCTGAGCGTGGCGAATGCTTCCTGCGACGCGCCGAGACACGCCGAAAGATCCTCGCAATCGGTGAGTTTCATCACAGTGAGGCGTTGATCACTGCGAGTCGAGTGTCTAGCCTGGAATGAGGCTGCACGGCGACCGGAGGAAGCCATGAGTGACAGGCCCGCACAGGGGAAGTCGATGTTGGGTAAGGGCACGCGCGTCACGGGCAAGTCGCGCGACCGGCTGCAAACCCAGCTGAAGAAGCAATACGAGGCGGGCGCCAGCATTCGTTCGCTGGCGCGGGAGACCGGCCGCTCGTACGGATTCATTCACAACGTGCTCGTGGAGTCGCATGTGCAACTCCGCAGCCGGGGTGGTGCCAACCGGCGCAAAGCGGTCAGCAAGCCCTGACCCGCCCACTCGCCCGACCGGCTTCCGCGGCCGTCGGCGTCTCGTGCCGCTCTACGCTCGGGTTCACGCGCGGTGGGCGTTGCGTTCGGCCCACCAGTTCGGCGCGTCGACGAAGTGGTTGTCGTACTTGTCCTGGGTAGCGGCGAGTTCGGCGAGGGTGGCCTCCCCGGAGGCCACCCGCTCGAGCAGCCGGAAGTAGCCGAAGCGCTGCACGGCGGGGGTCAGTGCGATCAGGATCCGCGCCGGTGAACCGGGTGCGGCGCCGAAGGCGTGCGGCATGAACCGCGGCACCGTGATCGCGCCGCCCGCGGCGACGGTCGTGATCTCGTCGCCCGCGAGCACCTGCAATTCGCCCTCGGCGACGTAGAACAGCTCGTCGGACAGCGTGTGGTAGTGCGGAGTCGCGCCGTCGGCGCCGGGCGCCATCGTGACCTCGAGCGTGCTGACGCTGCCGCCGGTGCGGTCGGAATCCAGCAGCAGGCGCATGGTCACCGCGTCGGTCTTGCGCACCTCGGCCTCGGCGGGCTGGACGATGGCGGCGGGAATGCGGGGTTCGGTCGTCATCGGATCTCCCAAGTAGTTCGCTATCGGATAGTTCGCTACCGAACTATATCCCGTCGAATAGTATGTGTCCATGGCTGGACGACAGACCGATGCGGTGGATGCGATCGTGGCGCAGTGGGAGCGGGAACGGCCCGACCTGGATCTCACGGCGATGGCGGTGCTCGGCCGCCTCGGCCGCCTGTACGTCCTCGCCGAACGCGAGATCGACGCGGTGTTCACCGCGCACGGGCTGCAGCGCGGCGAGTTCGATGTGCTTGCGGCACTGCGTCGTTCGGGTGAACCGTTCGAACTGACCCCGTCGGTCCTGGCCGACACGTTGATGTTGTCGCGCGCCGGAATGACCGGCCGCCTGGACCGCCTGGAATCGGCCGGACTGGTGCGACGTATCGCCGATCGCGCCGACCGCCGCGCGGTCCGGGTCGCCCTGACCGAGGCCGGCCGCGCCCGCGTCGACGAGGTCGTCACGGCACACACCGACAACGAGACGCGCCTGCTGTCCGGATTGTCGGCGCGCGACCGCGGCGAACTGGACCGGATCGCGCGCATCCTGCTGGCCGACCTCGACCGGTCGTGATACCGGTCAGCCCGACACCATCGCCTCACCGAGGACGAGGAACTGGGCGAGACTGGCGAAGATCGGCAGCCCGGTCTTGATCTCCAGATAGGCGAACTGCCCCTGCGGGTTCACCTCCAGAAAGTAGTACTCGCCGTCGAGCCCGAGCCTGATGTCGAGCACGCCGAACACCAGTCCGAGCGCGCCCATCAGCGTGGTCAGCGACTTGCTCACCGAGGCGGGCAGTCGCTCGCGGGTGAAGGCCACCGAGGTGTCGAGGCGCGAATCCACCCATCCCGCACCGGATTGCGAGTCGATCCGCACCGCCCACTCGACGCCGTCGATCCACACCACCCGCAGATCGCACTCGGCTTCGACATAGTCCTGGAAGGTGGTCGGCGCCGAGCGGATGGTGTCGAATCGGCCGAGATCCTCGCGGCTCACGATGCGCGTTTCGGAGAATTCCGCGCGGCCGGTACCCGTCCGTTTGTAGATCACCGACCCGCCGCGGGAATCGACGAAACTGCGGGCCTCGTCGGGATCGTTGGTGATCAACGTTTCCGGGATGGCGAAACCGCTGCGCCGGGCGGTGTCGAGCTGCACGATTTTGCGGGTGGCGGTGCGGTCGGCGCCGGGATCGTTGACCCAGACCGCCGGTATCGACCACAGCAGACCCTGCAGGAACCCGTCGCATTCGGCCTGCCGGAAATCGTCGTCGCCGTCGAGGAAACCGCCGGGCACCCGGCACGGCCGGGGGCGGCGCCACCAGACGGCGGTCACATCGTCGAGACCGGCGATATGCGACATCGACCGAGCGGCGCCGGCGCGGTCGAGCCGGAAACTACCGCATTCGCGCGGAAAATCGCGCATATCCAGACGAATCGGACTGAGCCCGTACATATTCCGCAGCATCGAGCCCATCGCGTCGGCGTGCAGATCGTCGCTCTCGGCGACGATCAGCACGGCACCCGGCGACCGGGCACTCATCGAAACGGCCCCTCAGTCCAGGCTGTCGCAGGCGGTGCCGTCGTCGCTGCCCCCGCCGCTGCGAGTCTGGCTGTAGCTCACCGTCGCGCCGGCGGCCCCCGGGGTGGGTGCGACGTCGAGCTTGCGCGCCCACTGGTCGGTCAGGCGGGCCAGCAGCTCGTCGCCGACGGCTGGGCTGGGCCGGGGTGGCAGTGTCAGCGGGCGTTCGGTGAGCTGAATGCGCCGCCGCTGCGTGAAATCGGCTGTGGCGCCGGGCCGTATCCAGACGAGGACCGCGCGTTCCGCGGTGCCGGAATCCGGCGATTCGTCGCGCAGCTGGAGGATGTCGTCGCGATCGAGGGTCCAGATGCCCTCGGCGACCCGGACGCTGATGGTGTCGCGAGATTCGGCGACCAGGCGGCCGGCCAGCGGTGGCGCCGGGTGGCGGGGTTTCGGGTGCGGCCGGGTGTGTCCGGGTACCTGGCGGCCGGCATCGTTCATGGGCTGGACTCCGATCTGCTCGCGATTTGCCCCGGAAGTCGAGCGTGAACTGGATCATAGCCCGCCGCGGTGCCCGGCCGGTTCGCAACGAAAGAATTCCGGTGCAAACCCGGTGCCGGGGTCCGGGCGTGGAAAGCGCTATCGCCGAAAGCGATTCGGTTGAGCTGTCAACGCCTCACAGACCGAGCACATCGGGGGATTCGGCGAGTTCCAGGAACCGCTGACTCGGGTTCGACACGAGTTTGCGCGCGTCGAGATCCATCAGCCCCAGCACGACGGTGAACTCCGCGGAGACGGTGCCGTCGAGCTTGCGGATCTGCTGGTCCATCCAGAACGCCTTGCCCTCGCCCCAGCGGCATGCGCAGGTCACGGTGATCTCGTCGCCCAGATGCAGTTCCCGCCGATACTTGACGGTCGATTCCAGGACCACCGGACCGAGTCCGGACAGCCGCATCTTGTCCGGGACCAGACCGGCCGCGCGCAGCACCTCCCAGCGGGCGTGCTCGGCGTACTGGTGGTACACGGCCTGATTGAGATGGCCGTTGACGTCGAGTTCGTATCCGCGGACGGTCACGGGCACAGAAAAGGTCATACCGGGGCGAACCGCCACCCTGTTCCGGGTATTTCCGGATCGGGCGTGGGATCGGTCACCGCATCGCGGCGGCTACATCAGTCGCCGCATCAGATACGTGTACTCGAGCGCGCTGGTGCGGGCCTGTTCCTCCCGGTCGGCGCCGGCGCCGTGGCCGCCCTCGCCCGCCTCGTAGAACAGATACGGATCGCCGAATTCCGCCAGCCGCGCGGCGAACTTGCGGGCGTGCTGCGGACCCACCCGGTCGTCCTTGGTCGTGGTCCAGACGAACGGTTCCGGATAGTGCGCACCGCGCCGCAATTGCCCGTACGGCGAGATGGATTCGAGAAACGCCCGCTGAGCGGGATCGTCGACGCTGCCGTACTCGTCCACCCAGGAGGCGCCCGCGGCGATCTTCTCGTAGCGCATCATGTCCAGCAGTGGCACCTGGATGTCGACCGCGTTCCACATCTGCGGATGCTGGACGAATTCGACCCCCATGAGCAGCCCGCCGTTGGAGCCGCCCTGGATGCCGAGCCGCCGCGAGGTGGTCACGCCCCGCGCCACCAGATCCTTGCCGACCGCGGCGAAATCGTCGAACGCCCGCTGTCGCCGGGTGGTGCGCGCGGCCTCGTGCCAGCCGGGACCGAATTCGCCGCCACCGCGGATGTTCGCCAGGACGAAGACGCCGCCGTGCTCGAGCCAGAGCCGGCCGAGCGTCGCCTGATACGCGGGAGTCTGCGATATCCCGAAGCCACCGTAGGCGTTCATCAGGGTGGGGTTCGAGCCGTCGAACGCCATATCGGCGGCATGCACCACGAAATACGGCACCGGGGTGCCGTCGGCCGAGGTCGCCTTCTGCTGTTCGACCACATAGCGGGACGAATCGAACTGCGGCGGTGTGCTTTTCACCTGCCGGGCCGTGCCGGCGGAGGTGTCCACGCTCCACAGTGTGGTCGGAACGAGGAACGAGGTCACCGAGAGATAGGCGTGCTCGCCCGTCGGATCGGCGGTGACGGTGTCGACGGTCGCGTTGTCCGGCAACGGCACCGGCGTCCCCGACCAGGTGCCGTCCGGGCGTGGTGTGTAGACGGTGGCGCGACCACGCACGTCCTTCAGCGACGTGACCACGGCGTGGTCGCGCGTGGTCTGCACACCGCTCAGACTCTCCGACGGACCCGGGAGGTAGACCGGTGTCACCTGCGGACGGTCCGGATCGATGGTCAGACGATCGGCGTCCACCGATACCAGGGCACCTGCCGGATAGGTCGTCGCGCCGAGAACCCAGTCCTGCTGCAGCGACACCAGCAGGTGGTTGCCGACCATACCGGCGAAGTCCGATTTCGCCGGGAGCGCGGTGCGAACCGGGCCGGACGCGGTGAGCAGCTCGACGTCGTGTTCGAAGAAGGTCCGGCCGCGCACGACGAGTTCGAGCCGCCGCCCAGCGCCGTTGTCCAGCACGACCGGCGCGGTCGACAGCTGATCGGTCCGGTCGCCCCGCGTGAGTTCGGTTGCCGCGTCGAGAGGTTGGCCGCGGCGCCACTGCCGGACGACGTACGGGTAGCCGGAGACCGTCATCTCACCCGGCTGCCATTCCCGCGCGATCAGCACCGTGTTCTCGTCGCTGAACGTGAGGTCCACCTTGCCGCGCGGCACCGCGAACCCGTCCGGCACGAACTGCCGTGTGCTGCGGTCGAATTCGCGAACCGAGACGGCGTCCTCGCCGCCGTCGGACAGACTGATCAGGCACCGGCGACGGGTGACCGGGTCGCAGTCGGCGCCGCGCCAGACCCAGTTCCTGCCCTCGGCTCGCGACAACTCGTCGAGGTCGAGCAGGGTGGTCCAGTTCGGTTGCGGCGCTTCGTAATCGGCGGTCGTCGTTTCGCGCCAGATGCCGCGTTTGTGGTCACCGTCCTGCCAGAAATTCTCGACCGTGCCGTTCTCGAAGCGCGGCATCGGGATCCGATCGGACGTCTTCGCCAGCGCCGTCGCCTGCGCGAGATTGTCGGCGTAGCGCGAATCGTGTTCGAGCACATCGAGGGTCCGTCGATTCTGATCGCCGACCCACGCCTGCACGCGCGGGCTGTCGAGGTCCTCGAGCCAGAGATAGGGATCCTGCGGTGCGCCGGCACCGCCGCACGCCGCGACCAGCACGGCGATCGACAGCACGACCACCGCATGGAGTGGGGCGCACCCGGTCCCGCCGATATGTCCGTCTCGTCGTCCCCGCCCCATGATCATCAGCACATGGTACGACGAGCCCGGCACGAGGCACGGGCGGAAATCGCGGCGGTTCAGTCGCGGCGGCGGACCGACGCCTCCACGAGATCGAGTACGGCCGTGAGGTTTTCGTTGACGTGGCCGGAGGCGATGCGGGCGATGAGCCCGTCGAGCACGAGATCGAGATAGCCGAGCAGCACATCGGTGGGCACGTCGTCGCGCAGCGCGCCCGCCGCCTTGCGGCGTTCCAGCCGGGCCAGGGTGGCCGCGGTGAGTTCGGCCGAACGCTGGGTCCAGCCGGCGGCGAATTCGGGGTCGGTGCGCAGACGCCGGGCGATCTCGAGGCGGGTGCCCAGCCAGTTGTACTGCGCGGGATTGTCGAGCATCTCCCGCATGACCTGCACGATGCCCTCGTTGGCCGCGACCTCGGCCATCCGTCCGGCATCCTCCTGGGCGAGGGCCAGGAACAGGGCGTCCTTGTCCCGGAAATGATGGAAGATCGCGCCGCGGGACAGGCCGATCGCCTCTTCCAGACGGCGGACGGTCGCACCCTCGTACCCGAATTCGGCGAAACACCGCCGCGCCCCGTCCAGAATCTGGCTGCGCCGGGCGGCGAGGTGATCGTCACTGACCTTGGGCATGGGCTCCTCCAGCGGGGAATGCACGGACCCCCGCGCCGGGACGATCCGGCGCGGGGGTTCTCACAGTACGAGCATGGACGCGTAGATCCTGCGGCGGCGCAACGCTGTTCGTACCGGCCCGGCGATCCGAACGGTCGCCGGGCGCGGCACGACGCCGCACCGCGTGGTGCGGGATATCAGCCGCGAATCATGTTGCGCAGCACGAACTGCAGGATGCCGCCGTTGCGGTAGTAGTCGGCTTCACCGGGGGTGTCGATGCGCACGACCGCGTCGAAGGTGACCTTCTCGCCGTTCTCCTTGGTCGCGGTGACCTTCAGGGTCTTCGGCGTGGCGCCCTCGTTGAGCTTGGTGATGCCCTCGATGTCGAACACCTCGGTACCGTCCAGGCCCAGCGACGCGGCCGACTCACCCGCCGGGAACTGCAGCGGGATCACGCCCATGCCGATCAGGTTGGAGCGGTGGATGCGCTCGAACGACTCGGTGATGACGGCCTTGACGCCCAGCAGACGGGTGCCCTTGGCCGCCCAGTCGCGCGAGGAACCCGAGCCGTACTCCTTACCGCCCAGCACGACCAGCGGGATGCCGGCCTTCTGGTAGTTCTGCGAGGCGTCGTAGATGAACGCCTGCGGGCCACCGTCCTGGGTGAAGTCGCGGGTGTAGCCACCCGAGACGTCGTCGAGCAGCTGGTTGCGCAGCCGGATGTTGGCGAACGTGCCGCGGATCATCACCTCGTGGTTGCCGCGCCGCGAGCCCAGGGAGTTGTAGTCCTTGCGCTCGACGCCGTGCGAGTCGAGGTACTGCGCGGCCGGGGTGCCCGGCTTGATCGGACCGGCCGGGGAGATGTGGTCGGTGGTGACCGAATCACCCAGCAGGGCCAGCACGCGGGCGCCCTTGATGTCCTCGACCGGGGCCGGCTCGAGTTCCATCCCGTCGAAGTACGGCGCCTTGCGGACGTAGGTGGAGTTCTCGTCCCAGGCGAAGGTGTCACCGGACGGGGTGTCAAGGTTGCGCCAGCGCTCGTCGCCCTTGAAGACGTCGGCGTACGACTTGCGGAACATGTCCTGGCTGATCGCCGACTTGATGGTGTCGTCGATCTCCTGGGCCGAGGGCCAGATGTCGCGCAGGAACACGTCGTTGCCGTCCGTGTCCTGACCCAGCGCGTCGGACTCGAAGTCGAAGTCCATCGTGCCGGCCAGGGCGTAGGCGATGACCAGCGGCGGGGAGGCCAGGTAGTTCATCTTCACATCGGGGGAGATGCGACCCTCGAAGTTGCGGTTGCCCGACAGCACGGCGGTGACCGACAGGTCGTTGTCGTTGACGGCCTTGGAGATCTCCTCCGGCAGCGGGCCGGTGTTGCCGATGCAGGTGGTGCAGCCGTAACCGCCCAGGTAGAAGCCCAGCTTCTCCAGGTACGGCCACAGGCCGGCCTTCTCGTAGTAGTCGGAGACGACCTGCGAACCCGGGGCCATGTTGGTCTTGACCCACGGCTTGCTGGACAGGCCCTTCTCGACCGCGTTGCGGGCCAGCAGCGCCGCACCGATCATGACCGACGGGTTGGAGGTGTTGGTGCAGGAGGTGATACCCGCGACCACGACCGCGCCGTGATCCAGGACGAACTCACCGCGGTCCTCGGACACCACCTTGACCGGCTTGGACGGCCGGCCTTGCGCACCGTTGGCCGCCGAATGGGCGGGGGCGTAGCTCTCGTTGGCGGCGCCGGCCGAGACCGAGACCGGATCCGAGGCGGGGAAGGTCTCCTCGACGCCCTCGTCGAGTCCGTTGTAGTCACCGCTGACGTAGTCGGTGATGTCGGAGCGGAACGCCGCCTTCGACTCGCTGAGCAGGATGCGGTCCTGCGGACGCTTCGGGCCGGCGATCGAGGGCACCACGGTGCTCAGGTCGAGCTCGAGGTACTCCGAGTAGGCGGGCTCGTGCGCGGCGTCGTGCCACATGCCCTGTTCCTTGGCGTAGGCCTCGACCAGGGCCAGCTGCTCATCGGAGCGACCGGTCAGACGCAGGTAGTTGATGGTCTCCCCGTCGATCGGGAAGATCGCTGCGGTGGAACCGAATTCGGGGCTCATGTTGCCCAGGGTGGCGCGGTTGGCCAGCGGCACCTCGGCCACACCGGCGCCGTAGAACTCGACGAACTTGCCGACCACACCGTGCTTGCGCAGCATGTCGGTGACGGTGAGCACGACGTCGGTGGCGGTGACGCCCGGCTGGATCTCACCGGTGAGCTTGAAGCCGACCACGCGCGGGATGAGCATGGAGACCGGCTGGCCCAGCATCGCGGCCTCGGCCTCGATACCGCCGACGCCCCAGCCCAGCACGCCCAGGCCGTTGACCATGGTGGTGTGCGAGTCGGTGCCGACGCAGGTGTCCGGATAGGCCTGGCCGTTGCGGGTCATGACGGTCGGGGCCAGGTACTCGATGTTGACCTGGTGCACGATGCCGGTGCCCGGGGGGACGACCTTGAAGTCGTCGAACGCGCCCTGGCCCCAGCGCAGGAACTGGTAACGCTCGCCGTTGCGCTGGTATTCGAGGTCGACGTTGCGCTCGAGGGCGTCGGCGCGGCCGAAGACGTCGAGGATCACCGAGTGGTCGATGACCATGTCGGCGGGGGAGAGCGGGTTGACCTTGTTCGGGTCGCCGCCCAGGGCGGTGACGGCCTCACGCATGGTGGCCAGGTCGACCACACAGGGCACGCCGGTGAAGTCCTGCATGATCACGCGGGCGGGGGTGAACTGGATCTCGATACTCGGCTCCGCCGACGGATCCCAGTTGGCGATGGCGCGGATGTGGTCGGCGGTGATGTTGGCGCCGTCCTCGGTGCGGAGCAGGTTCTCCGCCAGGACCTTCAGGGCGTAGGGCAGCTTCTCGGTGCCGGGCACGGCCGAGAGGCGGAAGATCTCGTAGGAGTTGCTTCCGACCTCGAGGGTGCCCTTGGCGCCGAATGTATCGATACTTGTCATACGTTCAGCTCCACTCGTCGGTGTTCCGATCGGGGCGCGTGCGGGCCCCGTGGGGTGGCCACCGGCGGGGCTGTGCCGGCGGCTGTCGTCGAGGACGCGTTTCGGGCTGCGCGCCTCGTACTTCCGAACTCTAACAGTACGCTTGTCCTATGAAGCATGCGGGGCACGTACGGCGCGGCGTGCCGCCATCCATGATGCCCCCGTCGCGTACTGTGCTCGAAGGCCCCGCCGGAGTTGTCCCCTCCGGTGTGGCGGCCAGGTGTGTGTTGATCACGTGAATGTGTTGGACGCCCGTCGCTGGAGTCGGCGGCTCGACAAGACCGGATGGAAGATGACCGTCTCGTATGCCTCGGTTTTCACCCCCATGGCCGCGGAGCTACCGCCGGATACCGACGTCGACGCCATCGAACTGGATCTGGCCGACAACCACGTAGCCGCGCCCGAATCCAAGAATCAGGACAAGCTCGCCGAGATCGCGGATCAGGCCCGCGCGCACGGCATCGAGTTGAACATCGTGGTCGTGAAGGGAAATCCGGGCCGCGATTCGGATCTGCGCGACCTGGCGACCACCCTCGGCAAGAGTGAACACGGCACGGTCGTGGTGTTCAGCGACGACTGGATCGGCACCTACAGCGATTCGATCAACCGCGCGCGGCTGGAGTGGGCCGAGGACAAGGCCAAATATCAGGGCGGGCACACCGCGACGGCCGCGCAGATCTTCGTCGACCGGCTGGAGACGCCGGAAAAGGTGTCCTGGACCGCGATCACCGGAGTTGTGCTGGCCGGCACCGTCCTGACCATCGGGGGCCTGTACTACATCAAGTCCCGGCGGGCGTCGCGGGAGCGGGCGGCGGTAGCCGCCGATGCCCCGCCGAACCCACCGGTGCCCTCTCGCTAACCGTCTCCGGCGGCCGTCCTCGGCGTGTCGCGAGGTGCCCCGCAACGGTCGCCGGAAACTAGCCACCACCTCGCCGCGATGCCCGATTCGAGGGATAAGTCGCGATTCGCGGGACGAAACTGAACGACCGGTTTGGTTCGCCCTCGGAACCCCTATTTACGGTTAGCGAATTTTTAGCAAACCGGAAATTACTCCCCTGTGATTTGTCGTCCGATGTTTCCTCTGTGAAGGAAGTGTCGTACGGTTTCGAGGTGACACTCTTGGGGAAGAAGTGTCACATGGGCCTCCAGCGTCCCTCGAGGGCAGATGGACCGTTGGTGCTCGTGCGGCGACGCCTCGATCGGTCGCCCAGCGCAGTCCTGGCGAATCTGGTGCTCGCCGGGAGCCGCAGCGGGATCAGGGAGGTGTGATGCGAATATCGGCGAGGCGGTCGGGGGGTGCCGCGAAGGTCGCTGTGGGGTTGCTCTTATGTGGGATCGCGCTGACGGTGACAGCTCCGCTGGTGGCCGCGGTGCCGCCGCCACCTCCGAATCCGAGCGACGGCGATATCGCCGCGGCGGGCGCGCAGGTCGATGCGGGGGTGAATCAGGTCAGCGGTCTGATCAATCAGGTCGCCACCGCCGACCAGCAGCTGGCCCAGCTCGATACCGAGGTCGCCGGCAAGCGGGAAGCCGTGAACAAGGCGCTGGTCGATCTGCAGAACGCCCGTGACGCCGCCGACGCGGCCGCGGCGACCGTCGCCGCCACCCAGCGCGATCTGCAGTCCGCCGGCACTCAGTTGAACCAGGCACAGGGCAAATTCGACGAATTCGCCGTCGACGCCTACACCCATCCGGGTTCGACGTCGATGGTGAACTACCTGGCCGGCTCCGATCCGGCCTCCGCGCTCGACCGCGCCGATCTGCTCGGCATGGCGTCGAAGAACCAGCAGGCCGCCATCGACGGCCTGCGCCGCGCGCAGGTCGAACAGGCCAACAAGGATTCCGCCGCACGCCAGGCCAA
>NZ_BAFQ01000117.1 GCF_000308375.1 Nocardia aobensis NBRC 100429 | reverse complement strand
ACACCCGTCGAGCGGATGCCGGCCACACTCGCGAGGTTCACCACCGCGCCGCCGTGCTCACCCATCCACGCCCGGTAGGCCTGCTGGACATAGCCCAGCGCCGCGACCACGTTGACGTCGAAGATCTTGCGCACCGCCCCGAGGTCGGCCTCCATCAGCGACCCGTAGACCGGGTTGATGCCGGTGTTGTTGATCAGGATGTCCAGCGATCCGAATTCGGCGACCGCGGTGTCCACCTGTTCGGCGCGCGCCGCCTCGTCACCCGAATTGCCCGCCAGCGCGACGACCGTGCCCGGATGGCCCAGCGCCCGCAGCCGGTCGGCCGCCTCGGCCAGTGGTTCCGGTTTGCGGGCGGTGATCAGCACATTCGCCCCGCGCCGCAGCAGTTCCGCCGCCACCGCGTACCCGATGCCGCGACTCGCGCCGCTGACCAGCGCACCCTTACCCAACAGATCCTCACTCATGGGTCGCGACCTTACGTCAGGTTCGCGTGGGCGGCGCCGCGGACCCGGGGCGGGGTGCTGCGCAGCACCTGGAAGCCGGCGCCGGAGACCATGGCCGGAATGCGCCGCGCGGCCTGCAGGTAGCGGATCCGCGCGGACTGGGGAAGCTCCGGCCACGGCAACGGTTCGGCGTCGTCGGGATCGGGGTGTTCGGATCCGCCGAGCAGGTCGCGCCGATCCGCGATCCGGCGTTCGTAGTCGAGCCGCGCCAGCAGCCCGATCTCGTCGTCGTCGAAGGTGACCGCGAAGGCCGGATCGAAGGCGGGCACCATGAAGCAGCCGATCGCGGCCAGATCCTCGCCGATCCCGCGGGCCTGCAGCCGATAGGTCCGGCGAGCCTGGTCGCTGAGCTCGTTCCAGTGACGCAGGGCGGCGGCGTCGGCCGGCGCCTCACCGGTGGTCATGACGGTGTGGGCGCGGGCCTGATGGTCGACCCGTTCGCTGGTTTCGTGCAGGGCCCTGCCGAGTTGTTCGCTGACCCGGTCGGTGACGTATCCGGTGAGGCTGTCGATGACGCGGTCCTGTGCGGTCAGCCGGGCCTTCATCCGCCGGCATTCGTGCAACACCGCTTGGGCATCGAGGAAGGTCTGCTCGGATCGGCGGTCACCGGTACGTCCGAGCACGTCCTGCCCGACCATGATCACGATCATGAACACCAGCTGGGCGAGTGTGGACAGAAACGCCATGAAGGCGAACGGGTACGGGTCCAGACGCTGAATTCCCGCCTGTGCCAGTACAACCCACAGAATCTGCGAACCGAGCGCGAGGTAGAAGCCCCAGACGCTGCCCAGCCGCTCGGTCAGCCACACCGCGATCCGGTCGTTGGTGCTGACCGCCTGGTCGGCGGCCTGCGGCGGCGACTGCACCCGATGCCGTTCGATCCACGGGTGCGGCGTCGATTCGAGCAGGCTCAGCCCCCGGCTGAGCGCGCGGTCGTGGTGGTCCAGATGCGCCTGCAGATCCGCGACCTGAGCGAAGATCGCCTCGGTGTTCTCGTAGGTCTGCACCGACCGGCGGTCGGCGGCGGCGCTGAGCACCCGCTGGCCCACCAGGATCACCAGGCACAGAATCAGTTGCGCGACGTTGTCGACGAACAGCAGGAACGGGAACGGATACGGGTCCACCGGGCGCAACGGCCCCCAGGTCGCCAGCGCCATCCAGGTGCTGAATCCGATGAGCACCAGATACAGCGCGGGCATCGACCCGATCCGGCGGGTGAGGGCGGCGGCCACGGCATCGTTGACACCGAGGCGTTCGTCGGCCATCGTCACCGCGCCGGTGCGCGTGTCCGGTTCGGCGCCGCCGCGCATCTCGTCGCCCCGGCTGTCGCTGCTCACCTCTACGGCCCCCTCGCCTGCGCTCGTCCGCTACCGCGCACTGTACGTGCCCGATATGGCGAGCGCGCATCCGATACACGGGGGAGCAGGACATGCGGCGGTGAAACCTTCAGTGGTGCAAGGGTTTCAGCCGTCTGCGACTTCAGTTCGCTCGCGCCGGCGCGTGCGACAGCAGCGTGGCGACCAGTTCGTGTGCGTAGTCCGTGGTCACCGGGCCCGCGCCGAAGAGCACGCGAATGTACATGGGCGCCAACAGGTGATCGAGTACGTCGAGGGCGCTGGGCGCGCGTTCACCGCGGGCGTGGGCCCGATCGAGCATGCTCTGGATCTGGCGGCCGCGTTCGGTGAGGAAGGCGTCGCGGGCGCGCAGGCCCGCATCGCCCGTACTCGACAGCGCGATCATCAGGCGCAGCACCGCGACTCCGTCGGGGCCGCTGACGTCGCGGGCCACGCCGGCGGCGTAGGCGCGCAGGTCCTCGGTGAGGTTGCCGGTGTCCGGAATCGGTGAGGTGCTGGTCAGCCAGCCGAGGGCGACCTCGGCGGTGAGCACCGAACAGGATCATCACGACGACTGGCTCGGCCGTGACCCGCACGCGGCCTTCGCCACCGCCGCCGAACTCGATCGCGCGGCCTGGCATCGGCCGGATGCCCTGTCCGCGACCGTGCGGCTGGGATTCGGCGCGGTACCCGCTCCCCTGGCCGCGCAGATCCATCGCACCGAAATCCTCGTCCACGGAATAGATCTCGCCGTCGTCGCCGGCCTGTCGGACCGCATCGACGAACGGCACAGCGCCGAACTGCTGGCCACCATGCGGGCGATGGACTTCGACATGTTCCGCCGGCCCGGGATGTTCGCGGCGGCGGTCCCGGCCCCCGCGGACGCGCCGCCGCATCGGCAACTGCTGGCCTTCCTCGGGCGCGACGTGCCCGATGTGTCGCTCAGCGTCGCAGCAGATCGGTGATCACCTCGACCACCGTGTCCGGCGCCTCCTCGGCCATGAAATGCCCGAGCGCGAGAGTGCGGTGATCGAGATCGGTCGCCCACTCGTGCCAGACCGCGGGCGCGTCGTAACCGAGTGCGGCGCCCCAATCCTGCTGAATCACGGTGACCGGCATGGTGAGTCGCCGTCCGGCGGCGCGGTCGGCACGATCGTGGTCGAGATCGACGGTGGCCGAGGCGCGGTAGTCGGCGACGATCGAATCGACCGCGTCGGCACACGCCCGCAGATATTCCGCGCGGACGTCATCGGGAATCGCCCCGGGGTGCAGGCACCAGGCGTCGAGGAAGTGGCCGAAGAATTCGTCGGCGCTCGCGCCGATCATGCGCTCGGGCAGCCCAGGCGGTTGGGCCATCAAATATAGGTGGAAGGCCACCGCGGCGGTGTGGCCGTGCAGGACCTCCCACATGTCCGGTGTCGGCAGCACATCCAGCACCGCGAGATGGGAGATCCGATCGGGATGGTCGAGTCCGGCGCGAATCGCGACCAGGGCGCCGCGGTCGTGCCCGGCCAGCGCGAACCGATCTAATCCGAAGTGGTCGGCCAGTGCGATCACATCCGAGGCCATCGTTCGTTTGGCGTAGGTGTCCGGGCCGGCGGCAACCGGTTTGCCGCTGTCGCCGTAGCCGCGCAGATCCGGGCACACCACCGTGTGCTCGCGGGCCAGCGCCGGGGCGACGTGGCGCCACATCAGATGCGTCTGCGGGAAGCCGTGCAACAGCACGATCGGAGTTCCGGAGCCGGCGTGCGCCACGGACAACGCGACATCCTCGGCAACCGGAACACGGTCGTAGTCGAAACCGGTGACGGTGGGTGCGGACATGCGGTGACGATCCCTTCTCTAGGCTGGTTCGGTGCGCGATCGATACTCGGCGGCGGGAATGAGCAACCGATGAGTGCGCAGCTCACCGACCCCGATGCGGCAC
>NZ_BAFQ01000118.1 GCF_000308375.1 Nocardia aobensis NBRC 100429 | reverse complement strand
GAGCAGCAGCGCACCGGCGATCGCGGCGGTGGCACGGCCGGTCGAGGCCGCGAACATCGGCACGGCCGCCGCACCCGGCAGGGTGAGCGCATCGGGCAGGCGCTCGCTCCGGATATCGATCACGCTGAGCGCAACGCACCAGACGATCAGGGTGAGGTAGGCGGCGGTGGTCATGGCAGCCATCGTCTCTCGTCGGCGAGAGCCCACCCCTGCCCGCGAACCTGAAATGTGGACAACCGCAACAGTTGTGAACACCCGACGGGTAACACCGGCTCGCCGCCGGTCGCGGCCGTGGGTGCGGGAGACGGCGTGACGGCCTCGCAACACGACAGCGGTAGCGTGGCAGCCATGTCTGCTGATGACGGTGCCCGGCGTCCCGACCACGCTGCGCGTCGGGCCGGGTTGCGAGACCTGTTGGTGGAGAACGGGGTCGATGCCCTGCTGGTGACCGATCTGGTGAATATCCGGTACCTGACCGGCTTCACCGGCTCCAACGCCGCCCTGCTGGTGCACTCCTGGGACGGCAGCCAGGTGGGCGAGGACGGGGAGCGGACCGTCATCTGCACCGACGGCCGCTACCTCACCCAGGTCGGCGAACAGGTGCCCGACGTGCGCGCCGAGATCGCTCGCGCCAGTGCGCGGCGGTTGGTCGAACTGGCCGGGGAATGGCAGATCGGCCGGGTCGGCTTCGAAAGCCACGTCGTGACGGTGGACCAGCACCGCGGCTTCGTCGAGCAGGGCAGCGGGCTCCAATTCGTTCCCGCGCCCGGTCTGGTCGAGCAACTGCGCACGGTCAAGGACGACTACGAGGTCGAGCAGCTGCGGACGGCCTGTGCGGCCGCCGACGCCGCGCTGGCCACTCTGCTCGAACGAGGGGGGCTGCGCCCGGGCCGCACCGAGCGCCAGGTCGCGCGTGAGCTGGAATGGCTGATGTTCGAGCACGGCGCCGACGCGATCGCCTTCGAGACCATCGTGGCCGCCGGCGCCAATTCCGCAGTGCCGCATCATCGCCCGACCGGCGCGATCCTGGCCGCCGGTGATTTCGTGAAGCTCGATTTCGGTGCGGTGGTCGGCGGCTACCACTCGGATATGACGCGCACCCTGGTCCTCGGCGAGCCGACCGATTGGCAGCGCGAGATCTATCAGCTCGTGTACGAGGCACAACAGGCCGGCCGCGAGGCGCTGAAGCCCGGTGTGTCGTGCGCGGCGGTCGATGCCGCGGCCCGCTCGGTGATCGAGTCGGCCGGGCACGGGGACCTGTTCGTGCACGGCCTCGGCCACGGCGTCGGACTGCAGATCCACGAAGCGCCTCCGGTCGCCAAAACCGCGACCGGTACACTTCTGGATGGCGTGGCGGTGACCGTCGAGCCAGGTGTGTATTTCCCCGGCCGCGGCGGAGTTCGCATCGAGGACACGCTCGTGGTTCGTGCGGGGGGTCCGGAATTGCTCACCCACACCACCAAAGACCTCACCGTGGTCGACTGACCCCGGCTGCCCCACCGGGCCGGGCCCTACGGCCCGGCCTACAGAACGTCGAACAGTACTATCAAGGAGATCCGAGGACAGTGGCGGACACCAGCGACTTCAAGAACGGCCTCGTGCTGAAGATCGACGGTCAGCTCCAGCAGATCATCGAGTTCCAGCACGTCAAGCCGGGTAAAGGTCCCGCGTTCGTGCGGACCAAGCTGAAGAACGTGCTGTCCGGCAAGGTGGTCGACAAGACGTTCAACGCCGGCGTGAAGGTGGAGACCGCCACCGTGGACCGCCGGGACATGACCTACCTGTACCACGATGGGTCGGACTACATCTTCATGGACGGCGAGACCTTCGACCAGATCGGCATCGACGAGCGGACCATCGGCAAGGGCGCCGGCTTCCTGCTGGAGAACATGACCGTGCAGGTCGCCACCCACGAGGGCGCGCCGCTGTACGTCGAGCTCCCGGTCACGGTCGAACTCGAGGTCACCCACACCGAGCCCGGCCTGCAGGGCGACCGCTCCAGCGCCGGCACCAAGCCCGCGACCCTGGAGACCGGTGCCGAGGTGCAGGTGCCGCTGTTCATCAACGTCGGCGACAAGCTGAAGATCGACTCGCGCGACGGCGGCTACCTGGGCCGGGTCAACGCCTGATCCTCCGGATCCACCGGCCCGGCGCCGGAACCATGGGCGGCGCGCGCGTACCGGCTTTCCGGTATCGCACGCGTCGCCGTCGACACTGCGAACGGGATAATGGTGATCGTGGCTGATCAGCCCGTGGACAAGAAGTCCACCCACAAGAAACTCGGAGCCCGGCACAAGGCCCGCCGCCGGGCCGTGGATCTGCTCTTCGAGGCCGAGGCGCGTGACGTCGACCCGGCCGATCTGGTCGTGGAGCGTCTGGACCTGGCCGGTCGCGACGAACAGGTCGCCCCGGTGAATCCCTACACCCGCACCCTCGTCGAAGGCGTCGCCGACGATCTGGACCGCGTCGACGGCACCATCGAGTCCTATCTGCAGGACTGGACCCTGGGCCGGTTGCCCGCCGTGGATCGCGCCATTCTGCGGGTGGCGGTGTGGGAGTTGTTCCACGCCAACGACGTTCCGCCCGTGGTGGCGGTCGACGAGGCCGTCGAGCTGGCGAAGGAACTGTCGACCGACGATTCGCCCGCGTTCGTCAACGGCGTGCTCGGCCGCATCGTGTCGCTGGCCGACCAGGTACGCGCCGCCGCGGCCGCGACCCGCCGCGACGGCGGGGAGTGATGATCAAATATCTCGTTCTCGCGATGCGCACCTCGGCCTGGTCCGATGCGGTCATCGAACCGCACCGCGAATGGCTGGCCGACGTGCGCGCGCGAGGTCAGCTGGACTGCACCGGCCGCTTCACCGACGGCAGCGGCGGGGCATACCTGGTGCTGGCCGAAGATCTTTCGGCAGCACGGGAATTGGTGTTCACCGATCCCATCCACACCACCGGTGCCTCCGAGCTGACGATCCACGAATGGGAGATCACGGGCTGAGTCGCGCTCGCGGCTCCCGCTCCTGAATCGGACAAACCCGCTAAATTTCCCGGAGCCCCGCCGGGCCCGCATACTGTTCCGGTCACTTGACCTAGAAAAGGTGGAACGGATGCGGTTCAATTCGGCGACAGCGCGTGCGGCGCTGCGTCTCGCCCCGGCGATCGTCGCGGCGGTAACCCTGGCCACGACCGGTTGCTCGGCGGTGGAAAAGGGTGTCGACAAGGGGGTTCAGGTCGCGAAGGATCACAACAAATCCGATACCGCCCGCGCCAAGGTCGGTGACTGCATCAACGTGATCAACGCCTCGGCCGTCGATTCCGATACCGAACCGGTCGCCTGCACCTCCGACAAGGCCGTCTACAAGGTCGCGCAGGTGCACAACGACAAGGTCGACTGTGGCGCCGATTTCACCTCGTACGAGGAAACCCTCAACGGCGGCACGCTGGCATATCTGTGCCTGGCGCCGAATTTCAAAGCGGGGCTGTGCTACGCGGATTCGCCGCTCAGCGGCTACAAGTACGCCGACTGCACATCCCCGGAGGCGAGTTTCCGTGTCGCCCAGCGCATCGACGGACAATCCGACGACACGCTGTGCGGCCCGGAGTCCGACAGTGTGATCACACTGTCGGATCCGCAGACGACATTCTGTCTGGCGCAACCGAAGTGAGCGCGGTCCTGCGCTCAGGCGGTCTCGGGACGCAGCACGATCGTGCCGAAGGTCGCACGCTCGTCGACCCGCCGATGGGCCTCGGCCGCATCCGCCAGCGGTAGGACGCTGTCGATCAGCACGGTGAGATCGCCGGCGGCGGCGAGTTCGAATGCCGCCGCCCGCTTCGCCGCCACCCCGGCCAGCCACTGCGGTCCGGAGCAGCCGGTGAAGGTGAGTCCGCGCATGATCAGATCCATGGTCGTGACTTGGGCGGGGGCGCCGGACAGCCAGCCGTAGCCGAGCATCCGGCCCCGCAGCGGAGTCATGAGATCGAGGACGGCCGCGGCGCTCTCGCCACCGATCGAGTCGAAAACCACGTCGACAGTGGTGTTGTCGAGGCGCTCGCCGAGATGCCGCGGCCAGTCCGGATCGCGGTGGTCGGCGACCGTGTGCGCGCCGAGTTCGCGGGCGCGCTCGGTTTTGGCCGCCCCGCCGGCGGTGGCGATGATGTGCGCGGCGCCGGATCGGGCCGCCAACTGGGTGAGGTAACCGCCGATGCCGGTCGCCGCGGCCTCGATCAGGACGGTTTCGGTTCCGGTGAGTGCCGCGGCCTCCAGCAGGGCGAGGGCCACCGATCCGCTCATCGCGACCGCCGCGGCGGCATCACTCGACAATCCGTCCGGGATGCGGACCGCGGATTCGTCGGGGGCGCACATCCATTCGGCATAGCTGCCGAAGTCGTTGCGCGCCACCAGGACTCGCTGTCCTTTCCATTCCGGGTCGACGTCGTCGGCGACAGCGGTGACGACGCCGACCGCCTGGGTCCCGAACACCGTGGGCGTCGGCTTCGGCGTCGGGTACATGCCCGAACGCAACATCGTCTCCGGGTACAGCACGGGCACCGCCTCCACTCGGATCAGCACCTCGCCGGACTGAGGGCTGGGCTCGTCCACGTCGCGCGCGACGAGGACCTCCGGTCCGCCGACCCCGGTCATTACGATTGCCTGCATATCGACCTCATAACTTGACTAATGGTCCAGATATCCCGTCGGGAAGAATATGGACCGTCGGTCAAGTTTGTCAACGACTGGAGTGCACAGTGGCGCAGCAGCGCAGAGAACGAGCCGATGCGGTGCGCAACCGCCGTGCGATCCTCGACGCGACTCGGGCGCTGCTGGCCGAGGGTGGGGCCGAGGCCGTGACCATGGACCGAGTGGCGGCCACGGCGGGAGTCGGCAAAGGCACGGTGTTCCATCGTTTCGGCTCGCGCGCCGGACTGCTGCACGCGATGGTCGCCGAACCGGCCGAAACGCTGCGGGCGGCGATCACCGACGGTCCGCCGCCGCTGGGTCCGGGCGCGCCGGCGGGGGAGCGGCTGCTCGCCTTCTTCGACGCGATGGCCACGATGGTCGCCGACAACGTCGAACTGATGGTCGCCGCCTACCGCAGCGTGCCCCCGCATCCGCGCACCTCCGAATTCCACGCCACCTGGGCGGAGCACATCACGAAGCTGCTGACCGAGGCGCGTCCGGACCTCGACGCCGAGGCGGTCGGCCACCTGCTGTTCGGCATGCTGGGCAGCGACTACGCCCTCGCCGCGGTTCGCGAGGGCGAGAGCGAGAGACTACGAGCGGCCGTGCGGCAGGTGGTGCTCGCCGTGGTCAGCCCGTGAGCAGAACGCCGCCCACCGCACCCGCGGTCGCGACCACCGCCAGCGCCAGCCCGGTGCAGACGAACCGCACCGGCGGCACCCGGACCGCGTGGGAGCGGCAGAACTCCAGGCACAGCAGCGTCGCCAGCGAGGCCCACGGGGTGGCGATCGCGCCGACGTTCGTCCCGATCAGCAAGGACAGCAACTGGTTTCGGTGCTCGGGCGGTATCACCGCCTCACCCGCGGTGTAGGCGGGCAGGTTGTTGACGATATTCGACAGCCCGAGGCCCGCCCCGGCCGCGCGGTAGGCCCCGGCCGCACCGGAATCCGTGCCGATCAGCGCGGCCATCAGATCCGAGAGTCCGTAGCGGCCCAGAGTCGGGATGACCAGGAACAACCCGATCACGAAGATCAGCAGTTGCCACGGGATCAACGACGGCCGCAGCGCATCGCGATCGAACACGGCGAATCCGGCGATGGCGAGGACCGCCGCGGCGAGTGCGGCGTAGCCGATGTGGTCCCCGACGAACGGAATCGCCAGGACGAACAGCGCGCAGGCGCCGCCGGCCGTCGCGAACAGCGCCCGTTCCCGCGCATTTTCCAGCCGGATCGGGGGCGGTGCCACGTAGCGATCGGAGCCGCGCCGGCCGCGCCGCCAGTACCAGATCCACAGTGCCGCCATGGTCGCGGCGAGCGAGATCAGCTGGGGCAGCCACATTCTGGCCGCGAACCCGGTGGCATCGAGTCCGATGCGGTCGGCGGCGAGCAGATTGGTGAGGTTGGACACCGGCAGCAGCAGGCTCGCGGTATTCGCCAGCCACAACGTCGTCATGGCCAGCGGCAACGGGGGAATCCGCGCGGGCCGGGCCAAGGCCAGCATGACCGGTGTCAGCAGGACCGCGGTGGTGTCGAGGTTGAGCACCATCGTCGTCACGGACGCGAAGCCGACGCAGAGCACGAACAGCGCCGGATAGCGCCCCCGCCCGGCGATCGCGATACGATGGGCGATCACGTCGAAAACCTGTGCGCGCCGGGCCAGATGGGCCAGCACGATGACGCTGCCGAGGAACAGCAGCAGCGGTCCGATCCGGCGCATATTCGCCTCGGCGTCGGCGCGCGGCAGCCATCCGGTCAGCACGCACAGGACACCGGCCGCGAGGACGGCGATGCGGATCCAGTCCAGCACACGCGGTGCGGAGGCTTCCTCCGGCTCCGGGTCCCGCGCGTTGCGCTCGGGCGCCACCGGTTCGGACATCCGGCCATCATCGCACCACGGCGCACGCCGGCGCGTGCCGGTCCGCTCGCCTCCTGCGGGGCGGTTCACGACGCGGGAGTGGCGATCCAGCCGGCCACGATCGCCAGTCCGGTGGGACGGTGGACGCCGAGGAAGGCGAAGGGACGGTCGAAGTTCACCGCGATCATCAGCGCGGCGGCCGGCGCCGGTGGCATGCCGGTCGGTTCCATGAGGACCGCGGTGACGGCCGCGGCCGCGAAACCGTCGGCGGTGAACCGGGCGCAGACGTCCTGGGCGGCCGCCGTCACCCGCAGCGCGACCGGCGAGAGGCCGGGGAACGGATTGTCCGCGGCGGTGGTCGCCGAGGTCAGACCGAACAGCTCCGGCTCGCGCAGCAGATCGTGGGTGGATCGAACGGCGAAGGGCGGCACCTGGATTCGCAGGGTGTCCGATACCGCGGTCACCTGCCGGACCTCGACGCCGGGAGCTGCGGTGCCGAGTCCGGGCCGGCGCGTCTCCACCGAACCGTCGAGTGCCCCCAGCCCGGCCGCCAGCACCGCCGGGGCGGCGGCTCCGTCCGCGCCGAGCAGCAGATGCACATCCAGATCGGACGCGCCGCGCACCACCACGCGCGAGACGGGTGTGCCGGCCAGCAGCACGGCGGCGTCGCCGAGGTCGGTGCTGTAGCGGGCGAGAGCGGGCCCGCGGTGTCCCTGCCACGGACCGCTCGACGGTTCCAGCACGTCGGCGTGGAAGCTCTGCCGCCACGCGGTGCGGGCGACGACGGCGGTGGCCAGCGCGCATGCGGTCGCCGCGCCGATCCGGGCGGGGAAACGGTCGATCAGGCCGTCGGTATGGCGACGCGCCCAGTCGTCGAGCCCGTCCGGACCGCGCAGCGCGGCGATCGTCCCCGGCGGCAGGGTGCGAATCCACTCGTCGCGTAGCGCGATATCGTCGCGCACCCACACCCCGAGTGCCGCGCGCACCGATTCGGCGGCCTCGATCCGGCGCAGCAGGGCGATCGCGGCGTCGTGGGCGGATCCCGCGGGAATGCCTGCCGCCGCGGTGAGTTCGCCGCGGGCGGGCTCGCCGGCCGTCGCGGCCAGGAGTGCGAGCAGCGGCCAGATCCCACAGCCGGACAGGACGAAATCGTCGGAACCCGCTGCGGCGCACCACTTTCCGGTGAGATCGTTGGCGGCGGCCACATCGGGTGCGAGGCTCGGCTGCATGGGCGAAAGCCTACCGACGGGCGCTGACAGCAGTGCGCCCCTGCCGGGGTGTACGTGGGCGGCAGGGGCGCGTCCGGAGCCTGATGGTCCGGACGATCGGCCGGAACCGATCTGTCCACGAGTCTGGTTCCTCAACCGCACTCGAGGTCCAGCCCTCCGGTGCGTGGTCTGCGTCACGCCCGCGGAAACAGTGGCCGAAACTAGGTCTTCGTGGCCGAACGTGTTGAGGTGTCCCGGCCGGTGTGTGTCATCCTTCCGAGGCGGAACGGTCCGCGAGAGGTCCAGGAGGTAGGGATGGCTGGTGCCGGTACGGCCCGTCTGGCGGAACTTCGCGCGGGTCGCACGACCCCGGAGCAGGCGTGGCAGCTGTACGACAGCCTGCCGGAGGTCGCGGTCACCGAGATCACCACCGGCCGCTGGACCGGCGACGAACTGGACACCGGACATCCGTGGGCGGGTGTGCTCGTCGAATCCGGCTGGTACGGAAAGCAGTTCGACTCTCCCGACGAGGTGCAGCCGCTGTTGTTCGCCGGGCCGGACGGCCGGATCTTTCCGGTCGATCCCCGCCGGGTGCCGCTGGGGCTGGCCGGAACCCTGCCGGCGGCGGGATTCCGGGCAGCGCGGCGCATACTGCCGGCCGTGCGCCCGCTGCTGCGGACCCGCGCTTATCGTGCGCGCCTGCGCGAGATCGAATTCCGCGGCAAGGTCAGCGCTGCCATGATCTACGACCACCTGCCCATCGTCGACATCTTCCGTCGCGTCGACGAGGACACCCTGCTCGGTGTGATGGATATGCGCGGGCTGGACGACCCGTACTTCTTCATCCTGCGCCGCGACCGCTCCTGACCGCTCAGTCGTCGCCGGCGGCGAGGATCACGTCGAAGCGGGCGTCGGCGGTGTCGAGCTGTTCGAGAATGTGCTGCTTGACATGCGGCGCCAGTGGCGTGTCCGGGCGGGTGATCAGTTCGCGGTACACCGCGGTGAGCGGCCGGTATTTGGTGGCCAGTTTCGACATGACAGCCTGCTCGTCGGCGTAGAGAATGCCGACACCGTTGTCGGTGAAGTCGGAGATCTTCACCACCCGGGCCCACGGATCGCGGTCCAGGCTCGCGGCGACGTGGTCGCGATATCGGATATGCCGGTCCTCGTCCGAGTCGTGAGCCGGATTGGTCACCGCCGCAACGAGATTCGATACGCGTTCGCCGAAGCGCCGGGTCAGCACCGCGAGTGCCGCCGCGGCGGAGTCCTCGTCCGGATCCTGCTCACTGCGGAGCGCGACCAGGTCGGCGGCGTGATCCTCGACCGCATCGTGCAGGAGTCCGGCGAGCACCAGATCGGTGTCGTGCACCTCGTAGTGGCTCACGATGCGGATCGCCACTCGCAGTAGATGATTCAGATACGGCTCGCGGCCGTAGTTGTCGTCGCGGTGCAGGTCGGCCACGAATTGCAGTGCCGCGTCGACCCGTTCGGGATCGGCCAGTTTGCGCTGCGACTCGAGCAGCAGCCGCTGCCGCAGCCCTTCCTCGCCGTGCACATCGCTGAGTGTGTGCAACGGCATGGCCGCCAGAATTCCCGCCCCGATGGACTCCATCCGCCCAATCTAGCGGGCGACGGTGACAATCCGCGTCGTCGCAGTTGTCAGCGAACCCCGCGCGGGCGGAATTGGATGCTGATCCGGGGCCCCACGGGTCGGCGCGTCTTCGGCACCGCATGTTCCCAGGTGCGCTGGCAGGAGCCGCCCATCACGAGAAGATCGCCGTGCCCCACGTGGAAGCGGATGCTCGCACCGCCGCCGCGCGGACGCAGCAGCAGGGCCCGCGGCGCACCGATCGACAGGATCGCGACCATGGTGTCGTGAGTGGAACCACGGCCGATAGTGTCACCGTGCCAAGCCACGCTGTCCTCACCGTCGCGGTAGTAACACAGGCCGGCCGTGCGGAAGGGTTCGCCGAGTTCCGGGCCGTAATGGCCGCTGAGCGCGGCGCGGGCGTCCTCCAGGATCGGATCCGGCCAGGGCTCGTTCTCGCCGTAATATCGCAGCAGTCGCGGCACGTCCACCACGCGGTCGTACATCGGGCGGCGGTCGGCTAGCCACGGCACACGAGTGGCCAGCCGTTCGAACAGTTCGTCGGCTCCGCGCAACCATCCCGGCAGCAGGTCGACCCACGCACCCTCGGTCAGCTGGGTGCGGCGCACGCCGTCCAACGGTCCCAGCTCGATATCGCCGAAGCCGTCGAACAGCGATCTCTGCAGCGGTGTCGACATGTGTTCGAATCTACGTTCTATCGAACATATGTTCAAGCATCGGGGAGTGCCGGTGTCCGGCGCCAATCCGGGCGGCCCGGATCAGCTCAGGTGCGCACGCACGAAATCGACCACCGCATCGGAGAATTCGTCGTTGACGTCGCTGGCGGCGGTATGCGCGGCGCCGGTGATCTCGACATACTCCATCTGCGGCACCAGCGCGCGGAAGTCGGCGACGCCCTGTTCGCTGACCACGTCCGAGAGTCGTCCGCGCACCAGCAGCACCGGGATCTCGAGCGCGCGGGCGGCGTCCTCGAGGTCGCTGGTCTGCAGTTCGATGTCCTCGGGCCGGCTCGACATCATCGCCGGATCCCAGTGCCAATACCAGCGCCCGTCCTCGCGCAGCCGCAGATTGCGCCGTAGGCCCTCCGGGTTGCGGGGCCGGCGGCGGTGGGGCAGGTATTCGGCCACCGCATCCGCGGCTTCCTCCAGGGAGGCGAAGCCCTCGGGATGGCCGCCGAGGAAGTTCATGACCCGTTCCACGCCCTTGTGCTCCGGGCGCGGCACGACATCGACCAGAACGAGTCCGGCGATGCGCTCCCGGCCGGGGCGGGCGGTCGCCAGCAGGGCGGTCAATCCGCCCATGCTCGCGCCGACCACGATCGCGGGGCGGTCGAGTTCGGCGAGGATGTCCAGGAGGTCGGCGGTCATCGCCGTGCGCGAGTAGTCGCCGTCCGGAGCCCAGTCGCTCTCGCCGTGACCGCGGGCGTCCAGCAGGACGGCGTGCATTCCCACCTTCGCCAGCGCGGCGCCCGATTCCTTCCACGAGTGCCGGGTCTGGCCGCCGCCGTGCAGGAAGACCGCCAGCGGGCCGTCGGCCGGCCCCCAGCTCTCCCCGGCCAGGGCGATGCCGCCGTGGCCGCGGAAGGTGATCCGGCGGGGCTCGGTGAAGTCGGCTTCGTTGCTCACCCTCCGAGCATCCCACATCCGGTTTACGCTGTATGAAACAGTCCCGGCCAACGGTTGTGCCGCCTGCGTGATGCGCCGGCATAGCCGCAGGTGGCGGGGCTCACAGCGGGACCCCCGCCGACGGGAGGCCGGGGCGGCGCTGCTACGCTCAGGCATCGAAAAGACATCCTTTAACGGACCGTCCGGTGAGGCGGGGAAGGAGGTCGGCATGGCCGTGCCCGAAGAGCGCGGCGGCCGCGTCGCGCCCGAAGACCGGGCCGCCAGGTCGAGCGCTGCCGAATATTCGCAGCGGCACGACCCCGAGTGGGTCCGCGCCGGGCGCGAACTGCTGTCCGCCCCCGATGTCGGCCGGACCATCGCGCGCATGGCGCATCAGATCATCGAGAAGACCGCGCTGGATTCGTCGGATCCGGAGGCGCCCCGGGTGGTGCTGATCGGCATCCCCACCCGCGGCACCACCCTCGCCGCGCGGCTGACCGATCGCATCGAGGAATTCTCCGGCGTGCGTCCCGCACTCGGATCCCTCGACATCACGCTGTATCGCGACGATCTGCGCAACCGCCCGCATCGCCCGCTGGAACGGACCTCGGTCCCCGAGGGCGGCATCGACGACGCCCTGGTCGTTCTCGTCGACGACGTGCTGTTCTCCGGTCGCAGCGTGCGCTCGGCGCTGGACGGTCTGCGCGATCTGGGCCGCCCGCGTGCGGTGCAGCTGGCGGTGCTGGTCGATCGCGGCCACCGGGAACTGCCGATCCGCGCCGACTACGTCGGCAAGAACGTGCCCACCTCGCGCAGTGAGGACGTGTCCGTCCTGCTCAGCGAACACGACGGTCACGACGGCGTCTATCTGCATCAGGGGGATGAGCGGTGAGGCATCTGCTCTCGGTCACCGATCTCGACCGCACCACCGCTACCGAACTCCTCGACGACGCCCAGCGCTTCGAACAGGCGCTGCTCGGCCGTGAGGTCCGCAAACTGCCCACCCTGCGCGGCCGCACGGTGATGACCGTGTTCTTCGAGAACTCCACCCGCACCCGGGTCTCGTTCGAGGTCGCGGGCAAATGGATGAGCGCCGACGTCATCAACGTCAGCGCCTCGAGCTCCTCGGTGTCGAAGGGCGAGTCGCTGCGCGACACCGCGCTGACCCTGCACGCCGCGGGCGCCGACGCGCTGATCGTGCGGCATCCGGCCTCCGGGGCGGCCCACCAGATCGCCCGCTGGTTCGGCGAATTGGACGCCGGTTCGGGCGGCTACACCGGAACCGGTCCCGCGATCGTCAACGCCGGCGACGGCACGCACGAACATCCCACCCAGGCCCTGCTGGACGCGCTGACGCTGCGGCAGCGACTGGGTGATCTGGCGGGCAAGCGCATCGTGATCGTCGGCGACATCCTGCACAGCCGCGTCGCGCGGTCCAATGCCTTCCTGCTCGACACCCTCGGCGCCGAGGTAGTGCTGGTCGCGCCGCGCACCCTGCTGCCGGTTGGGGTCGAGCAGTGGCCGGTGCAGGTCTCGCATTCGCTCGACGCGGCGCTGCCCGGCGCGGACGCGGTGATGATGCTGCGGGTACAGGCCGAGCGGATGAACGGCGGCTTCTTCCCGTCGGCCCGCGAATATTCCATCGCCTACGGACTGAACGAGCGGCGCATGGCCCTGCTCGACAACGACGCGGTCGTCCTGCATCCGGGTCCGATGCTGCGCGGTATGGAAATCGCCTCGGCGGTCGCCGATTCACCCAGAGCCGCAGTGCTGCAACAGGTCACCAACGGTGTGCACATGCGCATGGCGGTGCTGTTCCGCCTGCTGGTCGGCGCGGGGGAGGCCGTCGCATGAGTGGAACAGGGCCGGAGGCGGCAGCCTGCGTAACCCCGCAGGCCCCCACTCATGCGCATCGACACCCCGTGAGCAAGAGCTTCGACGTGGAAGGTGAGGGCGCGTGAGCGATCTGGTTATCCGGGGCGTGCGGCCCTACGGCGAGGGCGAGCCGGTCGACGTGCTGGTGCGCGACGGTGTGATCATCGCGCTCGGCGCGCGATCCGGTGCGGCCGTCGACGGCGTCGAGGTCGCCGCCGATGCCGAGGTGCTGGAGGCGGACGGCCGGATCCTGCTCCCCGGCTTCGTCGACCTGCACACCCACCTGCGCGAACCCGGCCGCGAGGACACCGAGACCATCGAAAGCGGTTCGGCCGCAGCGGCATTGGGTGGCTACACCGCCGTGTTCGCGATGGCCAACACCTATCCCGTGGCCGACACCTCGGTCGTCACCGATCACGTGTGGCGGCGCGGGCAGGAGGTCGGGCTGGTCGATGTGCATCCGGTCGGCGCGGTGACCGTCGGCCTGGCCGGCAAGCAACTGGCCGAGATGGGCACCATGGCCGCCGGTGAGGGCCGGGTGCGGATCTTCTCCGACGACGGGCACTGCGTCTACGACCCGCTGATCATGCGCCGAGCGCTCGAGTACGCGAAATCGCTCGGCGTGCTGATCGCCCAGCATGCCGAGGAGCCGCGGCTCACCCAGGGCGCCGTCGCGCACGAGGGCCCGAACGCCGCCCGGCTGGGCCTGGCCGGCTGGCCGCGGGCAGCCGAGGAGTCGATCGTGGCCCGCGACGCGCTGCTGGCCCGCGACGCCGGAGCCCGGGTGCACATCTGCCACGCCTCCACCGCCGGCACCGTCGAACTGGTGAAATGGGCCAAGGCTCAAGGGATTTCGATCACCGCAGAGGTCACCCCGCATCATCTGCTGCTCGATGATTCGCGGCTGGAGACCTACGACGCGGTGAACAAGGTCAATCCGCCGCTGCGGGAGGCCTCCGACGCCCAGGCGCTGCGCAAGGCCCTGGCCGACGGGGTGATCGACTGCGTGGCCACCGACCACGCCCCGCACGCCGAACAGGAGAAGTGCTGCGAGTTCGCCGCCGCCCGTCCCGGCATGCTGGGGCTGGAGACCGCGCTGTCGATCATCGTCGAGACTCTGGTCACTCCGGGCCTGCTCGACTGGCGCGGGGTGGCGAAGGTGATGAGCGAGAACCCGGCCCGCATCGCCGGGCTCGACGATCAGGGCCGCCCGATCGCGGTCGGTGAACCGGCCAACCTGACCCTCATCGACCCGGATGCCTCGTGGACCGTGCGCGCGCGGGAGCTGGCGAGCATTTCCGACAACACGCCGTACGAGGCGATGACCCTGCCCGCCAAGGTCGCCGCCACGATGCTGCGCGGGCGGATCACCGCCCGCGACGGAGTGGTGACGACCGCCCTGGCGGGGAGAGTGGGGCAATAATGGAGCGAACACTGTGGGTGATCGGGCTGGCTGTCCTGTTCGTCCTGTTCCTGTGGTTGATGTATCGCTCCTGGCTCGTGCGGGCCCGGAAGCAGGCCTCCTCGGTCGGGGAACTGCCGACGGTGCCGGCGGATCTGGGCGCGCAGGTGCTCGAGCCGACGACCGGTCTGTACACCGGTACCACGTTGGCTCCGAGCTGGCAGAACCGCATCGTGGTGGGAGATCTGGGCTTCCGCGCCACGGCGGAGCTGACTCGCTTCGAACGCGGGATCCTGCTGGAACGCGACGGCGCGGAGGTGATCTGGATTCCGCAGGAGTCCATCACCGCGGTCCGCACCGAACGCGGCCACGCAGGCAAGGTGATGACCGACAATGGTGTGCTGGTTATTCGCTGGAAACTGCCGACGGGAACCGAGGTCGATACCGGGTTCCGCGGCGACGACAAGACGGTGTATCCGGCCTGGACGGCCATATCCGCGACGGGACAGACCGGCGCGGCGACGGGAGACGAATAAACGTGAAGGCTGGATTTCTGGTGAACGAGGTGAGCGAATGAGCGACCGCGCCGCGGTGATGGTGCTCGAGGACGGACGGGTGTTCCGGGGCCGGCGGTTCGGCGCCGAGGGCGAGACGCTGGGCGAGGCGGTGTTCTGCACCGCGATGACCGGCTATCAGGAAACCCTGACCGACCCCAGTTACCACCGCCAGATCGTGGTGGCCACCGCCCCGCAGATCGGCAACACCGGCTGGAACGACGAGGACGACGAGTCGAATCGCATCTGGGTGGCCGGGTACGCGGTCCGCGACCCCGCGAAGCGGGCCTCGAACTGGCGCGCGACCACGACCCTGCAGGACGAGCTGGAGCGTCAGCAGATCGTCGGCATCGCCGGGATCGACACCCGCGCGCTGGTGCGCCACCTGCGCACCCGCGGTTCGATGAAGGCGGGCATCTTCAGCGGTGACGCCGCCGCGGCCTCGACCGAGGAGTTGCTGAGCCGGGTCACCGGTCAGGCCTCGATGCTCGGCGCCGATCTGGCCGGGGAGGTCTCCACCGACGGCGTGTACACCATCGAGCCCGCCGGTGAGCACCGGTTCACCGTGGTCGCGGTCGATCTGGGTATCAAGACCAACACCCCGCGCATGTTCGCCGAGCGCGGCATCCGGGTGCACGTGGTGCCCTCCGGCGTCACGCTGGACCAGATCAAGGAGCTGAAGCCCGACGGCGTCTTCCTCTCCAACGGCCCCGGCGACCCGGCCACCCAGGACGATGCGGTCGAGCTGACCAAATCCGTTCTGGGCGAAGGACTTCCGCTGTTCGGAATCTGCTTCGGCAACCAGATCCTGGGCCGCGCGCTGGGCCTGAGCACCTACAAGATGAAGTTCGGCCACCGCGGCATCAACGTCCCGGTCATCGATCACACCACCGGCGCGGTCTCGATCACCGCGCAGAACCACGGCTTCGCGCTCGAAGGGGAGGCCGGGCAGCGCTTCGACACCCCGTTCGGGACCGCCGAGGTCAGCCACACCTGCGCCAACGACGGCACCGTCGAGGGGGTGCGCCTGGTGGACGGTCGCGCGTTCTCGGTGCAGTACCACCCGGAGGCCGCCGCGGGGCCGCACGATGCCGCCTACCTGTTCGACCGCTTCGCGGGTTTGATGGAGGAAGCCTGATGCCACGCCGCACCGACCTGAACCACATCCTGGTCATCGGCTCCGGGCCGATCGTCATCGGCCAGGCCTGCGAATTCGACTACTCCGGCACCCAGGCGTGCCGGGTGCTGCGGTCCGAGGGCCTGCGGGTGTCGCTGGTGAACTCCAACCCGGCGACGATCATGACCGACCCGGAATTCGCCGACTCCACCTACGTCGAGCCGATCACCGCGGAATTCGTCGAGAAGGTCATCGCCAAGGAGCGTCCCGACGCCATCCTCGCGACCCTGGGCGGTCAGACCGCGCTCAACACCGCGGTGGCGCTGCACGAGAACGGGGTGCTGGAGAAGTACAACGTCGAGCTGATCGGCGCCGACTTCGAGGCCATCCAGCGCGGTGAGGACCGCCAGAAGTTCAAGGACATCGTCGCCAAGGTCGGCGGCGAGTCGGCGCGCTCCAAGGTGTGCTACACCATGGACGAGGTGCGCGAAACCGTTGCGGAACTGGGCTTCCCGGTCGTCGTGCGGCCGTCGTTCACCATGGGCGGCCTGGGCTCGGGTATGGCCTACAACGACGAGGATCTCGACCGCATCGCCGGCGGCGGCCTGGCCGCCTCGCCCACCGCGAACGTCCTCATCGAGGAATCGATTCTCGGCTGGAAGGAATACGAGCTCGAGCTGATGCGCGACGGCCGCGACAACGTGGTCATCGTGTGCTCGATCGAGAACGTGGACCCGATGGGCGTGCACACCGGCGACTCGGTGACCGTCGCCCCGGCCATGACCCTCACCGACCGCGAATATCAGAAGATGCGCGATCTCGGTATCGCGATTCTGCGCGAGGTCGGCGTCGACACCGGCGGTTGCAACATCCAGTTCGCGGTGGATCCGCGCGACGGGCGCCTGATCGTCATCGAGATGAATCCGCGCGTCTCGCGCTCGTCCGCGCTGGCGTCCAAGGCGACCGGTTTCCCGATCGCCAAGATCGCGGCGAAACTGGCCATCGGCTACACGCTCGACGAGATCGTCAACGACATCACCAAGGAAACCCCGGCCTGTTTCGAGCCCACGCTCGACTACGTGGTCGTGAAGGCGCCGCGGTTCGCCTTCGAGAAGTTCCCGGGCGCCGACCCGACGCTGACCACCACCATGAAGTCGGTCGGTGAGGCGATGAGCCTGGGCCGTAACTTCTCCGAGGCGCTCGGCAAGGTGCTGCGCTCGCTGGAGACCAAGGCGGCCGGGTTCTGGACCCAGCCCGACGGCCGCTGGACCGATGTCGCCGAGATCCTCGACGATCTGCGCGTGCCGACCGAGGGCCGGCTCTACCAGGTGGAGCGGGCGCTGCGGCTGGGCGCGAGCATCGAAGACGTCGCGCAGGCCTCGGGCATCGACCCGTGGTTCGTCGCCGAAATCGCCGGACTGGTCGAGCTGCGCGCCGAGATCGCCCAGGCGCCGGTGCTCGACGAGCCGCTGCTGCGCTACGCGAAGCACAACGGCCTGTCCGATCGCCAGATCTCCGCGCTGCGACCGGAACTGGCCGGTGAGAACGGAGTGCGGGAACTGCGTCACCGCCTCGGCATCCGGCCGGTCTACAAGACGGTCGACACCTGCGCCGCCGAATTCGAGGCCAAGACGCCGTACCACTACTCGAGCTACGAACTCGATCCGGCCGCCGAGACGGAGGTGGCGCCGCAGCTCGAACGGGAGAAGGTGATCATCCTCGGTTCCGGGCCCAACCGCATCGGCCAGGGCATCGAATTCGACTACTCCTGCGTGCATGCCGCGCAGACGCTGTCGCAGGCCGGGTATGAGACGGTCATGGTCAACTGCAACCCGGAGACCGTCTCCACCGACTACGACACCGCCGACCGCCTCTACTTCGAGCCGCTGACCTTCGAGGACGTGCTCGAGGTGTACCACTCCGAATCGGAGTCGGGCCGGGTCGCCGGGGTGATCGTGCAGCTCGGCGGGCAGACGCCGCTGGGTCTGGCGCAGCGGCTCACCGACGCCGGGGTGCCGGTGGTCGGCACCTCCGCGGCGGCGATCGACCTGGCCGAGGATCGCGGCGAATTCGGCGACGTCCTGGTCGCCGCCGGTCTGCCCGCGCCGAAGTACGGCACCGCCACCACGTTCGAGCAGGCCAAGCAGATCGCGGCCGAGATCGGTTATCCGGTGCTGGTCCGCCCGTCGTACGTGCTGGGCGGGCGCGGTATGGAGATCGTCTACGACGAGAATTCGCTCGAGGGCTACATCTCCCGCGCGACCGAACTGAGCCCGGAACATCCGGTGTTGGTCGACCGCTTCCTGGAAGACGCCATCGAGATCGACGTCGACGCGCTCTGCGACGGCGAGGAGGTCTACCTCGGCGGCGTGATGGAGCACATCGAGGAGGCCGGTATCCACTCCGGCGACTCGGCGTGCGCGCTGCCGCCGATCACCCTGGGGCGCAGCGATATCGAGGCGGTCCGCCGCTCGACCGCCGCACTGGCCAAGGGCATCGGCGTCAAGGGCCTGCTCAATGTCCAGTACGCGCTCAAGGACGACGTGCTCTACGTGCTCGAGGCCAATCCGCGTGCCAGCCGGACCGTGCCGTTCGTCTCCAAGGCGACCGGCGTGCAGCTGGCCAAGGCCGCCGCGCGGGTGATGCTGGGCACGACCATCGCCGAATTGCGCAAGGAGGGCATCCTGCCCGCCGAGGGCGATGGTGGTCACGCGCCGATGGATGCCCCGGTCGCGGTGAAGGAAGCGGTGCTGCCCTTCCACCGGTTCCGCCGTCCCGACGGCACCGGCATCGACTCGCTGCTGTCGCCGGAGATGAAGTCCACCGGTGAGGTGATGGGTATCGACGCCGATTTCGGTACCGCCTTCGCCAAGAGCCAGTCCGCGGCCTACGGGTCGCTGCCGGTCGCCGGCACCGTGTTCGTCTCGATCGCCAATCGCGACAAGCGGGCCATGGTGTTCCCGGTCAAGCGGCTGCACGATCTGGGCTTCCGGATCCTCGCCACCGAGGGCACCGCGGAGATGTTGCGGCGCAACGGGATTCCGTGTGAGCGGGTGCGCAAGCAGTCCGATCCGGTGCCCGCGTCCGGCAACGGCGAGCCGATCGAACCGTCGATCGTCGATCAGATCAAGGACGGTGAGATCGACATCGTCTTCAACACGCCTTACGGTAACTCCGGGCCCCGCGTGGACGGTTACGAGATTCGTACCGCCGCGGTGGGCGCCAACATTCCGTGCATCACGACGGTTCAGGGTGCGGCTGCAGCCGTACAGGGCATCGAAGCAACCATCAACGGCGGTATCGGGGTGCGCTCGCTGCAGGAGCTGCACGCCGTATTGCGCGGCTAAGAGGAGAGATAACGGTGGGAGCCATCGGTTTCGGCGCGGGAGTGCGGCCCCCGGGGGCCGGTCGGGCGACGACTCGGCGAATTCGGGGATTCGGCGCGGCGGAGGCGGCGCCGCCGGGAGGCGGTGACATCCGCCGGATGCGCAACGTCGGCGGCTACAGCACGGTCGGTTTCCGGGCGATCCCGCCGATCGGGCGCAAGCCGGCGCCCGACGCCGACGCCGAGGCGGACGCGCTCACCGACGCGGTGCTGGCCCGCGCGGACGAGGTTCTCGCCCAGGCCGACGAACTGCTCGCCTACGGCGGTGAGGACGCCTACGCCGATTCCGGGGCCGCCGGTGCGCAGACACCGACCGCTCATGCCGGGGACGAGCTGGCGGGCGCCGGGGCGAGCCGGTGACGCCGTTCGGCCTGCGGCTGGCCGACGCGATGGGCCGGCTGGGCCCGCTGTGCGCCGGTATCGATCCCCATCCGCAGTTGCTGCGTGCCTGGGGACTCGGCGAGGACGTCGAGGGCCTGAAACGGTTCTCCGACATCTGCGTCGAGGTCTTCGCGGGCCGGGTGGCGCTGGTGAAACCCCAGGTGGCGTTCTTCGAGGAGTACGGCTCCGGCGGGATCGTGGTGCTCGAGGACACCATCGCCGCGCTGCGCGAGGCGGGCACGCTGGTGCTGGCCGACGCCAAGCGCGGCGATATCGGCTCGACCATGGCCGCCTATGCGCGGGCCTGGCTGGGCGACGGTCCGCTGGCCAGTGATGCGGTGACGGTATCGCCGTACCTGGGCTTCGGTGCGCTCTCACCCGCGCTGGACGCCGCCCGGTCGGCCGGGCGCGGGGTCTTCGTCCTGGCGGCCACCTCGAATCCGGAGGCCGCCCAGGTGCAGCGCGTCAGCGCGGCCGACGGTCGCAGTGTCGCGCAGATCATGATCGACGAGGCGGCCGGCTGCAACGCCGGGGAAGAATTCGGATCGGTCGGCGTCGTGGTCGGCGCGACCCTCACCGAGCCGGTCGACGTGAGCAAGCTCAACGGTCCCGTGCTGATGCCCGGCGTCGGCGCCCAGGGCGGGGGAGCGGAGTCGATCCGCGCGCTGATCCCGTCCGACCGGTTCGCGGCCGTGGTCCCGAACGTCTCCCGGGAATTGCTCGGCGCCGGACCGTCGGTCGCGGCGATGCGCACCAAGATGCACAAGCTCGCCGACGAATTCGCCTTCCTGCAGTCCTGATCCGTTCCGCCCGGGTTCGACGCGAGCTGTCGCGCGCCCGGGCGCAACGCATCCGCGACTCGCCGCCGTGCCGGGGGACGGATTACCCCTTCGAAAGGCGACCGGTCTGTTTGCGTTTGCGGCTCGTTCGCGCGCGTACGTGCCCGTTCCCGGGTGGAAGTTACACATACGTGTTTTTCCGGCTCAGCGGCCCTTCCGGAGTGTCTTACGGCCCTGTTCCGCGTGTCGCCGACCGGTGCCGAGCGCGTCTCCGCTGCCGCGCCACACCGCGACACGCTGGGGCAAAAATCCGCGACACGCGGAGAATTTTCAGAAAGTTCCAGGTCGCGCGATTACGGGTCGGTTACGGCCGCATCCAACCGGCCTCGAATCCACCGGCGAACCCGTCGAAAGCAAGATAACCCCAGGTCATCGGCATGTTGACGAAATACTGCGGACCGTCGCCGCGACCGGGCGCATTCGGTCGCGTGACCTGCCCGGTAACGGGCCCGATACCGCGAATCGGGCGCTGACCTGGGGGGTGGGTTCGCAATCGGAGCGCCGCGTGGGTACGGTCGCTGAGACCACCGGGTTACCGGAGGTAGATCTAGCAATGAACGATGAGACGGAGGAACCGTGGCCCTTCCCCAGCTGACTGACGAGCAGCGCGCCGCTGCTTTGGAGAAGGCGGCTGCCGCTCGCCGCGCTCGGGCAGAGCTCAAGGAGCGCTTGAAGCGTGGCGGCACTGACCTGAAGACGGTCCTGAAGGACGCCGAGACCGACGAGGTCCTCGGCAAGATGAAGGTATCCGCGCTGCTGGAGGCCCTGCCCAAGGTCGGCAAGGTCAAGGCGGCCGAGATCATGAGCGAGCTGGAGATCGCGCCGACCCGCCGCCTGCGGGGCCTGGGCGACCGGCAGCGCAAGGCGCTGCTGGCGAAGTTCGACTTCGAAGCCTGATCCGAGGGTGGTCGAACACACACAGAAGGGTCGGCTGGTAGTACTGGTCGGCCCCTCGGCCGTCGGCAAGTCCACCGTGGTCCGTTGCGTCCGGGAACGGCTGCCGGAACTGGTGTTCAGTGTGTCGGCCACCACCCGGGCCCCCCGGCCCGGAGAGGTCGACGGCCGCGACTACCGGTTCGTGACCCGTGCCGACTTCGACACCATGATCGAAGAAGGCGAACTACTCGAATGGGCCGACATTCACGGCGGCCTGCAACGGTCGGGTACCCCGGCCGCCCCGGTGAAGGCGGCCGTGGCCGCCGGGAAACCGGTCCTGGTGGAGGTGGACCTCGCCGGCGCCCGCTCGGTCCGAGCGGCGATGCCCGAGGCGCTGCTGGTCTTTCTGGCCCCGCCCAGCTGGGAGGAACTCGTGGCCCGGCTGACCGGCCGCGGTACCGAATCACCCGAGGTGATCGAGCGCCGGCTCGCCACCGCGAAGACCGAACTCGCCGCCTGTGACGAGTTCGACATCGTGATCGTGAACGACGACGTGACCACGGCCTGTGAGCAGTTGGTATCGTTGTTCGTTAGCACAAATTCGAGATGACCGCGGGCGATCCGCGAACTCGTCTCGACCGCAACTCCCCATCGACCCGCAGGAGCCTCCCTAGTGAGCGACACCAAGACCGTGCCCGCCTACGACACCCCGGTCGGCCTCACCAACCCGCCGATCGACGAGTTGCTCGAGCGCACGTCGTCCAAGTACGCGCTGGTCATCTACGCGGCCAAGCGGGCGCGTCAGATCAACGACTACTACAACCAGCTCGGTGACGGCATCCTCGAGTACGTGGGTCCGCTGGTGGAGCCGGGCCTGCAGGAGAAGCCGCTCTCGGTCGCCATGCGCGAGATCCACTCCGACCTGCTCGAACACACCGAGGGCGAGTGACCCTGCGGTCGTAACCCGCTGTCTCTCCACCGGACCGAAGAGGCTTGATTCAGATGCGAATCGTTGTCGGCGTGGGCGGCGGGATCGCCGCCTACAAGGCGTGCTCGCTGGTGCGCAAGTTCACCGAGACCGGGCACGACGTCCGAGTCATTCCCACCGAGTCCGCACTGCAGTTCGTCGGTAAGGCCACCTTCGAGGCACTGTCGGGCAATCCGGTGCACACCGGGGTTTTCGCGGATGTGCCCGAGGTGCCGCATGTGCGCATCGGCCAGGAGGCCGATCTGGTGGTCATCGCCCCGGCCACCGCCGATCTGATGGCGCGCGCCGCCTCCGGCCGCGCCGACGATCTGCTCACCGCCACCCTGCTCACCGCCCGATGTCCGGTGGTCTTCGCTCCCGCGATGCACACCGAGATGTGGGAGCATCCGGCCACGATCGCGAACGTCGCCACGCTGCGCGCCCACGGCTCGACCGTGATGGAACCGGCCTCCGGGCGGCTCACCGGCGCCGATACCGGCCCGGGCCGGCTGCCCGAACCGGAAGAGATCTTCGCGCTGGCCTCGCTGCTGCTCGAGCGCTCCGACGCGCTACCGCGCGATCTGGAGGGGCGCCGCGTCGTCGTCTCCGCGGGGGGCACCCGCGAACCGCTCGATCCGGTCCGGTTCCTCGGCAATCGCAGCTCCGGGAAGCAGGGCTATGCCATGGCCCGGGTAGCCGCTCAGCGGGGCGCCCAGGTCACCCTGATCGCCGGCAACACCATCGGCTTGGAGCGGCCCGCCGCGGTCGAGGTCGTGCACGTGACGACCGCCGAGCAGATGGGCACCGCCGTCGACAAGCACTCCGTGGGCGCGGACGCGGTCATCATGGCCGCCGCGGTCGCCGATTTCCGGCCGGTCAACGTGGCCGCCGCGAAAATCAAAAAGGGTGCGCACGAACCGAATTCGATCGAGCTGACCAAGAATCGCGACATTCTGGCCGGACTGGTGCAGGCGCGGCGCGACGGGCAGCTCGGCGGCCTGGCGATCGTCGGTTTCGCCGCCGAAACCGGCGACGAACACGGCGATGTGCTGACCCACGCGCGGGCGAAACTGGCTCGCAAGGGGTGTGACCTGTTGGTGGTCAATGCCGTCGGCGAGGGTAAGGCGTTCGAGGTCGACAACAACGACGGCTGGCTGCTCGGCGCCGACGGCACCGAACAGTCGCTCGATCACGGCTCCAAGGCGCTGCTCGCCAGCCGGGTACTCGATGCGCTGGGCCCGCTCTTGCGTTGAGCCGCAAGCTGTTCGACCGCGCCGCCGCCGTGGCGACGCGGTCGGGATACCCGCGGCGGCCGATGCGAGGGCCCGGACGCCGCCGCTTCGCCCGGCCGTGGCAAGTTTGGAATAGTCTGAGGTAAAGGGTTGTGCGGTGACGCGAGGCCGCTACTGTCGCATCCCGACATGAGAAACCCGTTGAGGGAGAGGGAACAACTGTGCGCACGTCCGGTAGCCGGCTATTCACGAGTGAGTCCGTCACAGAGGGTCACCCGGACAAGATCTGTGACGCGATCAGCGATTCCATCCTCGACGCGCTGCTCACCGAGGACCCGCACAGCCGGGTGGCGGTCGAAACCCTGGTAACCACCGGTCAGGTCCATGTCGCCGGTGAGGTCACCACCGAGGCCTATGCCGATATTCCGACCATCGTGCGCGAGAAGGTGCTCGAGATCGGCTACGACTCGTCGGCGAAGGGCTTCGACGGCGCCTCCTGCGGCGTGAACGTCGCCATCGGCGCGCAGTCGCCCGATATCGCGCAGGGTGTCGACCACTCGCACGAGGCGCGCGTCGGCGGGTCCGACGACGAGATCGAACGCCAGGGCGCCGGTGACCAGGGCCTGATGTTCGGATACGCCACCAAGGAGACCCCCGAGCTGATGCCGCTGCCGATCGCGCTGGCGCACCGGCTCTCGCGGCGGCTGACCGAGGTCCGCAAGTCCGGTGTGCTGCCCTACCTGCGCCCGGACGGCAAAACCCAGGTCACCATCGAATACGAGGGCGATCGTCCGGTCCGGCTGGACACGGTGGTGCTCTCGACCCAGCATGCGGCCGATATCGACCTGGACAACCTGCTGGCGCCCGATATCCGTGAGAAGGTCGTCGACGCGGTCCTGGCCGATCTGGAACTGCCCAACCCGCTCGACACCTCCGATATCCGGCTGCTGGTCAACCCCACCGGCAAGTTCGTCCTCGGCGGTCCGATGGGCGATGCCGGCCTGACCGGCCGCAAGATCATCGTCGACACCTACGGCGGTATGGCCCGTCACGGCGGTGGCGCCTTCTCCGGTAAGGATCCGTCGAAGGTGGACCGCTCGGCCGCCTACGCCATGCGCTGGGTGGCCAAGAACGTGGTCGCCGCCGGACTCTCCGACCGCGTCGAGGTCCAGGTGGCCTACGCGATCGGCAAGGCCGCCCCGGTGGGCCTGTTCGTCGAGACCTTCGGCACCGAGCAGGTCGATCCGTCGCAGATCTCGAAGGCGATCGGCGAGGTCTTCGACCTGCGCCCGGGTGCGATCATCCGCGACCTGGACCTGCTGCGGCCGATCTACGCGCCGACCGCCGCCTACGGTCACTTCGGCCGCACCGATATCGACCTGCCGTGGGAGCGCACCGACCGCGCCGACAAGCTGCGCGCGGCCGCCGGTCTCTGATCGGGTCCGCGCCTGCCGTGGCGGAAGCGGTAGAACCGACGGCGCCCTCCGTTCCGACGGAGGGCGCCGTTTGCGTGCCGTCCACCGATGAGGCGGCCGATCCGGAAGCCGGGGACGAGAACGGCTCCGCGGCGGCCCGCGGCGCGGTGTCGACGTCCGATGTCGAGAAGGCTCGCGACATTCCGCTCGACAAGCCGATCGCGCGGGTGCTGCCGTTGCTCGAACCCGCCCATCTGGACCGCGATTTCGATTATTCGGTGCCGCGGGAGATGGACGAGCTCGCCCAGCCGGGGGTGCGCGTGCGGGTGCGCTTCTCCGGCCGCCTGGTCGACGGCTACATTCTCGAACGGCTCACGCGCACAGAGCATTCCGGCAAGATTCAGCCGTTGCAGCGGGTGGTGTCGGGTGAGCGCGTGCTGACGCCGGAGATCGTTCGCCTCGTCTCCGCGGTGGCCGCGCGGTACGCCGGAACCCGCGCCGACGTGTTGCGGCTGGCGATTCCGCCGCGGCATGCGCGCACCGAAGCGGCCGAACCGAAACCGGTTGAGCTGCCGGAGATTCCAGCCGACTTCCCGGGCTGGTCGCGTTATGTGCACGGCGACTCCTATCTGACCGCGCTGCGGCGCGGAAGCGGACCTCGCGCGGCCTGGCAGGCGATGCCGGGGGAGCAGTGGCCGCGCCGGCTCGCGGAACTTGCCGCCACGACGGTCGCCGGAGGCCGCAGTGCGATCATCATGGTTCCGGACCAGCGCGACCTCGACCGGGTCGTGGCGGAATGTGCTGCGTTGGTGGGTGATTCGGTTGCCGGATTGTCGGCCGGGCTGGGGCCCGCCGCTCGGTACAGGCGCTGGCTCGCGGTGTTGCGCGGCGCGGCCCGGATCGTGGTCGGAACCCGCAGTGCGGTCTTCGCACCGGCTCACGACCTGGGTCTGCTGGTCGTATGGGACGACGGCGACGACACCTACGCCGAACCGCGCGCACCCTACCCGCACGCCCGTGAGGTGGCGATGCTGCGGGCGCACGAAACCGGCGCGGCATTCCTGGTCGGTGGCTTCGCGCGGACCGCCGAGGCGCAGGCCATCGTCGAATCCGGATGGGCGCACGATCTGATCGCCGACCGGAAGACGTTGCGCGCCAACACACCTCGAATCCATGCGCCGGGTGACAGCGACATCGCCCTGGAGCGCGACCCGATGGCGCGGGCCGTCCGCATCCCGGGCACCGCCTTCGCCGCGGCGCGCCGGGCCTTGGCCACCGGTGACCCGGTGCTCGTGCAGGTGCCCCGACGCGGATACGTCCCGGCCCTGGCCTGCGCGAAATGCCGCACCCCGGCCCGCTGCCGGCACTGCAACGGCCCGCTGTCGTTGCCGGAGAGCGGAACCTGGGGCAGGCGAGACGCCCGGCCGAACAATAGATCCCGAGGCGACGCTTCCCGGGGTACGGCGCGGTCGGCAGGTGATGCGCCCGCCGCCGGCCGGGTCGGCCAGACGCTCGCCGGTGATCATCGCGTGGGACATGCCGGCGCACAGCGTCCGGACCTCTTCCGCCCGGACACGGCCCCGGACGAACGCCGGCCATCGGTAGTTCCGTTGGGCAGCAAGGGTTCCGGGGATCTCGCTCAGAGCCCGAGCTGTCGCTGGTGCGGCAAGGTGGAAGCGGCCTTCCGGTGTGGCACGTGCGGTTCACGGGCGCTGCGGGCGGTGGTGATCGGCGCCCAGCGCACCGCGGAGGAACTGGGCCGTGCCTTTCCCGGTGTGCCGATCCGCGGTTCGGGGGGTACCGCGGTGCTCGATGCGGTGCCGGACGGCCCGCAGGTGGTGGTGGCGACCATCGGTGCGGAGCCCCCGGTGCCGGGCGGCTACGCGGTGGCGCTGCTGCTCGACGGCTGGGCGCTGCTCGGCCGAGCGGACCTGCGGGCCGCCGAGGATGCGCTGCGGCGCTGGATGTCCGCGGCCGCCCTGGTCCGCCCCACCGGCGAAGTGCTCGTGATGGCCGAACCGGCGTTGCCGACCGTGCAGGCGCTGGTGCGCTGGGATCCGATCGGCCACGCCCGCCACGAACTGGCCGCTCGCAGTGAGGTCCGCTTCCCGCCCGCGGTGCGCTTGGCCGCGGTGGACGGTACGACCGCCACCATCGGTGAGCTCCTCGGTGAGACGGCACTTCCCGACGGCGTCGAAGTGCTGGGCCCGGTGCCACTGCCGCCCGGCGCCCGGACGCCGTTCTCCGGCGACGCCGCGCCCGCCGAGGTCGAACGGATGATTCTCCGGGTCGACCGGCGGGCGGGCTCGGCGCTGTCGCGCGCACTGGCCGCCGCCCTCGCGGTGCGCAGCAGTCATCGCTCGGACGGTCCGTTGCGGGTGCAGATCGATCCGGTCGACATCGGCTGACGCGCAAGCGAATTCGTCGTGCCGGGCCAGGCCGCGGTGATGTTCAACGGAACATGTCGATATTGCGCCGCGCCCACGCCGAGAAGGGCCGCGGTGCCCGGCCGAGGACCGCCTCGACATCGCCGCTGACCCGCAGTTCCTCGGCGGTCGGCGCACCGATGATCGCCAAGGTGGTGTCGGCGGCGTCGGCGGGCATCACGGTGAGCAACTGCGCGTACGCCTGCTCGGCCGTCTGCTCGACGAAACGCACCGGCTCGCCGAGGGTTTCGGCCAGGTCACGCACCCGGTCACGCGGTGATTCGGGCGCGGGGCCGGTCAACACGTAGGTCCGGCCGGCGTGACCGGGTTCGCGCAGGGCGGCGGCGGCCACGGCGGCGATATCGTCGGGGTCCACGAAGGGGATCGCGACATCACCGAACGGGGCGGTGACCGTTCGCTGCGTGCGCACGGCGTCCGCCCACATCGCGACGTTCGATTGAAAACCGCTCGGCCGCAATATGGTCCATTCCAGCCCCGAGTTCTGGACGGCAATCTCGACCTGCTTTCCGAACTGTCCGTGCGAGGCGCTGTCGGGCCGGGTAACGACCCCCTGGGACGACAACAGGACGATGCGCCGCACTCCCGCGTCCCGTGCCGCGGCCAGCACGCCCGGCACATCTGCCGCCAGCGATCCCGGCGCGAGCAGCAGGAACAGCTGTTCCGCGCCGTCGAGGGCTGCCGTGACCTCGCCCGTATTCGTCAGATCGGCCGCGATGTGCCGCACGCCGTGGGGGAGGTCGTCGGGACGGCGGCGGGATACTGCGGTCACCTTCTCACCGGCTTCGGCGAGCATCCGCACCAACGGCCGTCCGACGTTGCCGGTCGCTCCGGTTACCACGATCATCTTCACTCCTAAGTTAGTTGACTGACTAATATGACCGTACGGCATCGTCGGCGAGGTGTCTATAGTTAGTTGTATGACTAACTCAGTCGACAGCAAGCGGGCCGGCGGTAAGCGCGAACGGCTCGCCGCCGCGGCCGCCGAGGTCTTCCATCGGCAAGGAGTGGAGAAGACGACGATCGCCGACATCGCCCGGGCCGCCGAGGTGCCGGTCGGCAACGTGTACTACTACTTCAAGACCAAGGATCAGCTGATCCAGGCGGCCATCGGCGCTCACGCCCACACTCTGGACGGCTTCCTCGCCGAACTCGACCGGCAACCCCGGCCGGTCGATCGGGTGCGGGCGCTGATCCGGTCCTGGGTCGATCAGCGCGATCTCGCGGCCCGATACGGTTGCCCGTCCGGAACCCTGGCCACCGAACTCGACAAACGCTCCGACGGAATGGAGCAGCAGCTCGCCGAGGTGATGGGCGTTCTGCTGGCCTGGGTGCAGCGGCAATTCGAGGAGATGGGCCGCCCCGACGCGCGCGAACTTGCCGTCGCGCTGATTGCCTCTTACCAGGGAATTTCCCTGCTCACCAACACCTTTCGCGACCCGGAACTGATGCGAACGGAAGGCGACCGGCTGGAACGCTGGATCGATTCGCTCGCGGCCTGAACCGCGGCTCTTGCTGTGGCGCGCCCATACTTGTCAAAGATGCATTGCCGATATATCGTTGATTGCGTCAACGTAAGACAATGCCCGAGGAGGCAATCATGGAACGCATGGAGAACATGGACAGGTTCGGTCGCGGCCGCCGTCGCGGACCCCGGCCGGACCCACAGGAACGCGGCGGACACGAACAGTTCCGTCGCCACCCGCGCGGACACGGCTTCGGACCCTTCGGCCCGGATTTCGGGCCCGGATTCGGTCCGGGCGGTCATGTCGGCCGCGGGCGCGGTCGCGGCGGGCGCGGACGGCGCGGAGATGTCCGCGCGGCGATCCTGCTGCTCGTGCAGGAACGGCCGATGCACGGCTACGAGCTGATCCAGCAGATCCGCGAACGTAGCGACGACATCTGGCGGCCCAGCCCCGGTTCGATCTACCCGGCGCTGTCCCAGCTCGAGGACGAGGGCCTGGTGATCATCGAGAAGGTGGCCGGTCGCAAAACCGCGAAACTGACCGACGCGGGCGCCGAGTACGTCACCGAACATCGCGACGAACTGGGCGATCCCTGGCAGGACGTCCGCGAGGGTGTCGGCGATCAGGCGCTGGACCTGCGCGAACTGGTCGGCCAGCTGATGGGTGCGGTCGGGCAGGTCGCCCGCGCCGGCACGCCCGAACAGGCCGGTAAGGCCGCCGAGGTCCTCACCGAGGCCCGGCGTTCGATCTACCGGATCCTCGCCGACGACGACACCACCGCGGCCGAGTGAGGCCGATCCGGTGGCCCGTCACACGTACCGGTCCACGCGGCGCAGAATCGAAGGATGGGACGAGGTCGGAACCGCCGAGACGGGGGCCTCGCGTGGCGTAGGGCACTCGCGACGGTGGCGGCGTGCGGGGCGGCGTTCGGCGGCAGCGCGAACACCTGGGCCGAACCGCCCCCGGCCTCGCCGCCGGACACTCGCCCGGCGGTGGTCCCCACCGACTGGGGGCCACCGCAGGGCGACCATCTCGCCGCCTCGCGCTATCTGAAAGCGCACCCCGGCACCACGCCGTGGGGCACCAACGATTTCACCTGCCGGCCGAGCGCGCGGCATCCGCGCCCGATCATCCTGGCCCACGGGACCGACGCCACCGCCTACACCGACTGGGGCGGCATCGGCCCGCAGCTCGTCGCCGCGGGCTTCTGCGTTTTCGCCCCGAACTACGGCGGCAAACCGGATGCCACGAGCTACGGCACCGAGGATCTGTGGGCGTCCTCGCGACAGTTCGGCGACTTCGTCGACCGCGTCCTGACCGCCACCGGCGCCGGCAAGGTGGACCTGGTCGGATTTTCCCAGGGCGCCAACATCACTCGCTACTACATCGACAAACTCGGTGGCGCTCCCCACGTCGATCAGTGGATCGGACTCGCCTCGCCCAGCTACGGCGCCCAGATGTACGGGCTGGTTCCGCTCGCCGACGCCGTGCCCGGACTCTGGAACGTCTATCAGCAGGTCACGTCGCTGGCCGCTGTGCAGCAGGCGCAGGGTTCGCCGTTCGTACGCGAACTCGACGCCGGCGGCGACACCGTGCCCGGTGTGCTATACACCACCGTCGGCAGCCGCGTCGACGAGATCATCCAGCCCGCTACCAACATCGCCCTGACCGGCCCGGGCGCGCGCAACATCGTGTTGCAGGATCTGTGCCCCATCGATCTGACCGGGCATTTCCACATGGTGTACGACCCGTACGTGCAGCAGCTGCTGCTCACCCTGCTCGACCCCGAGCACGCGCCGCTGCCGCAGTGCGCCTACGTGCCGCTGGGCACCGAAATCGGTGAGGTGATCCTGGGCGCGCATTCCTGACGAAACGGATTTCCGGCCGCCCGTAAACTGGGGCGACCGCAATGTCGTCTCGCCCGGGAGTGTGCCTGTGACAATCCAGCCCGTTCGCCTGTTCGGCGATCCCGTCCTGCGCGCCCGCGCGGACGAGGTCGACGCCTTCGACAGGGACCTCGAGCAGCTGGTCACCGACCTCACCGACACCATGCACGCCAGCGGCGGCGTCGGCATGGCCGCGCCGCAGATCGGTGTCGGCCTGCGGGTGTTCGTCTACGACACCGGTGATGCCGCCGGGCACGTCGTGAATCCGGTGTTCGAAGTCCTCGGCACCGACGAGCAGACCGGCCCGGAGGGTTGCCTGTCGATTCCGGGGCTGCGCTACGACGTGACCCGGGCCCACCGCGTGGTCGCACGCGGAGTCGATATGCACGGTGAGCCGGTGAAATTCGAGGCCGAGGGGCTGCTGTCCCGCTGCGTGCAGCACGAAACCGATCATCTCGACGGCGTGCTGTATCTGCAGCGGCTGGAACCGGCCACCCGCAAGCAGGCCATGCGCGCGGTGCGGGAGTCGGAGTGGTTCGTCGCCGGTAAGACGGTGATGTCGGCGGCCGAGGTCGCCGGCAGCCGCCCCGAGTCCGGGCGGGGCGAGTAGATGCGCCTGGTCTTCGCGGGGACTCCCGAACCGGCCGTGCCGTCCCTGCGGCGGCTGCTGGAATCCGAGCGCCACGAGGTGGTGGCGGTGGTCACTCGGCCGGATGCGGTGGCCGGTCGCGGTCGCAAGGTGACACGCTCGCCGATCGGGCGGCTGGCCGACGAATACGGCATTCCGGTGCTGACCCCGCGCAAACCCTCGGAGCCGGAATTCGTTGCGGCACTGACGGATTTGAAACCCGACTGCTGTCCGGTGGTGGCCTATGGCGCGCTGCTGCCGCGGGTGGTGCTCGACATCCCGCCCCACGGCTGGGTCAACCTGCACTTCTCGCTGCTGCCCGCCTGGCGGGGCGCGGCACCGGTGCAGGCGGCGGTCCTGGCCGGCGATGAGATCACCGGCGCCTCGACCTTCCGCATCGAGGAAGGTCTGGACACGGGGCCGGTCTACGGCGTGGTCACCGAACGCATCGGCATCACCGATACCGCGGGCGCCCTGCTGGAGCGGTTGTCGGTCTCCGGTGCGCAACTGCTCGAATCCACCCTCGACGGAATCGAGGACGGCACCGTCCAGGCCGTGCCGCAATCCGGTGAGGGTGTCTCCTATGCGCCCAAGGTGGAGGCAGACGAGGGGCACATCCGCTGGGATCAACCGGCGCTGGCGGTCGGCCGCCGGATTCGCGCCGTCACTCCCGCGCCGGGCGCATGGACCGAAATCGACGGTAAGCGACTGAAACTCGGCCCGGTCGAACTGGTCGAGGACCAACTGCCCGAGCGGGTGATCGAGGTCCGGAAGTCCGGTGTCTACATCGGCACCGCCACCACCGCCGTGCGCTTGGACCAGGTGCAGCCCCAGGGCAAACGGATGATGCCGGCTCTGGACTGGGCCCGCGGCGCACGCCTGGAGCCCGGCGCGGTGGTCGAGTGACCGGCCCACGCGCAGAAGACGACCGGGACCGTGACGGGCGGCGAGCCGACGATGCGCGCCGCGGAAAAGGCCGGGCGGACAACGATTCTCGGCGTCGCGGCGACGCGGGGAGAGGTTCGGGCAGCCGGGGTGGTGACGCTGCTCGGGCTCGCCGGGGCGAGGGGCGCGATTCGTCGGACGAGCGTGGACGACGCTCCGGCGCGAGTGGTGCTCGCGGTGCCGGGGGCGCCGGAAAAACGTCGCGGGGCGCCGACCCGAGGCGGGGCACGCGTCAGGATTCGTCTCGCGGCGACAATTCCGCTCAGGGCGCGGACTCTCGTCGTGCGGACCGTGATGTGCGGCGGACCGGTCGCCCCGCGGCCCGGCCCCAGGGACGACGCGGTGTGGTGGGTGACGCTCCCAGGCTGGTCGCCCGGGATGTGCTGCGAGCGGTGCGTGAGCGCGACGCGTACGCCAATCTCGTTCTGCCCGTCCTGTTGCGCGAATACGGATTGTCCGGGCGCGACGCGGCTTTCGCGACCGAACTCGCCTACGGCTCCTGCCGCGCGATGGGCGTCCTCGATGCGGTGATCGCCGAATGCGCGGGACGTCCGATCGCGGAGATCGACGGCCCGCTGCTCGACGTCCTGCGTCTGGGCGTATATCAGCTGCTGCGGACCCGGGTGGGATCGCACGCGGCGGTGGATACGTCGGTCGATCTGGTGCGCACCGAATCCGGAAGCGGCAAAGCCGGTTTCGTCAACGCGGTACTCCGCCGGGCGGCCGCGCGGACACCGGAGCAGTGGGTGGAGGATCTGGCGCCGCGCGATCCGATCGGCCGCGCGGCATTCGAATTCGGGCATCCGGTCTGGATCGCGCAGGCCTTCGCCGACGCACTCGGTGCTCGGGCGGGAGAGCTGCGCGATCTGCTCGCCGCCGACGACGAACGGCCGATCGTGCACCTGGTGGCGCGGCCCGGCGATATCACCGCCGAGGAGTTGGCGCTGGTCAGTGGTGGTGAGGAGGGCCGCTGGTCACCGTATGCGGTGTACCTGGACAGCGGCGACCCGGGACAGCTGGAAGCGGTGCGCGAGGGTATGGCCGCGGTCCAGGACGAGGGCAGCCAGCTCGTCGCGTTGTCGCTGACCCGGGCGCCGCTGCTCGGTGCGGACGGCGGGCGCTGGCTCGATCTGTGTGCCGGCCCCGGCGGTAAGACCGCCCTGCTGGGCGCTCTGGCCGATATCGACAGGTATCGGGTCGACGCCGTCGAACCCGCCGAACACCGAGCCGAGCTGGTGCGCAAGGCCACTCGCGGCCTTCCGGTCAGCGTGCATGTGGTCGACGGCCGCGACTCCGGGCTGGAACCCGGCTACGACCGCATCCTGGTCGACGCGCCGTGTACCGGACTGGGCGCGCTGCGCAGGCGCCCGGAGGCGAGGTGGCGGCGCACCCCGGCCGATGTGCGCGACCTGACCACCCTGCAGAGCCAATTGCTCACCGCCGCATGGGATCTGCTGCGCCCGGGCGGTGTGGTGGTGTATTCCACCTGTTCCCCGCACCTGGCCGAAACCGTCTCGGTCGTCTCCGATTTCGTCCGCCGATCCGACGCCGAACAACTCGACACTCGCACGTTGCTGCCCGGAGTCGCCGACACCGGCGACGGTCCCGCCGCTCAGCTGTGGCCCCACCGGCACGGCACCGACGCCATGTTCATGGCCGCCCTGCGTAAACCGCTCTGACACCACGGTTCGCTCAGCCGGCCAGAACCGCGCCGGTGAGCGCGATGCCGGCCACCCACACGGTCGACAGGAGCGCCAGGATCAGCGGGCGCGGCCCGACGCGGCGCAGGGCGGCCAGGCGTACACCCGCGCCCAGGGCGAACATGGCGGCGGTGAGCAGCGCGGTCTGGAGCAGTTTGGCCATGCCGAGTACCGATTCGGGCAGGAGCCCGGTGGTGCGCAGTGCGGCGCAGGCCAGGAAGGCGACGACGAACAGCGGAATCAGGGGCGGCCTGCGGGTGCCGGGCGCGGTGTCCTCGCGGCGCCGGACCTGCCAGCCGATCACCGCCAGCACGGGTGCCAGCAGGACCACCCGCGCCAGTTTGACCACGACCGCGACGGTCAGCGCGGCGCCGCCGATCGCGCCGCCGGTCGCCACGACCTGCGCCACTTCGTGCACGGACCCACCGGCCCAGATCCCGGCGGTGCGATCGTCGAGGCCCAGAGCGCTCGACAGCAGGGGCAGCGCGCCGATCATGATCGTGCCGAAGACGACCACGAGCGCGATCGCGGTCAGCACTTCCTCGTCTTCGGCGTCGACCACGCCGTCCACCGCCGCCGCGGCGGCCGCACCGCAGATGGAGAATCCGCACGCGATCAGCAGTCGCTGCGTCCAGCTCAATCCCAGCAGCCGGCCCATGAACATCGTGCCGCCGATGCCGAGGGCGACGATCGCGACGACCACCGCGATCACGGCGGGCCCGAGCCCGAGAATGTCGGCGAATGTCAGCTGCAGGCCGAGCAGCGCGACGCCGACGCGCAGCAGCCGCTTCGCCGAGAACTGCAGTCCCGGCTGCACCCGGTGCGGCAACGGCACGCAATTGGCGAGCACCGCCCCGACGACGATCGCCAGCAGGAGCGGGCTGACCGTGGGCGTGAACTGGGCGATACCCAGCACGAGCGCGGTCATCGCGACCGTCAGGGTCAATCCGGGGACGATATCCGCCCCGCCGGCCGCGTCCGAGCGCCCGGCAGCGACTCCGCGTCGCCCGAGCCGGGCTCGCCACCGCCGTCGTAGCGTGCGGACGGAGGTCTGCGGGGAGGATTCGATACCGCGCTGCGAACCGACCGCGAGCTTGTCGGTATCAACGGTGTGGTCGGCCGTGCCCGGCTCGGTGGCGCCGGGCACGTCGTCGGCGGCCTCGGCCGCTCGCGAGGAATCCAGACTTGTCATGACGACAACGGTCTCGTGAATCGGTGGGGGCCGGTAGCGGCCGAAACGGCATCGCACTCATATCCTGGTGATATGGGTTGTGCTCAACGCATATGATTGCGGTATGGCCGACGTACGCCCCGACCTGGGTTTCCTCGAGCTGCTGGTCGCCATCGACGACCACGGCAGTCTCGGTGCGGCCGCACGCTCGATCGATATGGCGCAGCCGAACGCCAGCCGTGCGGTGCGCCAGTGGGAGCATCGGCTGGGCCTGGCCCTGTTGCGCCGCTCACCGCGCGGCTCCACGCTGACCCCCGCGGGAACCGTCGTCGTGCACTGGGCGCGCGAGGTACTGGCGGACCTGGACCGGCTACTCGACGCCGCCGCCGCACTGCGCACCGACCAGGAGGCCGAACTCACCGTCGCCGCCAGCATGACGGTCGCGGAATGTCTGCTACCGGGGTGGCTCGGCGCGTTCCGCCGCGGTCATCCGGATGTGAAAGTCCATCTGCAGGTCCACAATTCGCGCCAGGTGTGTGACCGGCTCGTGGCCGGGGAATGCGATCTGGGATTCGTCGAATCGCCGGCGGTGCCCGACGGGTTGCCGCATGTGACCGTCGCGCACGATCGACTGCTCGTCGTGGTGGACCCCGGGCATCCCTGGGCGCGCCGCCGCACACCGCTCACCGTCGCCGAGCTGGCCGCGACACCGCTGGTGGTGCGCGAACCCGGATCCGGGACTCGCAGTACCCTCGACGTCGCGCTGGCCGAATATCCGCGCGCCGAACCACTGCTGGAACTCGGCAGCGCCGCGGCCATCCGCACCAGCGTGCTCGGCGGCGTGGGGCCCGCGGTACTGAGCACGCTGGCGGTCGGCGACCAGCTCGAGCGTGGCGAACTGCGCGCGGTCACCGTCGCGGGCCTGGATCTACGGCGCACCCTGCGCGCGGTGTGGCGTCCACCGCGCAAACTCGGCGGTCCGGCCGGACAACTGATGTCCGCCATCGTGCACGCCCAGCGGGCCGCTACACCGGATCCGGTGTAGCGTCGGCGTCACTCGCGGGCGCTCTGCTCCCGGAGCCGCGCAAGGGTTTTCGCGAGAATCCGGGAGACGTGCATCTGCGATATCCCCATCCGCTGCGCGATCTGGGTCTGCGTCATCGATTCGAAGAAGCGCATGGTGAGGATGCGTCGTTCCCGTTCGGGCAGGCCCGCGAGCAGCGGCCGGATCGCCACGTACTCCTCGACCCGGTCGAACTGCGACTCCTCCTCGCCGAGGGTGTCCAGCAGCGAGGCCTCGGTATCGCGGCCCACCGACACCGCGTCGATGGAACTGGGCTGATACGCGTTGCCCGCGATGACGGCTTGGGTCACCTCGTCGGGATGGATGTCGAGTTCGGCGGCGATCTCCTTGGCGGTCGGGGAGCGGCCCAGCGACTGCGAGAGCGTATCGATCGCCGAACCGATGCGCAGATGGGTTTCCTTGACCCGCCGGGGAACTCGCATCGCCCAGGTGTTGTCGCGGAAGTAGCGCCGGACCTCGCCCATGATGGTGGGCACCGCGAAGGACAGGAAGTTCGAGCCGCGCGAGACGTCGAAACGGTCGACGGCGTGGACCAACCCGACCCGAGCCACCTGCGTCAGGTCGTCGAACGGTTCGCCGCGGCCGCTGAATTTGCGGGCGATGTGGTCCGCCAACGGAATACAGCGATTGATCAACTCGTCGCGCAGTTCGGCGCGGCGGCCGTCACCGGCCTCCGACAGTGCCTGGAACAGCAGGTTCACATCGTCGTATCCGGAAACCGAACCGGTGACCTCGGCGACCTCGTCACCGTCCTCCTCGTCGTCCGGGGTTGCCTCACCGCCGTCCGTGCGGCCCTCGCCGTCCTCGGCGCCGGTGTCGTCAGGGGATCCGCTCGCGGCCGTACCCGCGGTGTTCTCGGCGTCCTCGGCCTCGAACACGTTGTTCTCGTCGGCCACTACGCCTTCCCCCGGACCCGGCGAAATTCGACCACCGTCGGGTATCCGGAAATCGCCGAATCGAAGGGCTCCTGCGCGACGTCGATGCCGTCGGTGAGCGTCCGCAGTACATGCCAGCCGAAGCTGCGCTGGTCGGGCAGCTTCGAGGTGGCCGCGATGCCGGCCACCCGGACGAGCAGATCGTTGTCGCCGACGGTGAAGCGGCACTGCAGGGTGCTGCCGGGAACGGCGAGTTCGATCAGCGTCGAGCACGCCTCGTCGACGGCCAGCCGGATATCGGCGACCTCGTCGAGCGTGAAATCGCTGAGCAGGACCAGTGTTTCGGCCAATCCGCGCACGATGGGCAGTTGCGACACGGTGGCCGCCACTCCGATTTCGACGGGTGTACTGCGCAGTCCCTCTTCAGCCGACATGTTGATCACCCTACGAAGGCTACCCAACTTCGCGTCGCGCAATCGCCGACAGTGCCGAAAACCGGTGTGATCGACCCAGTACACTCACGCGCTGTGTCCCTCTCGAATTCCCACTTTCACCGGCCGTCGCCGATGATCGCGCCGTCCATCCTGTCCGCTGATTTCGCTCGTCTGGCGGAGGAGGTACGCGCCGTCGAGGGAGCGGACTGGCTGCACGTCGATGTGATGGACAACCACTTCGTACCGAACCTGACCCTCGGCCTGCCGGTGGTGCAGAGTCTGCTGAAGACCACCGACATCCCGCTGGACTGCCATCTGATGATCGAGGATCCGGCCCGCTGGGCGCCCCCGTACGCGGAGGCCGGTGCCTACAATGTGACCTTCCACGCGGAAGCGACCGACGATCCGGTCGCGGTGGCCCGGGATATCCGCGCCGCCGGCGCCAAGGCCGGATTGTCGGTGAAACCGAATACGCCCATCGAGCCGTACCTGGAAATTCTGCGCAATTTCGACACGCTGCTGGTGATGAGTGTCGAGCCCGGATTCGGCGGTCAGTCGTTCATTCCGCACGTGCTGGAGAAGGCGCGCGCGGTCCGCCGGCTCGTCGACAGCGGTGAATTGCGTCTGGTCGTCGAAATCGACGGCGGCATCAATATGGACACCATCGAAGCCGCCGCCGAGGCCGGTGTGGACTGCTTCGTCGCCGGGTCCGCGGTGTACGGCACGGACGATCCGGCCGCGACCGTGGAAGCCTTGCGCGAGAAGGTCATCGAGGAGCAGGCGGCGCGGCGCTGAGCCGAGCGGCCTCCACGACCGCGGCCATGGGGACGACCGCCTCGAGATGGTCGGGCGTCTGCACCCAGATCCGATAGCCGGTTCGTTCGTCCTCGGCCGAGGGCAGCACCACGTGACTACCCGTGCACGCGACCGTCGTGTACAGCCGGAACAGTTCGGCCGCAACGGATGTGCTGACGCTGGCGGAGCACGACGGGCCGGTGATGAAGGTCCAGCGCCGCGCCCGCGGATGGTGCACGACGGGAGTGACCAGTCCGGACTGGGTGAGCTGGCGCAGGACCCGCTCACCCACATCGGCCGGCATTGTGACCGCGCCGAATTGCTGCCCGATCTCGAGCACGATGTGCCGCGATGCGTCGTCCACCGACGCGGGCAGATGAAAGACGCGGCGATACCGCTCGCAACGATCCGTGAGAGACGTATCGATCACCGTGGTCACGCCGCACCCCCATGAGGTTGTTGTCCAATGAACGGTTGGAATCAACTGCATAACAATATTGCTACCGAATACGCCCTGGTGCAAGCGTTGGGGTTGAATTCGCAGTCACGTGGGTAACAAATTGAATTCGGCTGCGATCCGGGCCGGTAGAAGCCGGATATTCGACCGGTGAAAACCAAAAATTCGATTTCCTTTTCCTGAAATTGTTCGCTATTCCTTTTCGGCATTCGGCGATGTGGCCGTCGCGCGGGGGAGCCGATCAGCCCGCTCGGCGCGTCGCCGATACGGCGCCCGGTTCGGTGCGCTTTTCCGGTCCGAAAGTCTTGAATGTCCGGCCATGACCGGTCGGTAGGACGGCCGGATGTGCTCTGCTACAGCGCGTCGTTACGCTGATGACACCGCGACCCGCGGGGGAATACCCCGGGCCGCCGGCACCGTTTGCGCTAGCGGACGCCCCGACGCGGTGGGCGCCGGGCTGACAGGAGATACGGATGTTCACAGGCATCGTCGAGGAGCTGGGGGAGATCGTCGCCGCCGAGCGGTCCGCGGACGCGGCCAGGCTCACGATTCGCGGCGCGACCGTAACCTCCGATGCCCGCCACGGCGACTCCATCGCGGTCAACGGCGTCTGCCTGACCGTGGTCGACGTGGTCGACGGCGACAGCTTCACCACCGACGTGATGGGGGAGACGCTCAACCGCTCCGGCATCGGCAAACTCGACATCGGCTCGAAGGTGAACCTGGAGCGCGCCGCGGCGGTGAACAGCCGGCTCGGTGGCCACATCGTGCAGGGCCATGTGGACGGCACCGGGGTCATCGTGTCGCGCATCCCCTCCGACAACTGGGAGGTCGTGCGAATCTCGTTGCCCGACAATCTGGCTCGCTATGTGGTCGAGAAGGGGTCGATCACCGTGGACGGCATCTCGCTCACCGTCTCGGCCCTCGGCGTCGACGAGGGCGGCGAACCCGGGCACCGCGACTGGTTCGAGGTCTCGTTGATCCCCACCACCCGCGAGCTCACCACCCTCGGCGCCGCGCCCGCCGGCACCACGGTGAACCTGGAGGTCGACGTCATCGCCAAATATGTCGAGCGGCTCCAGCAGCGTGGCTGACCGGGGCAACCGCGACGTCGTACCGGCGACCCGACCCAGTAGGCTCGAGTCGCACCTATTCCGAAGTGGAGCACAGCAGACGTGACCAGGTTCGACACCATCGAGCGCGCAGTCGCCGATATCGCCGCCGGTAAGGCGGTCGTCGTCGTCGACGACGAGGGCCGGGAGAACGAGGGCGACCTCATCTTCGCCGCGGAGAAGGCGACCCCCGAGCTGGTGGCTTTCATGATCCGATACACCTCCGGCTACATCTGTGTGCCGCTGACCGGTGCGGACTGCGATCGGCTGGGCCTGCCGCCGATGTATTCGATGAACCAGGACAAGCACGGCACCGCCTACACGGTGTCGGTGGACGCGCGAGAGGGCATCAGCACCGGCATCTCGGCCGCCGACCGCGCGACGACCATGCGCCTGCTCGCCGATCCGGCCTCGCGTGCCGACGAGTTCACCCGGCCCGGCCACGTCGTGCCGTTGCGCGCCAAGGACGGCGGGGTGCTGCGGCGGCCCGGCCACACCGAGGCGGCCGTGGATCTGTCCCGGATGGCCGGTCTGAGCCCGGCCGGTGTGATCTGCGAGATCGTCAGCCAGAAGAACGAGGGCGATATGGCCCGCACCGAAGAGTTGCGGATCTTCGCCGACGAGCACGAACTCGCGCTGATCTCGATCGCCGACATGATCGCGTGGCGCCGCAAGCACGAGAAGCAGGTGGAGCGGATCGCCGAGGCGCGCATCCCCACCAAGTACGGCGAATTCAAGGCCGTCGGCTACAAGAGCATCTATGACGACGTCGAACATGTGGCGCTGGTGCGCGGCGATCTGAGCGTCGACTCCGGTGACGATGTCCTGGTGCGCGTGCACTCGGAGTGCCTGACCGGCGACGTGTTCGGCTCGCTGCGCTGCGATTGCGGCCCGCAACTGGATGCCGCGATGGAGATGGTCGCCGCCGAGGGGCGCGGTGTGGTGCTCTACATGCGCGGGCACGAGGGCCGCGGCATCGGCCTGATGCACAAGCTGCAGGCCTATCAGCTGCAGGATTCCGGGCACGACACCGTGGACGCGAATATCGAACTCGGCCTGCCCGCCGATGCCCGCGACTACGGCACCGGGGCGCAGATCCTGGTCGATCTCGGGATCAAGTCGATGCGGCTGCTCACCAACAATCCGGCCAAGCGGGTCGGCCTGGACGGCTACGGCCTGAGCATCACCGAACGGGTGCCGATGCCGGTGCGGGCCAATGCCGAGAATCTGCGGTATCTGCGCACCAAGCGCGACCGGATGGGCCACGACCTGGTCGGCCTGGACGACCTGGACCTCGGCGAGACCGCGCAGTAGTCAGAATTCGTGAGAAGGGGTATCGGTCGATGAGCGGTACGGGTGTACCGGAGTTCGCGCTGGCGGACGCGAAGGACCTGAGGGTCGGCATCGTCGCCTCGCGGTGGCACACCACCATCTGCGATACGTTGCTCGCCAATGCCGAGCGGGTGGCCCGGGAAGCGGGCGTCGAGCAGATCACGGTGGTGCGCTGTGCCGGGGCGATGGAGTTGCCGGTGGTCGCGCAGGCGCTGGCCCGCACCCACGACGCGGTCGTGGCGCTGGGCGTCGTGATCCGCGGGGGGACACCGCATTTCGAATACGTCTGCGATGCGGTGACCGCCGGGCTGACGCGGGTGTCGCTGGACGAGGGCACGCCGGTCACCAACGGGGTGCTCACGGTGAATACCGAGGAGCAGGCCCTCGACCGCGCGGGCCTGCCGGATTCGGCCGAGAACAAAGGCGAGCAGGCGAGTGCCGCGGCCCTGGATGCCGCGCTGACCCTGCGCGCGCTGCGCCGAGAAGCCTGAGCCGATGCCGCCGGTCGTGCATCTGTTCAAACGCGGTCCGCAGCCCCCGGGCGCGGACGGACAGCAGTGGGATCTCGAGGTGCGTCCGCGCCGGGCGGTGCGGACCGCGCGCATCGTGGCGGCCGTGATCGCGGTGTTGTTCATCCTGGCCGGGGTGTTGTCGAGCAATTCGACGACCGGGGTGAACTTCCGCGGCGCCGACCAGGTGGCGATCATCTGCTTCGGATTGCTGCTGGCCGGTGCCGTGCTGCTGCTGACCCGGCCGCGGGTGCGCGTCGGACCGCAGGGCGTCGTCGTGCGCAACATCTTGGGCGACAACGAGTTCCGCTGGGCCGATATCCGCGGCGTCGCGATTCCGGACAAGAAGTCCTGGGCGCGACTGGAATTGGCCGGGGACGAGTACGTTCCGATGCTGGCGATCCGCGTCAACGACAAGGATCACGCCGCCCGCGCGATGGATCGCTTCCGCGAACTCGGCGCGAAATACACCGCCGCACAGCAGGACTGACCGGTCAGCGGGCGTCGCCGAGGACTATGCCCTCCCGACGGGGATCCGCTCCGCCGATCCAGCCGCCGCTCTCGCGCTGCAGGGCGCTGAGCCCGCTGGACTGCGGGTCGACCGAGACCTGATGCCCCATTTCGCGCAGCTTCTGCACCAGCGGATCATGGGCGCCGTTGTCGGTGGCGTCGATCGCCGGATGTTCCCCGCCCACCCCGGTCACCGGTGTGTTCGCCGCGCCGAAGGCCACCTGCGAGACCGCCTGCTGCGGATCCAGATGCCAATCCAGCAGGCCCACCAGCGCTTTCACCACGAACTGGATGATCACCGAACCGCCGGGGGACCCGGCGACATCGACCAGTTGACCGCGGGACCCATCCGGCGTCCGATCGAAGACCAGGGTGGGGCTCATCGAACTGCGCGGCCGCTTCCCGGGCTGCACCCGGTTGGCCAGCGGCACACCCGCCGCATCGGCCGGCTGGGCACTGAAATCGGTGAGCTGGTTGTTCAGGACGAATCCGTCGACCAGATGGAACGAGCCGAACGCCGATTCGACGGTGGTGGTCATGGTCGCGGCGTTGCCGTACCGGTCCACCACGGAGATGTGGCTGGTGCCGTGTTCGGGTTGCTGCACGCCGGTGCCCAGCGGGACCGGGCCGAAGTCACCCGGCTGCGCGGTACCCATGGAATGGTTCGGATCGATGAGCGCGGCCCGCTGCTTCAGATAGTCCTCGTTCACCAGCGCGGCGGGTGAGCCGCCGGGCAGCGGAACGAAATCGGGATCGGCGATGTACTTGTCGCGGTCGGCGTAGGCCAGCCGTTCGGCCTCCGAGATCAGATGCACCGCTTCGGCTTTCGGGACGCCGCCGTTGCGGTCGAGACGGTCTGGGGACAGACCGGCGAGGTCGAAGTTCTCCAGAATCCCGAGGGTCGCGGCGACGGTGATACCCCCCGAGGACGGATTGGGCATCCCGCAGATCCGGTGGGTGCGGTAGTCGGTGCACAGGGCGGTGCGTTTCTTCGCCTGATACCGCGCGAGATCGTCGAGCGAGATCTGACCCGGGGTACGGCCACCACTGGTGGTCGCGGTGGCGTCGACGATGTCGCGGGCGACCGCTCCGGTGTAGAAGGCGTCGGGACCGTCGGAGGCGACGGCGCTCAACGTCTTTGCCATGGCCGGATTGGCGAGGTGGAAGCCTCGCGGTTTGGGGGAGCCGTCCGGTTGCAGGAAGTACTGCCTGGCATTCGCGTCCCGGGCCAGATCCGGGGCCGACTGCGCGATCTGGCTCGCCATCCGGGCGCTGATGTCGAAACCGTTGTCCGCCAGCGAGATCGCGGGACCGAACAGGTCGCGCCAGGACTGCTTGCCGTGGTCGCGATGGGCCGCCTCGAGCAGTCGCAGCACGCCCGGTACGCCGATCGACCGTCCGCTGGCGCGGGTATTCGGTTGCGGCATCGACTGATCGGTGTCGCTGATCCAGCGCAGATAGTTCTCGGTCGCGGCGGCGGGGGCGACCTCGCGACCGTCGTAGGCGTCGACCGATCCGGCCGCGGCGTCGTAATAGAGCAGGAATGCGCCGCCGCCGATGCCGGAGGCCTGCGGTTCGACCAGGCCCAGTACCGTCTGCGCGGCGATCAGCGCGTCGGCCGCGGTGCCGCCGTCGGCCAGAACCTCGCAGGCGGCGTGGGTGGCCAGAGGGTTCGCGGTGGAGACCGCGAAGGTGTGGGTTCGGACCGGGGTCATACCGCTGCGGTAGCCGGTGGCGATCTCGGGATTGGTGGCCAGATTCGTCGCACTCGCCGCCGGTCCCGCCGCGGCCGTGATCGGGGTGCCGTCCGGACCTTCGACGCAGCTTCGGCCGGCCTCGGAGGTGGTGGGCGAGCAGCCCGTGAGCAGCCCGGTGGTCAGCAGCAGGGCGGCGCTCGCGCCGGCCAGAATCGCTCGCGTGCGCCTCATGCAGGCACTTTAACGCGCACCTGCCCCACCACGCCGGGCATCATTCCCACACCGGGTAACGTCGAGCCGCCCCGACCTCGACCAAGGGATCACCCCACCGATGAGCGAGATACCAGCACAGACGCACCTGTCCGCGGAGGACAGCGGCTACCACAAGAGCCTCAAGCCGCGGCAGTTGCAGATGATCGCGATCGGCGGCGCCATCGGCACCGGCCTGTTCCTCGGCGCCGGCGGGAGGCTGGCGCACGCGGGACCGGGACTGTTCCTGGTGTACGCGGTCTGCGGTGTATTCGTCTTCTTCATCCTGCGGGCGCTGGGCGAATTGGTGCTGCACCGGCCTTCGTCGGGGTCGTTCGTCTCCTATGCGCGCGAGTTCTACGGGGAGAAGGCGGCTTTCATCGCCGGCTGGACCTATTTCCTGAACTGGTCCATGACGGGCATCGTCGACACCACCGCGATCGCCACCTATCTTCACTACTGGGGCGCGTTCGGTGCGATCCCGCAGTGGGTGCTGGCGCTGATCGCGCTGTGCCTGGTGCTGAGCGTGAATCTGATCTCGGTCAAATGGTTCGGTGAACTCGAGTTCTGGGCGGCGCTGATCAAGGTCGTCGCGTTGGTGTCGTTCCTGATCATCGGCATCGTCTTCCTCGGCGGGCGATTCCGGGTCGACGGGGCCGCAACGGGTTTCGGGTTGGTCGCGCAGTCCGGTGGCTGGTTCCCGACCGGGGTGCTGCCGCTGGTCACGGTCGCCTCGGGAGTGGTGTTCGCCTACGCCGCGGTGGAGATGGTCGGCACCGCCGCGGGCGAGACCGAGAATCCGCAGCAGATCATGCCGCGCGCCATCAACTCGGTGATCCTGCGTATCGCCGTGTTCTATGTCGGCTCCCTGATCCTGCTGGCCCTGCTGCTGCCCTACACCGCCTACCATGCCGACGAGAGCCCGTTCGTCACCTTCTTCACGAAGTTGGGTGTCCCGCATGCCGGTTCGGTGATGAATCTGGTCGTGCTCACCGCGGCGTTCTCGAGTCTCAACGCCGGTCTGTACTCGACCGGCCGCATTCTGCGCTCGATGGCGGTCAACGGCAGCGCACCGCGATTCACCGCGCGGATGAACAGCCGCGGTGTGCCCTACGGCGGCATCGTGCTGACGAGTGTGATCGCTCTGGTCGGCATCTGGCTCAACTACATCGTGCCGGCGCGCGCCTTCGAGATCGTGCTCAACATCGCGTCGCTGGGCATCCTGTCCTCCTGGGCGACGATCGTGCTGTGCCAGCTGGCGCTGTGGCGGCGCTGGCGGCGTGGTGAGCTGGAACGTCCCGCGTTCCGCATGTTCGGCGCCCCGTATACCGGCATCGCGACCCTGGTCTTCCTGGCCGCGATGCTGGTGCTGATGGCCTTCGATCACCCGGTCGGCACCTGGACGGTCGCGAGTCTGGTGATTCTGATCCCGGCGCTGATCGTCGGCTGGTTCGCGGCCCGCTCGCGGGTACTGGAGGTGGCGCGGCTGCGGGAACCGCCCGAGGACGAGCAGCCGGCCAGGCTGTCGGAATCGGTCCCGGTCGACGACTGAGCCGGCCGGGCGCGGCGGCGGGTCGTCTCAGAGAGCGGCTGTGCTGCTTCGCTTCTCGCGTTCCTCGGCGATGCGACGGCGAGCCTCGGACCAGTCGATCGGCAGGTCGGCGGCGGGGACGGACCAGAACACGAACGTCGATTCGCGCATCACCGCGCGGGCGCGCACGATGGCCGAGGCGTGCGGATCGGTGCGGGCGTAGGCGCCGATCGCCTCCTGATCGGTCCAGGCCGACAGGGTCCAGAACGTGCGGCGGGCGAGGTCGGCCTGCAGAGCGATGCCGAGGGCGCCGGGGGAGCGGCGGGCCTGGCGCCGCAGCACGATCGAGGTCGCGAGGAATCTTGGCACGTGCCGCAGTGACCGGACTTCCAGCCGCGAGGCCATGACGTGGACGGTATCGGTGGTGGGCCGCTCGACGGTGACCCAGGGCAGTGTGGGCATGGCGAAGAACTTTCGACGAGGCGAGTGAATGCTGACGCCTGCCCAACATCGCATGTTGCACGAATCTTGTCAATGACAAGATTCGTGCTCAGGCGTGCACGCTGCGCTCCGCCCGCACATGCCAGCGTCCGTCGTCGGTGCGGGTCAGCCGGATCGGATGGTCGAAACAGGTGCTGATATTGCCGCTCGTCAGCACCTCGTCCACGGGTCCGCTCGCGACGCAACGTCCCGCGCGCAGCAGGAGCGCGTGGGTGGTTCCCGGAGGTAATTCCTCGAGGTGATGGGTGACCAGGACCGACGCCAGTTCCGGATGAGTGGCCTGCAGCAGATCGATCCGGTCGATGAGCTGTTCCCTGCCGCCCACGTCGAGGCCGGTGGCCGGTTCGTCGAGCAGGAGCAGTCGCGGCTCGGCGATCAGCGCCCGGGCGATGAGGGCGCGCCCGCGCTCACCTTGAGACAGAGTGGGCCAGCGGGCGTCGCGGCGAGGGGACAGTCCCATGAGTTCGATCAGCCGATCCGCCTCGGCATCCTCTTCGGGCGTCGGTGACCAGCGCTGCTTGGTATCGGCGGTACCGGTCAGTCCGGTCAGGACCACCTCGTGCGCGGTGAGGGGGTAGGGCGGTGTGTGCCGCGGGTCGACATGCCCGATGGCCGTGCGCAATTCGCGCATATCCACCCGGCCCAGCCGATGGCCGAGGACGTGCACACTGCCGTGGGTGGGATGTTCGAACGCGCCGAGCATCTTCAGCAGTGTGGTCTTGCCGGCGCCGTTGGGGCCCAGTAGCGTCCAATGCTCGCCGGCGCGCACGGTCAGCGACACCGCGGACAGGATCGGATTGCGGTTGCGCACGAAATCTACGGCGTCCACCTGCAGGATGGGGGAGTCGACCATGGGCTCCACGGTAGCAAACTCCTCAGACAAGCTGATAGGTCGCGGGTTGCGCGAACAGCGCTGCGAATACTCGGCAACCGTCGACCGGTCGGTATGTGCCCCGCAATCGGAGCGGTCGGTTCGATCGAGTTGCCGGAAAAGTGATGTGGATCACGATCGGCCGCTACCCTTTTCCCACCCGGTGCTCGTGCGGAATCACAAGAGATTCGTCCCGCGACGAGATGCCGTGGTCAGAAAGGCATCTCGACCATGAGCTCGACCTCGACAGCAGCCGCTCCCACCCTGCTCACCGGATTGTGGCGGCGAAAACTACCGCACTATCCCGATACCCCCGCCCGCTCCTGGTACCTGACGCTCGTGGTGATCACCTCGATCGTGCTGTACTACCAGCTCTTCGTCGCGGGCGCGGTCGGAAATCAGCTGATCGCCTACTTCCACCTCTCCTTCGCCTATTTCGTGTGGATCTTCATCATCGGCGCGGCCTTCGGCGCCGCGGCCTCGGTGGCGGCGGGGCTGCTCGATCGCTGGGGGCGCGCCAATATCGTGGCCTACGGGGTGGTGATCTGTTCGCTGCTCACCCTGTTCGCGCTGCCGGCGACGACCACGAAGATGGCCTATCTCCTCGTCTACTGCGTGGTGAGCGTGGTCGAGGGTGCGGTGCTGGTGGCCACCCCGGCGTTGATCCGGGACTTCTCGCCGCAGCTGGGCCGCGCCTCGGCGATGGGATTCTGGACCCTGGGACCGGTGATCGGCGCACTGGTCACCAGCGAGATCACCGCCCGCACCCTCGACAGCCACCCGGACTGGCAGTTCCACTACCGGCTGTGCGGGGTGATCAGCTGTGCGGTCGCCGTCGTCGCGGTGATCGGATTGCGCGAACTGAGTCCGCGCCTGCGTGATCAGGTGATGGTGAGCCTGCGGGATCGGGCTTTGGTCGAGGCACGGGCCAAGGGGCTGGACGTCGAGGCGCTCGAGCGCGGGCAGTGGCGTCAGATGATGCGCGTCGACGTGGTCGGCTCGGCCCTGGCCATCAGCATCTTCCTGGCATTCTTCTACACCATCGTGTCGTTCCTGCCGGTCTATCTGGCGACGAACTTCGGTTTCACACCGGCGCAGGCCAATGCTCTGGGCAACTGGTACTGGATCGCGAACGCGGTGGCGCTGGTGGTGACCGGCATCGTGTCCGACATCCTCAAGGTGCGCAAACCGTTCATGATCCTGGGCGCCCTGATCAGCATCGTCGGGCTGTACGTCTTCCTCGGCTACACCGATCATCCCGACACCGGCTATTACTCGTTCGCGGTGGTGATGATGGTCATCGCGGTCGGTGGCGGCATCGCCTACGCCACCTGGATGGCGAGCTTCACCGAAACCGTGGAGCGCCACAACCCGGCCGCGACCGCGGTCGGGCTGGCCGTGTGGGGTGGTGTGCTGCGCACGGTGGTGACCTTCACGCTGTTCGGTCTGCTGATGGTGGTCGACGCCGCCGGGCCGCTGGTCAACAACGGTCCGCGACTGCAGGAGATCCAGGCGCAGTACGGACCGCAGCTGGCGACCATCCAGACCGTCGGCGCCGAGACCATGACGCAACTCGGCCGCAATCCCGCCGATCCGGCCGCTCAGATGGCCGCGCTGACGAAGCTGACCGGCGCGGCGCCCGCCGACATCCAGGCCACGATCGCGTTGAACGCCCGCTACCCGCAGGAATTGGCGACCCTGCAGGCGGTGGATCCGGCGACGCTCGGCGCCCTGGCGGCGAATCCGAACGATGCGCGGGCCGCGGGCGCTGCGGTCGGTCAGGTGGCGGCGAAGTTCGGCGTCAGCCCGGCCGAAGCGGCGGGGCGGCTGGCCGCGACCCAGCAGGTGCCGCGTGAGCAGCTCGCGGTCGCGAGTACGGTCGGCCCGAAACTCGTTACCGCGCAATCGCAATTGCAGGCGGTGGCCACCGTGCCGGCCGATGATCTGGCCTATGTCGCCGCGCACGGCCCCGAGGTGAAACAGGCGGCCGCCGATTCGCCGGTGCAGTGGCGGCAGTGGTGGTGGATCTGCCTGATCGCCCAGGTGCTGTTCCTGCCGTTCGTGTTCCTGATGGCCGGGCGCTGGAGTCCGAAGCGGGCCGCCGCCGATGCCGCCGAACACGACCTGCGCGTACGTCAGGAACTCGTGGCGCTGGCGGAAACCGATGGTGCGGCGCAGACCGCGGCAGAGCCGGTCGCGGTCGCCGAAAGTGCGTCCGGCGCAGGTGAATCGGCGGAGGGTGAAGCCGCGCCGCCTGCCGAGCCGGCGCCCGCGGGGTAGTTCCGCGACGCGCATCGAGGTCCGGAACGGGCGGCGCGTACGTTCCGGACCTCGATGGCGGCGATCGTCATGGCGGCGATCGTCGAATGCCGGCGTACGCGCTCGCCGATGCGGTTCAACACCCCAGTTGCTCGGCCAGATCCTCGAAATCGGTGACGTTGAGGTCGAATTCGTCGCTGAATGCGGTGTCCGCCAGGGCCGGATCGCCGAATTCGAGCGGCCGTGCGACGAAGGCGGTGCGGAAGCCGAGGGCGGCCGCGGCCCGGATGTCGTACTTGTGGCTCGCGACCATCATGATCTCGCCCGGCTGGGCGCCGAGGTAGTGCGCGGCCATGCGGTAGGTGCGGGGATCAGGTTTGTGCGCGCCCGCCATCTCTGCGGTGAACACGGCGTGCCACGGGAAATCGCAGTGCCGGGTGATGCTGACGACCGCGTCGACGTCGGCATTCGACAACGTCGCCAGGGTGTAGCGGCGTCGCAGGCGCGTCAGGCCCGGCACCGCGTCCGTCCACGGATCCAGGCGCTTCCACGCGGAATTCAGTTCGGCGCGGGCCTGCGAGGGCGCATCCATCCCGCGCTCGGTGAGGAGTTCGTCGAGTGCCGCGCGATAGATCGAATCGACACTGACCCAGTGGTCACTGACCGCGGCGGTGCCACGGAAATACGCTGCGCGCCAATCGTTCACGAATGCGGACCAGTCCCGGCCGGGATATCGCTGCCCGAGGGTCGCCGCAGCCGCCGCCACGACCGTGGAATGAAAATCGGTGGCGGTGCCCTGGACGTCGAACAGCAGAGCCTTGGGCCGGTCGTTCATGATCGCGATCGTATCGGCGGCCGGGCGGCGAGCCGCGCGGCAGGCACTATCGACCGCCGTGTGATCTGGATAACATCTGACTCGGGGGTCGACTCGGAGACAGCGGGTCCGCGCCGCCGTAGGTGATCGCCCGGCGCGCGAGGCCCGGATGGGAGCGAGACCATGCAGACCCGTACCGATGAGATAGCCGACCGGATCTACCGGATATCCACCTTCGTGCCCGAGGTCGGTCCGACCGGATTCAGCTTCAACCAATTTCTCGTGGTCGATGAGGAGCCACTGCTGTTCCACTGCGGCATGCGCGCGTTGTACCCGCTGGTGAGCGAGCAGATCAACGCTATCGTGCCGGTCGAACGGCTGCGCTGGATCACCTTCGGCCACGTCGAGGCCGACGAATGCGGGGCGATGAACCTGTTCCTCGCCGCCGCGCCGCACGCGCAGGTGGCACACGGAATCCTCGGTTGTCAGGTCTCCCTCGACGATCTCGCCGACCGGCCGCCACGCCCGCTGGCCGACGGGGAGGTCATCGAACTCGGCGAGCGGCGCGTCCGTCATATCGATACTCCGCACGCACCGCACAACTGGGAGTCGCGGGTGCTCTACGAGGAGACCACGGGTGTGCTGTTCTGCGGTGATCTCATGACCCAGGTCGGCGACGGGCCCGCACTGACGGAATCCGACGTGGTCGGTCCGGCCGTCCTCGCCGAGGACGTCTTCCGGGCGACGTCACTGGGGCCCGCGGTACCGGCCGCCCTGTACGGATTGGCGGAGTTGAATCCGGCGACCCTCGCGGTGATGCACGGCTCCAGCTTCGCCGGGGACGGCGCCGCCGCGCTGCGGGCACTGGCGGCCGACTACGAGAGACGCTTGCTTCCGGCATGATCGGTTCCGCGCCGGATCGGGGCGCCTCGATCCGGCGCGCAACGGAGGGGCGGGTGTATGCCGACGCGACACCGGGTATGCCGTAGGCGCGCCGGGCGGTGGGTACGGCCCTACACTCGGCACACACATTCGACGGAGGTGATCGGCGGTGCATCCCCAGGATCCGCGTGAGCAGCACACCACGCGGTACGAAAGCGGTTATCAGCCGGGCGGGTATCAGGAACCCGCCTACCAGCAGGATCCCGCTTACCAGCCCTACCGGACGCCGGGCGGAGCGCCGCCGGCGCCCCGGCGGCCCGAGGTGAACGTGGGCATGTTCGCGGGCGGGGTGCTCGCCACCGCGGTCGTCACCGCGCTGGCGGCGTGGCTGTGCGCGTGGATCATCGACGTCGTCGCCACCCGTGCCACCGAGAGCGGCAAATTCGGCGTCTGGAACCCGATGGCCGAGCAGGGCTACTGGTTCGCCGTGGTCGCGTTCCTGTGCGCCCTGCTCGCCGGCGTGCTCTGGTACCTGCTGCATCTGGGCACGCCGTCGCCGGACATGTTCTTCGCCTGGATCGTCGGGATCCTCATCGCGGCGGCGGTGGTCATTCCGCTGACGCTGTCCAGCGATATCTGGGTGGGAGTGTCCACCGCTATCGAACATCTGGTGATCGGCCTGCCGATCTTCAGCCTGACCCGCACCGTCGGCGCGAAGAGCCTGGAGCGCCCCTAACGCGGCTGCCGGGCCAACGCGAGCCCGGCCGCGCGACCGGAGAAGATGCACCCGCCGAGGAAGGTGCCTTCCAGCGCGTTGTAGCCGTGGACGCCACCGCCGCCGAAGCCGGCGACCTCACCCGCGGCGTACAGGCCGGGGAAGGGGGCGCCGTCGGAGCGGATCACCTGCGAGTCGAGGTTGGTCTGCAGACCGCCCAGCGTCTTGCGGGTCAGCACGTTCAGGCGTACCGCGATCAGCGGACCGTGCGCGGGATCGAGAATGCGGTGCGGTGCCGCGACCCGGCCCAGTTTGTCGCCGAGTGAGCGTCGCGCGTTGGCGACCGCCATCAGCTGCGCGTCCTTGCTGTATTTGTTGTCCAGTTCGCGATCCCGGGCGACGATCTGGTGTTCCAGCGCGGCCAGGTCCAGCTGCGGGCCGCGTGCGATCTCGTTCATGCCGCGCACCAGTTCCGGCAGGGTGTCGGCGACGACGAAGTCCACGCCGTGCCGTTTGAACGCCTCGACCGGGCCGGGAGCACCTTTGGCCGCGCGGCTCTTGAGCGTGAGTTTGAGGTCCTTGCCGGTGATGTCGGGATTCTGCTCGGAACCCGAGAGCGCGAACTCCTTCTCGATGATCGACTGGGTGAGCACGAACCACGAGTAGTCGTAGCCGGTGTCGAGGATCGCCTTCATCGTGGTATTCGTGTCGAAACCAGGGAAACACGGTGCGGGCAAACGCTTTCCGTTCGCGTCGAACCACAGCGACGACGGTCCCGGGATGATGCGGATGGCGTGATCGGGCCAGATCGGATCCCAGTTGTGAATGCCCTCGGTGTAGTGCCACATCCGGTCGCGGTTCACGATGCGCCCGCCGGCCGATTCGGAGATCGCGAGCATGCGGCCGTCGACATGGGCGGGCACGCCGGAAATCATGGTCTGCGGGCAGGGGCCGAGCCGTTCGGTGGGCCAGTTCTTCCGGATCAGGTCGTGGTTGTGGCCGATGCCGCCGGAGGACACCAGCACCGCCGGAGCGCGGAATTCGAACTCGCCCACCGTCGTTCGCGACGAGGCCACGCCTCGATCCAGGTCGCTCGGTTCCAGCACGCTGCCCCGGACGCCGACCACCGCGTCGTCCTCGACGATCAGATCGTCGACCCGGTGCCGGAACGCGAATTCGACCAGTCCGCGCTGCTCCGCGGCCAGGACCGGTTCCAGGAAGACGCGCAGCACCTCCGGCCCGGTGCCCCAGGTGAGGTGGAAGCGTGGCACCGAATTGCCGTGCCCGTCGGCGGTGGCGCCGCCGCGTTCGGCCCAGCCGACCAGGGGAGTCACCCGCAGGCCGAGATCGTGCAGGTACTGCCGCTTCTCCCCGGCGGCGAACTCGACGTAGGCGCGTGCCCACTGGCGAGCCCAGTGGTCCTCGTCGTCGCGATCGAATCCCGCCGAACCGAGCCAGTCCTGCCAGGCCAGCGCGAAGGAGTCCTTGATGCCGAGGCGCCGCTGTTCCGGGCTGTCGACGAGGAACAATCCGCCCAGCGACCAGAACGCCTGCCCACCGAGATTGTTGCGATTCTCCTGGTCGAGTACCAGCACCCGCCGTCCGGCGCGCGTCAGCTCGTAGGTGGCCACCAGTCCGGCCAGCCCGGCTCCGACGACGATGACATCCGGCTGTTGTGACGGTGCCACGGGCACTCCTCCGCATTCGGGGCGATTTGGATACATTCGTGTATCGAACGTGTTCAAGGTAGCAGATTCGAGCCGTCGTGAGCCCGGCTCCGGCATATCTGTCGGTGGCCCATGGCAGATTCGGTGCGTGCGCACCATCACCTCCGCCGCGGCCCGCCGGGCCGCACTCGCCGCCCAGGGATTCGCCACCGCCGCCCGCGACCGCGCGGACGGGTCTGGTGGCGCGAGCCGCCGCACCGTGCTCGGCGTCGTCCGTAATACCAAACTGCTGCAACTGGATTCGGTCGCGGCGGTGGTCCGGGCACAGTACGCGCCGGTGTTCGCCCGGATCGGCGCCTACGATCGCACGCTGCTCGACGAGGCGATATGGGAACACAGCGCGCGGCGGCCGCGCCGGCTCGTGGAGTACTGGGCACACGAGGCGGCGCTGATTCCGGTCGAGGATTGGCCGCTGCTGCGGTGGCGGATGGCCGGTTACGCGCACGGCCGCTGGGGCGGGGCGCGCCGGGTACTCGACGAGAATCCCGATCTGCCCGGCCGTGTACTGAACGTGATCGACCAGGTCGGTGCGTGTACCGCGGCGGAGGTGGAACGGCAGCTCGAGCTGAATCGCCCGCGGCGCAAGGATCATTGGGGCTGGAACCACAGCGATACCAAGGTGGTGTGCGAGATGTTGTTCGCCACCGGGGAGCTCTCGGTGGACAAGCGGGTCGGCTTCCAGCGGCACTACGACCTCACCGAGCGCGTGCTGCCGGCCGAGGTCGTGAGCCGCCGCGTCGACGAAGCGGACGCCGTGCGTGCGCTGGTCCTGCGGGCCGCCGACGCGTTGGGGGTGGCCACCGAGACCGACCTGCGCGACTACTACCGGCTGCATCGGCGGCAGTGTGAACCGGCGCTGGCCGAGCTGGTCGACGCCGGAGAACTCGAGCCGGTGCGGGTGGACGGCTGGGACAAGCCGGCCTACCTGCGTACCGGGGCCCGGCTCCCGCGGCGGGTCGACGGCGCCGCCCTGCTGTGCCCGTTCGACCCGCTGATCTTCTTCCGGCCTCGGACCGAGCGGCTGTTCGATTTCCACTACCGGATCGAGATCTACACCCCGGAACACAAACGGGTGCACGGCTATTACGTCTTTCCGTTCCTGCTCGACGGTGAACTCGTCGGCCGGGTGGACCTGCGCGCGGATCGTGCGACCGGCCGGCTGCACGTGCTCGGGGCCTTCGCCGAACCCGATCGGCCCCACGCGCGCGTCGCTTACGAACTGGCCGGGCAATTGGAGGCGATGGCCGGGTGGCTCGAGCTCGAGACCGTGGTGGTCGGCGAACGCGGGGATCTGGCGGCGGCGCTGGCCGTCGAAGTGGCTGCCCGCGAACGGCTTTCGGCGCCGGCCGGGGTCAGCTTCGCGGAACCGGGGTGATACCCGGGACCGCCGCGTCGGGAGATGTGACCGCGGTCCGGGCTGCCTCGGCCTCCTCCGCGGCGCGACCCCATCGCCCGGCCAGTGCGGCACAGGTGATCAGCTGGATCTGGTGGAAGATCATGAGCGGCAACACGATCAGGCCCACCGGATGGCCGGCGAACAGGACCGTCGCCATCGGCAGGCCGGTGGCCAGACTCTTCTTGGATCCGCAGAAGATCACCACGATGCGGTCGGCCCGGTCGAATCCGAGCAGCCGGGCCGCTCCCGCCGTCACGCCCAGCACCACCGCCAGCAGGACGATCGCCACGCCTGCGACCGCCAGCAGGCGACCCACGGCCAGTCCCTGCCAGACGTGCTCGACCATGCCCGCGCTGAAGGCCGCGTAGACGACGAGATACACCGAACCGCGATCGACGACCTTGGTGAGGGTGGTGTGCGCCAATAGCCGATGCAGCTTCGGTCGCAGCAGCTGACCGGCGATGAAGGGCAGCAGCAACTGCACCACGATCTCCACGATCGACATCGGCGAGACGGTGGCGTCACCGGTGGTCTGCATCAGCAGCATCACGAGCAGGGGTGTCAGGAAGACGCCCAGCAGGTTCGACACCGACGCGCTGACCACCGCGGCCGCGACATTGCCCCGCGCGATGGCGGTGAAGGCGATCGAGGACTGCACCGTCGAGGGCAGCAGGCACAGGTACAGCATTCCGGTGTAGAGCTCGTCGCTGAGCACCGAGGGGACCAGCAGTCGCATCGCCAGGCCGAGCAGCGGGAACAGGACGTAGGTCGCGGTGAGCACCGTGGTGTGCAGCCGCCAGTGCCGCAGGCCCGCGAGCGCCTCGCGCGGTTCGAGCCGGGTGCCGTACAGCAGGAACAACACCGCGATCGCTACCTTGGTGACCCACGCCAGGACGTCGGCCGCGCCGCCGCGAGCGGGCAGGATCAGGCCGATGGCCATCGCCGCGAACAAGCCCAGCAGGAAGCCGTCGATACGGAGTTTGGCCAGCAACGTCACCTCGCCACGGTACGGCGCGACCCACTGATCGCCAAAGCCGATGGAAGCGATATCTATGAACGAGTAACGTGATGAGTGTGTTCGATCCGGAATTGCTGCGCACCTTCCTGGCGGTCGAACGCGCCGGCGGGTTCACCGCGGCGGGCCGCATCCTCGGCCTGCGCCAGTCCACGGTCAGCGGGCATATCGCGCGGCTCGAGCAGGCCGCGGGCCGCGAACTGATCCGCCGTGACACCCGCAATCTGGCGTTGACCGCCGACGGGGCCGCGATGGTCGGCTTCGCGCGCAGCATCCTCGACGCACAGGCTCAGGCCGACCGGTACTTCTCCGATTCCCTCCTCACCGGACTGATCCGGCTGGGCGCTTCCGACGACCTGGTGGCCCGTGAACTGCCCGACGTCCTGCTGGAATTTCAGCGTTCGCATCCGGGCGTGGATCTGGAACTGATCGTCGGGCTCAGCGAGAACCTCAAGACGAGGATGGCGGCGGGCGAGCTGGACCTGATGGTGGCCAAGCGGCTGCCCGGCGAGCGGCACGGGGAACTGCTGTGGCGCGACCGGCTGGTGTGGGCCGGGCGCTCGGGCATCGGCGACATCGTCGATCCGGTGCCCGTCGTGACCTATCCGCCGCCGAGCCTGACCCGGCACGTGGCACTGCGCGCACTCGAACGGGAGGGCCGGACCTGGCGGATCGCCTGCGTCAGTGACAGTCAGCTCGGGCTGCGGGCCGCCGTGCTGGCCGGCCTGGGAGTCGTGGCGCACGCCGAAACCCTGCTTCCGCCAGGGCTTTTCGCGGTCGAGGACGAGAAGCTGCCGGAATTGGGTGAGCTGGAGTTCGTGCTGCTGCGCCGGCACAGCCGGCTCTCCGAACCCGAACAGGCACTCTGCGACGCGATCCTCGCCGGCGCCCATCGGATGCACCGATGACGAGGGCGGTCCGCGCGTCAACCGCTGTCGGTGCCGGTCGTTAACCTGGTGGCGTGGCAGATCCCGCGACCTATCGCCCCGCACCGGGCACCATTCCCGTCGAACCCGGCGTCTACAAATTCCGGGATTCCTACGGGCAGGTGATCTATGTCGGCAAGGCCAAGAGTCTGCGCAGCCGCCTGAATTCCTACTTCGCCGATGTGTCCTCGCTGCATCCGCGCACCCGGCAGATGGTGACCACCGCCGCGAGCGTCGAGTGGACGGTGGTTTCCACCGAGGTCGAGGCGCTGCAGCTGGAGTACAACTGGATCAAGGAATTCGATCCGCGCTTCAACGTGCGCTACCGCGACGACAAGACCTACCCCATGCTCGCGGTGAGTATGAACGAGGAATATCCGCGGGTGTTCGTCTATCGGGGTGCTCGCAAGAAGGGCGTGCGGTATTTCGGGCCGTACGCCCACGCCTGGGCGATTCGCGAGACGGTGGATCTGCTGTTGCGGGTGTTCCCGGTGCGGACGTGTTCGGCCGGAGTGTTCAAGCGCCACAGGCAGATCGGGCGTCCGTGCCTGCTCGGTTACATCGACAAATGTTCGGCGCCCTGCATCGGCCGGGTCGACGCCGACGAACACCGCCGCATCGCCGAGGACTTCTGCGACTTCCTGTCCGGCCGCACCGATCGCATGGTGCGGGAGCTGGAACGCCGAATGCAGTCCGCCGCAGCGGATCTGGACTTCGAGACCGCCGCCCGGCTGCGCGACGATGTCGCCGCCCTCAAGCGCGCGCTGGAAAAGCAGGCGGTCGTGCTCGGCACCGGCACCGACGCGGATGTGATCGCCTTCGCCGCCGACGAACTCGAGGTCGCGGTTCAGATCTTTCACGTGCGCGATGGACGGGTGCGCGGCCAGCGCGGCTGGGTCGTCGACAAATCGGGTGACGCGGTGGACCTGAACTGGGCCGGCACCGAAGACGCCGCGGGCGCCGCGCCGATCGACGAGGGCGACCGGGGGCCGAGCGAGCTGGCCGCCCTGGTGGAACAGTTCGTCACCCAGTTCTACGGCGAGCAGGCCGCCTTCGCCGAGCACACCGATACCGAAACCCCCGCCACCGCGGTCCCGCGCGAGGTCCTGGTGCCGGAACTGCCCGGCGATCCGGAGCAGGTGCAGGGCTGGCTGTCCGGGCTGCGCGGTTCGGCCGTGGCGCTGCGGGTGCCGCAGCGCGGTGACAAGAAGGCGCTGATGGAGACCGTGCAGCGCAATGCGCAGGAGGCGCTGGCTCAGCACAAACTCAAGCGCGCCGGCGATCTGACCGCGAGATCGGCCGCGCTGCAAGGCATTCAGGATGCGCTCGATCTCGACAGCGCGCCGCTGCGCATCGAATGTGTCGACATCAGCCACGTGCAGGGCACCGATGTCGTCGCCTCGCTGGTGGTGTTCGAGGACGGGCTGCCGCGTAAATCGGAATACCGCCACTACACCATCAAGGAGGCCGCGGGCGAGGGCCGCTCCGACGACGTGGCCAGCATCGCCGAGGTCACCCGGCGCCGGTTCTATCGGTTGCGCAAGGAACTGGACGAGATGAGTGCGGCGGCGAAGGCCGACGCCGGCACGGCGCATTACGAGGGCGGAACCGATGCTTCGCAGCACCGGGCCGGCGCCGCGGCGATCGCCACCGCCGAGGCGGAGCCCGCGGATCTGCCGCCCGGGATCGATCCGGCCACCGGACGTCCGCGCAAATTCTCCTATCCGCCGAACCTGTACGTCGTCGACGGCGGCGCGCCGCAGGTGGCGGCCGCGGCCGAGGTGCTCGACGAACTCGGCATCACCGACGTCGCGGTGATCGGGCTGGCCAAGCGCCTGGAGGAGGTGTGGGTGCCGGGCGAGCCCGACCCCGTGATCATGCCGCGCACCAGCGAATCGCTGTTCCTGCTGCAGCGCGTGCGCGACGAGGCGCACCGGTTCGCCATCACCTTCCATCGCAGTAAGCGTTCGCGCCGGATGACCGCCTCGGCCCTGGATTCGGTGCGGGGGCTGGGTGAGGCGCGGCGTACCGCACTGGTGACGCACTTCGGTTCGGTGGCCAAACTCAAGCAGGCTACGGTGGAGGAAATCACGGAGGTGCCCGGTATCGGGGTGGCGACGGCCAAGGCCGTGCTCGCGGCACTCAACTCCGAATGACGTCTCGGTCACGGCTCGGTTTCGCCGGCGCTGCGCGCACGGCCGCGGCCGGTGGGGGCGGGCAGGATGATCGAATGGCAGCCACGGACGGAACCCGATAGGACATGACGAGCGTCGAATCGAACCCCAACGCGAGTACCGGCATTCGGCCGCGGCCCGAGGCGCATCCGGTCGAGGTGGTCATCGTCACCGGCCTGTCCGGTGCCGGTCGCGGTACCGCGGCCCGAGTCCTCGAGGATCTCGGCTGGTACGTCGCGGACAATCTGCCGCCGGAGCTGATCGGCCGGCTCATCGAGCTCGGCGCCGCCGCCGATCCGCCGATCACGAAACTGGCGCTGGTCATGGATGTGCGCAGCCGCTTCTTCACCGGCGATCTGTCCGGGGTGACCGATCAACTGCGAGCCAACGGTGTCGGCACCCGCCTGCTGTTTCTCGAGGCCTCCGACGATGTGCTGATCCGGCGCTTCGGCTTCGCCCGCCGCCGCCACCCGCTACAGAGCGAAAGCGCCGACGGCACCCTCTCGGCCGGGATCGCCGCGGAACGCCGTGCCTTGTCGAAGGTCAAGACCGCCGCCGATCTGGTGATCGACACCACCGCGCTGTCGGTCCACCAGTTGCACCGCAAATTGGAGGAGGCCTACGGCGGCGGCGCGCCCGCGGCCCTGCAGGTGACGATCCAATCGTTCGGATTCAAATACGGCGTTCCGCTGGATGCGGACATGGTTTTCGATGTGCGATTTCTGCCGAATCCGCATTGGATTCCGGAATTGCGGGAACATACCGGGCAGGACGCCGTGGTCAGCGAGTACGTGTTGTCACGGCCCGGCGCCGACGACTATGTGAATACCTGCCGCCATCTGGTCGACCTGACCACCAGCGGCTACCGCCAGGAGGGTAAGCGATATATGACCGTGGCAGTGGGGTGTACCGGTGGTAAGCACCGCAGCGTGGCGATCGCCGAGGAGCTGGGTGAACTGCTGGGCCGGCCCGACAGTGCCTCGACCGATGTCGTCCGCGTGGTCCACCGGGATCTGGGGCGCGAATGACCGACGCGGACCATCGTGACGACACCACTCCCTCCGAACCCACGCTGGTCGCCCTGGGCGGCGGACACGGCCTCTACGCCACGCTGACCGCCGCGCGCCGGATCACCGAGCGCATCACCGCGGTCGTCACCGTCGCCGACGACGGCGGATCGTCCGGACGCCTGCGTTCCGAACTGGGCATGCTGCCGCCGGGCGACCTGCGGATGGCGCTGGCCGCCCTGGCCGAGGACCCCGACGGGATCTGGGCGCGCACGGCGCAGCATCGCTTCGGCGGCACCGGAGCGCTGGCCGGGCATTCGGTGGGCAACCTCGTATTGGCCGGGCTGGCCGAGGTGCTCGGCGACCCGGTCGCGGCGCTCGACGAGATGGCCGCGATCCTGCGCTGCACCGGCCGCGTGCTGCCGATGTCGCCGACCGCGCTGACCATCGAGGCCGACGTCTCCGGGCTGGAGGCCGACCCGCGGGTGAGCAGGTGTATCCGCGGTCAGGTCGCGGTGGCCACCACGCCGGGCAAGGTGCGCCGGGTCCGGCTGATCCCGTCCGACCCGCCGGCCAGCCCGGAGGCCACCTCGGCGATCGAGCACGCCGATGTGGTGGTCCTGGGCCCCGGATCCTGGTTCACCAGCGTCATTCCCCACATGCTCGTGCCGGATCTGCGGGCGGCGCTGATGCATACCCGCGCGGTAAAAGTGCTGGTCCTGAACCTGGCGGCGGAGCCCGGAGAGACCGCGGGATTCTCCGCCGAACGGCATCTGCATGTATTGTCCCAGCACGCACCGGATTTCGCTGTCGATGATGTGCTGGTGGACTCCGGCTCCGTACCCGAGGGTAGGGAGCGCGAACATGTGGCAAGAGCTGCCGAACAGCTGCGTGCACGAGTAACCTTCGCTGATGTCGCCGAGGCGGGGACGGACCGGCACCACCCTGGAAAGCTAGCCGCCGCACTGGATCAGGTGATCCGCCAACCTCGGCCGGAATTGGCAGGGCTTCGAGTCGAAGGACGGCATCCGGTCCAGCAGGTGCGGTCCGTGTTGGGTGGAAAGGAGCGGGTCTCGTGGCGATGACAGCCGAGGTGAAAGACGAGTTGAGCCGTCTGTCCGTCTCGCAGGTGAGTGCACGCAAGGCGGAACTGTCGGCCCTACTCCGGTTCGCCGGTGGCCTGCACATCGTCGGCGGTCGGGTGATCGTCGAGGCCGAGGTCGATATGGGCTCGATCGCGCGGCGACTACGGCGCGAGATCTTCGAGCTCTACGGCTACGGATCGGATGTGCACGTGCTGGGCGCGGGTGGTCTGCGCAAGACCTCCCGATATGTCGTGCGCGTGTCCAAGGAGGGCGAGGCGCTGGCCCGCCAGACCGGATTGCTCGATGTGCGCGGCCGTCCGGTGCGTGGGCTGCCCGCCCAGGTGGTCGGCGGCAGCATCGGCGATTCGGAGGCGGCCTGGCGCGGCGCCTTCCTGGCCCACGGTTCGCTGACCGAGCCCGGGCGTTCCTCGGCGCTCGAGGTGAGCTGCCCCGGGCCCGAGGCGGCACTGGCCCTGGTCGGCGCGGCCCGCCGGATGGGTATCTCGGCCAAGGCCCGCGAGGTGCGCGGCACCGATCGGGTCGTGGTGCGCGACGGGGAGGCCATCGGTGCCCTGCTGACCCGGATGGGCGCCCAGGACACGCGCCTGACCTGGGAGGAGCGCCGGATGCGGCGGGAGGTCCGCGCGACGGCGAACCGCCTCGCCAACTTCGATGACGCCAACCTGCGCCGCTCGGCCCGGGCCGCGGTCGCCGCCGCGGCTCGTGTGGAGCGTGCCCTCGAGATCCTCGGCGAGGACGTGCCCGACCATCTGGCCGCCGCGGGACGGCTGCGCGTGCAGCACCGCCAGGCCTCCCTGGAGGAACTCGGCCAGCTGGCCGACCCGCCGATGACCAAGGACGCCGTCGCCGGGCGTATTCGCCGGCTGTTGTCCATGGCCGACCGCCGCGCCAAGGACTTGGGCATTCCCGATACCGAGTCGGCGGTCACGGCCGAACTTCTCGAAGACGCGTGAGCGGCGAGGGTCCCGGGCCGCGGATGCCGGCCCGGACCCTCGCCGCGAAACTCCTTGTGCCGCACGAGCGATGGTTTGTCCACAGGTTCGTGGTTGTCCACAACCTGCGATCGTGACGCCGTCGCGAGCGAGCGCGGTGCGATAGGCTTTCGCTACCGAACCCACCGGCACCGAAACAGGTGATCCGGGGCCGGTGAAAAGCCTGGCAGATGGGTATCCCCGCCGCGAGTGGGCAGGGCCGGCGGCCGCGTCCGCGACGGTTCGGTGCGAAAGGCGCGAATATACGCTCACCGGCGCAGCGTCGGGTCGGTGAGGTCGCGGCAGGGGCGTGTCCGTGATGTTATGGCCGGGCATTAGGGTGGTCTGGCATCGGAATGAATCCGCTTGAAAGCTGAGGAGCGATAACGTGACTGTCCGGGTAGGCATCAACGGCTTCGGTCGTATCGGACGTAACTTCTTCCGGGCGGTGGAGGCGCAGAAAGCGCTCGGCACCACCGATATCGAGATCGTCGCGGTCAACGACCTCACCGACAACGCGACCCTGGCCACGCTGCTGAAGTACGACTCGATCCTCGGCCGGCTGCCGCAGGACGTCTCGCTCGACGGCGACGACACCATCGTGGTCGGCGACCAGCGGATCAAGGCACTGGCCATCAAGGAGGGCCCGTCCGCGCTGCCGTGGGGCGATCTGGGTGTCGACGTGGTCGTCGAGTCGACCGGCATCTTCACCGACGCCACCAAGGCCAAGGGACACCTGGCCGCCGGCGCCAAGAAGGTCATCATCTCCGCACCCGCCAAGGGTGAGGATCTGACCGTGGTCATGGGTGTCAACGACAGCCAGTACGACGGCAGCCAGAACATCATCTCCAACGCGTCGTGCACCACCAACTGCCTCGGCCCGCTGGCCAAGGTCCTCAACGACGAATTCGGCATCGAGCGTGGCCTGATGACCACGATCCACGCCTACACGCAGGACCAGAACCTGCAGGACGGCCCGCACAGCGACCTGCGTCGCGCCCGCGCCGCCGCCCTGAACATCGTGCCCACCGGTACCGGCGCCGCCAAGGCCATCGGCCTGGTGCTCCCGGAGCTGCAGGGCAAGCTGGACGGCTACGCGCTGCGCGTACCGGTGCCGACCGGTTCGGTCACCGACCTGACCGCGACGCTGCGCAAGTCGGCGACCGTCGACGAGATCAACGCCGCCTACAAGGCCGCCGCCGAGGGCCCGCTGAAGGGCATCCTGAAGTACAACGTCGACCCGATCGTCTCCAGCGACATCGTGACCGACCCGCACTCCTCGATCTACGACGCGCCGCTGACCAAGGTCATCGACGACCAGGTCAAGGTCGTGTCGTGGTACGACAACGAGTGGGGATACTCCAACCGCCTCGCCGACCTGATCGGCCTCGTCGGCAAGTCGCTGTAAACCCATGGCAGTCAAGACCCTTCAGGATCTCCTTGCCGAGGGCGTGGAGGGGCGGGGCGTGCTCGTGCGCTCCGACCTCAACGTTCCCCTCGACAACGGCGTGATCACCGATCCGGGCCGGATCATCGCCTCGGTGCCCACGATCAAGACGCTGGCCGAGGCCGGCGCCAAGGTCGTCGTCACCGCCCACCTGGGCCGTCCCAAGGGCGAACCCGATCCGAAGCTCTCGCTGGCACCGGTGGCCGCGAAGCTGAGCGAGGAGCTCGGCCGCAACGTCCAGCTCGCCGGTGATGTGGTGGGCCAGGACGCGCTCGCGCGCTCCGAGGGCCTCACCGACGGTGATGTGCTGCTGCTGGAGAACATCCGTTTCGATCCGCGCGAGACCAGCAAGGACGACGCCCAGCGCCAGAAGCTGGCCCGGGCGCTGGTTGAGCTGGTCGGCGACGACGGTGCGTTCGTCTCCGACGGCTTCGGGGTGGTGCACCGCAAGCAGGCCTCGGTCTACGACGTGGCCGAACTGCTGCCGCACTACGCGGGCACGCTGGTCGCCGCGGAGGTCGACGTCCTGCGCAAGCTCACCACCGACACCGAGCGCCCGTACGCGGTCGTGCTCGGCGGTTCCAAGGTGTCGGACAAGCTCGCCGTGATCGAGGCGCTGGCCCCCAAGGTCGACACCCTCGTCATCGGTGGCGGTATGTGCTTCACCTTCCTTGCCGCCCAAGGTCTTTCGGTCGGCTCCTCGCTGTTGCAGGAGGAGATGATCGATACCTGCAAGGGGCTGCTGGAGCGTTTCGCCGACGTCATCCACCTGCCGGTGGACATCGTGGCCGCGGACAAGTTCGCCGCGGACGCGGAGTCGAAGACGGTGGCCGCCAACGAGATTCCCGAGGGCTGGATGGGCCTGGACATCGGGCCCGAGTCGGCCAAGCGGTTCGCCGCGCTGCTGACCGAGGCTCGGACGGTGTTCTGGAACGGGCCGATGGGTGTGTTCGAGTTCGAGGCCTTCGCCGCGGGGACGCGTGCGGTGGCCGAGGCCCTGGTGGGCGCGACCGGTAAGGGTGCGTTCACGGTGGTCGGCGGCGGCGATTCGGCCGCGGCCGTGCGTACGCTCGGCCTGCCGGAGGACGGGTTCTCTCACATCTCCACCGGCGGCGGCGCCTCGCTGGAATACCTGGAGGGCAAACAGCTTCCGGGTATCAGCGTGCTCGAGGACGGGGAGGGCTGATCATGGCACGCAAACCGTTGATCGCCGGCAACTGGAAGATGAACCTCAACCACCTCGAGGCCATCGCCCTGGTGCAGAAGATCGCGTTCGCCCTGCCGGACAAGTACTTCGACAAGGTCGACGTCACGGTCATCCCGCCGTTCACCGACATTCGCAGCATCCAGACCCTCATCGAGGGCGACCGCTTGCGGATCACCTTCGGTGCCCAGGACGTGTCGGTGCACGAATCCGGCGCCTACACCGGTGAGATCAGTGCGGCCATGCTGGCGAAGCTGTCGTGCAGCTACGTCGTGGTCGGCCACTCGGAGCGGCGGCAGTACCACAACGAGGACGACGCCACGGTGCTGGCGAAGGCCAAGAAGGTGCTGCAGTACGACATGACTCCGATCGTCTGCATCGGCGAGGGGCTGGGTGTGCGCGAGGCGCAGACCCACGTGCAGTACAACCTCGAGCAGCTGCGGGGTTCGCTCAAGGGGCTGACGCCGGAGCAGATCGCGAAGGTCGTCATCGCCTACGAGCCGGTCTGGGCGATCGGCACCGGTCGCGTCGCCACCCCGGCGGACGCGCAGGAGGTGTGCGGTGCGCTGCGCGCCGAACTGGCCGAGCTGGCGGGCCAGGAGGTCGCGGCGGGTGTGCGCATCCTCTACGGCGGATCGGTGAACGCCAAGAACGTCGGCGAGCTCATCGCGGCCGCCGATATCGACGGCGCGCTCGTCGGTGGTGCCTCGCTGAAGGGCGACGAGTTCGCGACCCTGTCGGCGATCGCCGCGGGCGGTCCGCTGCCCTGATCGCGGCCGGCGGGTAACCGCCTGCAGCACATGACGATTCGGCCCCGGTTCCGCACTCCGCGGAATCGGGGCCGACGTCGTCGAGGAAACCGGATCAGGGTTTGCGCGCCACCGCGCCGAGCATCGATACCGCCTCCGGCCGCGGATGTGCCCGATGAGACTCGATGGGCCAGTTGATGATCGACCCGATCCCGGGTTCGACGAGTTCGAGCCCGGTGAAGAATCGGCTGAACTCGGCGGTCGAGCGCAGCCGGAACGGGATACCGCTGCGCTTGTTGGCCTGTTCGCTGTCGGCCAGGTCCTCCTCGGACAGGTGGTCGCTGGTGGCATGCGACATCACCAGATAGCTGCCGGGCGCCAGCGCGTCGATCCATTGCCGCACCATGTCGTAGGGGCGGTCCTCGTCGGTGAAGAAATGCACCACCGCGAGCATCATCAGCGCCACCGGTTGCGACAGATCCAGCGTGGTCAGCAGGTCCGGGTGGGTGAGGATCTTTTCGGGTTCGCGCGCGTCGGCCTCCAGATACGCGGTCGCGCCCTCGGGTGCGCCGGCGAGCAGGCTGCGGGCGTGCAGGGCGACGATCGGATCGTTGTCGACGTAGACGATGCGGGATTCGGGCGCGGCGGCCTGCGCGATCTCGTGCACATTGCCGGCGGTCGGCAGGCCGGCGCCGAGATCCAGGAATTGCCGGATGCCGACCTCGGCCGACAGATAACCGACCACTCGGTGCAGGAATGCTCGATTCTCCAGCGCGGAGATCTGCACGCTCGGGAAGGCCTCGGCCACCGCTTCGGCGGAGGCTCGGTCGGCCTCGAAGTTGTCCTTGCCACCGAGCCAGTAGTCGTAGCGCCGGGCCGGATGCGGGGTGGTGACATCGATACCGGGCGGCGCCACCGGATCCGCATGCGGGCGGTGTGATCCGGTCACTGGTTCCATGACACCTCTTCCTTCCGTCGACGGCGACGAACCATTATCGACTACTGTCATCCTGTCAGGTCGGATGGCGAACCGGCGCGGCCCCTGCCGTGCGGCTGGGGAGGTCGAAGATGTCAGTGCAATTCAGTCCGTACGATTTCGGAATTCACGACGATCCGTATCCGGTCTACGCACAACTTCGGGAACAGGCGCCGGTGTTCCGCAACGGCGACGACGACTTCTGGGCACTGTCGCGCTACGCCGATGTCCTTGCCGCACTGCGTGATTCGGATCGCTTCTCGAGCGCCAACGGGCTGCGGATGGAACCGGCCTTCTGGGGACCTCAGGCCGAGCAGTTCTTCTCCTTCGTGGCGATGGATCCGCCGAAACATACGCGCCTGCGTGGTTTGGTCACGCGCGCGTTCACCGCGCGCCGGGTGCAGGCGCTGGCGCCGCGACTGCGTGAGATCGCCACCGACCTCCTGGAGCCGCTGCTCGAACGCGGCAGTTTCGACCTGATGACCGACTTCGCCGGCCCGTACCCCACCGAGGTGATTTCCGAACTGGTCGGCGTGCCGCGCGCGGACCGCGACCTGGTGCGCAAACTCGGCATGGAGATCATGTACACCGAGGAGGAGTCGACCGACCTGCGGCCGGAGGCGATGCAGGCGATCGGCGCCCTGGTCGGCTACTACACCGAGCTGACCATCGAACGCAGCAAGCACCGCACCGACGACCTGCTGTCCGGTCTGCTCGACGCCGCCGACGGGGACGACCGGCTCACCCCCGAGGAAATCGTGGGCGTGCTGATCCTGCTGATCGGCGCGGGCATCGAGACGAGCATGCTCACCCTGGGCAATCTCTGGTACGCCGGGTGGGCGAATCCGGACCAGCGGGCCGCGGCGCTGGGGCGCGTCGACGACTGGATCGCCGAGGGCATGCGCTACGACCCGGCGACCCAGTCGCAGTTGCGCACCACCACCGAAGCTGTCGAACTGCACGGCGTGACGATTCCGGCGGGGGCGCGGATGCTGTTGCTGACCGGTTCGGCGAACCGTGATCCCGAGGTGTTCGACCGGCCCGACGCCTTCGATCTCGATCGAGACACCTCCGATGCGCTGGTCTTCGGCAGCGGCCGCCACCACTGCCTCGGCTCGAATCTCGGCCTGCTCGAGTTGCGGACCGCGCTCGGGGAGATCACCGCCCGCATCGCCGATTACGACGTCGACCCGGCCGGGCTGCGGCGCCTCCATTCCTCGAACAATCGCGGTTTCGCCGCGCTGCCGACAACGGTCACCCTGCGCTGAGCATCGGCCGCGGGGCGGGTGCGGCCGGTCTTCGGCGCGCCCGCCCGCGTGCGTCAGACCTGGGAGCGGGGGCCCGATTCCAGCAGCCGATGCGCCGCGGCCTCGATCGCCGCTTCGCTCAGCAGCACCAGTTCGGCGGCCGGTCCGAGCGGGACGAAACTGTCGGCGCTGGTGACGCGCGCGAGACGGCCGTCGAAACCGCCGTCGAGCAGCGCGGTGCACACCGACTCCGATACCCCGCCGCTGCGGCGGGTCTCGTCGGCGACGAGTACGGCGCCGGTGGTGCGGGCATGGTGCAGCAGATCGTCGACGGGAAGCGGCGTGAGCCAGCGCAGGTCGAGCACGCGTGCGTGAATGCCGTTGTCCGCCAAGCGGCGTGCCGCGCGCAGGCTCATCGGCACACCGTTGGCGAAGGTGACGATCGTGAGATCGGCACCGTCGCCGTGGATTCGGGCGCGGGCGAGGGATGCCGGTTCGTCGGCGGGGGTGGCGAGCCAGCCCGCGTCACCGGGGCGGTGCAGGTCGCGGGTGTGGTAGAGGGCGATCGGTTCGAGGTAGAGACATACCCTGCCCTCGCCGCGAGCGACCTCGACGCACCGCCGCAGCATCGCGGCCGCGTCGTCGGCCCGGGCCGGCGCGGCGACGACCACTCCGGGGATATCGCGCAGCGCCGCAACGGAATTGTCGTTGTGGAAATGCCCGCCGAAGCCGCGCTGATAACCGAACGAGGCGATCCGCACCACCATCGGATTGTGGTACTGCCCCGCGGAGAAGAACGACAGGGTCGCCGCCTCACCCCGGATCTGGTCCAGCGCATTGTGCACGTAGGCCAGATACTGGATCTCCGGAATCGGAACGAATCCGGCGAGTCCGGCGCCCAGCGCGGTGCCGAGCACGCTCTGCTCGTCGAGCAGGGTGTCGAACACACGACGCGCCCCGAACTCACGCTGCAGCCCCTTGGTCACGCCGTAGACACCACCCTTGCGGCCGACATCCTCGCCGAAGACCAGTACATCGGGCTGATCGGCGAGTAGTGAGGCGAGGGTGTGGTTGATCGACTGTGCGAGCGTCATCGGCCCGGGTCGCTCGGCCGTCTGTCCCGGTGCCGCCTGCGCGCGCCCCGTCGAACCGGACTCACCGTCGGTCGAGGAGTGAATGGAATCCGCCGGCGTCGAAGCGCGGGAGCCGGAGTCGCCGGGAGCGTTGCGAGGTCGCGCTCGGGCGGTGGGTGCGGATCCGGCGGCCGTCTGATCGAAAGCGCTTGTGCGAAGCGCACTCTCGGCCTGCGGCTGCGGCGCGGAGTCGACGCGTGGCGTGCGATCGTCGGCTCGCGGGCCGAGAATGGCGAGGGGCTGTCGTTCACCTGCGAATACCACTGGCGCCCGGATCGCCTCGGCCGAGTCCAGATGCGGTTCCTCCGCCACCCGGGCCGCCGTCGCCGCCACTCGGGCACCGATCGCGTCGTAGTGGGCGAGAACCTCCTCGGCGGTCGCCGCGCCGATCTCGACGAGGAGCCGGGCCGTGGCGGCCACCGGGTCGCGGCGCCGGTCGGCCTCGATATCCTCCGGTCGCCGATACGCCGACTCCACATCGGATCCGGCATGGCCGAGCAGTCGCACCGTGCGCAGCCGCAACAGGGCGGGCCGCCGCCGCGCGCGCACGGATTCCGCGGCGGCGGAGGCCACCGACAGGGCCTGCCGCAGATCGGAGCCGTCGGCGTCGAAATACCGCAGACCCGGTCGTGACGCGAAGGCCGATTCGATCCAGTCCGGGGGAGTGGGCACGCTGATTCCGATCCCGTTGTCCTCGCAGACGAACAGTAGCGGCATCGGAATACCTTGGTGAGCCGTGTGGATCGCGGCGTTGATCGCACCTGTCGCGGTCGAGTGGTTGGCCGAGGCGTCCCCGAATGTGCACAGCACCACCGCATCTCGGGGCCACGGTGTTTCCCGGCCCAGCCGTCGCGCCCGATCGAGGGCGAACGCCAGACCCATCGCCCGAGGCAGATGGGAGGCGATGGTGGAGGTCTGCGGTATGACCGACGCGGGCGCGCTGCCGAACACCTTGTGCCGCCCGCCCGAGATCGGTTCCGTGGCCGCCGCGACGACACCCAGCAGCACGTCACGAATCGGATCCAGCCCCGGGACCTGGCGGCAGCGATGCACGAAGAAGGCGCCCGACCGGTAGTGCAGCAGCGCCGGATCGGTGCTGCGCAATGCCTGTGCCAGCACCACATTGCCCTCGTGGCCGCTGGAGCCGATGCTGTAGTACCCGCGTTTCGCCACGCCGAGCCGCCGCGCCGCGATATCCAGATGCCGGCTCGTGGCCTGGGCATCGAACAACTCCAGACATGTCCCGACGGTGATCGGACTACCGCTGCCGATCGGATCGGTGGCGGCGCGGCGCGGTCCCGGCCGCACCTCTCGCAGGGAAATACGCAACCATTCGTCGAGAAGCTCTTCGGGGCCCGTTGTCACCCCTCCATCATGTCGCCTGCGGCCGCCCGCGCACCGAATCCGGTGCGCGGGCGGCAGCAGTGAATCTGCCGAGATGTTTCCCTCGCCTGCTAAAGCGGGCGAACCGATCGTCGGCCGGGGGTGTCCTACCGCTGTTCGGCCGGGCGATGGGGATGTTGGGTATGCCCCGTGTGGCCAGCGAGCAGCTTCGCGAACGGCGTCACCTCGCCGACATGGTTGCCCGACTGCCGGGCCCGGGTCGGTTCCGGGAGGAAGCCGTCCACACCGGTCGGCACCGCGACCACGAGGGTGGCGAATTCGGCCGCGGCGCGGTGGATCCGCTCGCCGAGTCCGGCCGAACCGAAATCCTCGGTCGCGGCGAACACGCCGGTCGGAACGACGACGGCGCGCAGATAGGTGAACAGCGGCCGCATCGCATGCTCGAGCACCAGCGCGTGCCGCGCGGTTCCGGCCGTGGCGGCGACGAGCACCGGCATGGCGTTGAGCGCGTCGGTGTCGAGCACGTCGATGAACATCTTGAACAACCCGGAGTAGCTCGCGGCGAACACCGGGGTGACGGCGATGAGACCGTCCGCGGCGGAGACCTTCTCCCGCGCTGCCGCCACCGCGGGGGTCGGCAGACCGCCGGACACCATCGTGGCGGCGAGATCGCTTGCCAGATCGCGCAATTCGATGACCTCGATGTCGACGGCCTCACCGCGGGCGCCGACGGCCGAGGTCACCGCATCGGCGAGCTGATCGGCGAGCAGACGGGTGCTCGACGGCTGGGACAACCCGGCGGTGAGTACGACAACGGTATGCGACATGGGTTTTCGTCCCTCGTTCGATGCGGTGGATGAGTACGGCGGTCGGTTGATTACTGCGGGATGAATCAGGCCTGCTCGGCGGCGGCCAGCAGCCGCTCGCGCGCCGGCTCGACCAAGTGGTGCGGCGCCTCCGGACCGGCGGCCACCAGCGACGCGTGGGTCGGCGGATCACTGGGAACGTGTGCGGGACGGCGCAATTCGAATTCCTTGCGCAGCACCGGCACCACCTCGCGGCCGAGGATTTCGACCTGTTCCAGGGCGACGTCGATCGGCAGGCCGGCGTGGTCGATCAGGAACAGCTGGCGCTGGTAGTCGCCGGCGTAGTCGGCGAAGCCGAGGGTGCGCTCGATGACCTGCTCGGGAGTACCGACGGTCAGGGGCGTCATCTCGGTGAAGTCCTCCAGCGACGGACCGTGCCCGTAGACGGGCGCGTTGTCGAAGTACGGCCGGAAGAACTTCTTGGCCGCCGTCTCCGTCTCGGCCATGAAGACCTGCCCGCCCAGGCCGACGATCGCCTGGTCGGCCGAGCCGTGACCGTAGTGCTCGAACCGCTGCCGGTACAGCTGCACCATCTCCTGGGTGTGTTCCTTGTTCCAGAAGATGTTGTTGTGGAAGAAGCCGTCGCCGTAATAGGCGGCCTGCTCGGCGATCTCCGGCGACCGGATCGAGCCGTGCCACACGAACGGCGGCGTGCCGTCCAGCGGTGCGGGAGTGGCGGTGAATCCCTGCAGCGGCGTGCGGAACTGACCCTGCCAGTCGACCACCGGTTCGCGCCACAGCCGGCGCAGCAGGTGATAGTTCTCGATCGCGAGCTCGACGCCCTTGCGGATGTCCTTGCCGAACCACGGGTAGACCGGGCCGGTGTTGCCGCGGCCCATCATCAGATCGACCCGGCCGCCCGACAGATGCTGCAGCATCGCGTAGTCCTCGGCGATCTTCACCGGGTCGTTGGTGGTGATGAGGGTGGTCGAGGTCGACAACTGCAGCTTTTCGGTGCGCGCGGCGACCCAGCCGAGCATAGTGGTCGGCGAGGACGGCACGAACGGGGGATTGTGGTGCTCACCGGTGGCGAACACGTCCAGCCCGACCTCCTCGGCCTTCAGGGCCAGGCGCATCATCGCGTCGATGCGTTCGCCCTCGGTGGGCGCGATTCCGGTGGTCGGATCGACGGTGACGTCGCCGACGGTGAAGATGCCGAACTGCATGGCCGCCTCCTGGGGTCTGATCAAAAGTTCAATCACCTGAACGAGGGCGGCTGCCCCAGTATTCCTTGACATGTCCACTATCGGAAAAACCGCCGTTGCGCAGCACTTTGTCTCACTGATTCAATCAATGATTGAAACCTGTCCTGTGTCGTGGTTCACTAACCGCATGGGCGAGAAGGTGGCGGCGGGTACCCGGGCCAAACTGCTGGCGGCCGCGGAGCGGTTACTGCTGACCGAGCGCTACGAGGACGTCTCGGTGCGGGCGATCTGCGTGGCCGCGGGCGCCAACCCGGCCGCGGTGCACTACCACTTCGGCTCCAAGGAAACGCTGATCGCCGCCCTGATCGAGGATCGGCTCGGACCGCTGTGGGCCGAGGGGCTGGCGGCGGCCACGGCCACCGAACCCAGCTCCGTCCCGGCGGTGGTCGATGCGGTGCTCGCGCCGTTCGTCGACCTCGCCGCCGACCCGATGGGCCGGTTGCATCTGCGGCTGCTGGCCGGATTGATCCTGCGCCGGCGGCCGATGTCCTGGCAGCACCAGTGGTTCCGGATGGAGTCGTGGTCGCAACTGCTGCCCGAGCTGACCTCCGGCGAGGCACGCCGCCGCTGGCAACTGGCCTTCGACCTGATCATCATGCGCTTCGGCAGCACCGAGGACTACGACATAGCGCCGTCCTCGGTGGCGACGCTGCGCGAATTCGTCATCGCCGGGTTGAGCGCGCCGCCGCCCGTGCCCGCCTCCACCGCTTCGCACACCGCCGTACAGGAGTAGTAGTGAACGACATTTTCGAACCCGTCGATCTGGGCCCGATCACCCTGCGCAACCGGGTGATCAAGGCCGCCACCTTCGAGGGCCGCACACCCGATGCGCTGGTCACCGACGAACTGATCGAGTTCCATCGGGAGATCGCGGCCGGCGGCGTCGGGATGAGCACCATCGCCTACTGTGCCGTCGCGCCGGGCGGACGCACCGATCGTCACCAGATCTGGATGCGCCCCGAAGCGCTACCAGGTCTGCGGCGGCTCACCGACGCCATCCATGCCGAAGGCGCCAAGGTCAGCGCGCAGATCGGCCACGCGGGACCGGTGGCCAACGCCGCCTCCAACCGGGCACCGGCGCTGGCACCGACGCGGCTGTGGTCGCCGCTCAGCATGAAGATGATGCAGTCGCCATCGGTGGCCGACATCCAGGATCTCGTCGCCGCGCACGTGCGGGCGGTATTGCTGGCCGAGGAAGCCGGATTCGATGCCGTAGAACTGCATTTCGGTCACAACTATCTGGTCAGCTCGTTCCTCAGCCCGCTGCTGAACCGCCGCAAGGACGCCTACGGCGGGCCCTTGGAGCATCGCGCCCGGATGGCCCGCGAGATCGCCCTCGCGGTGCGCGAAGCCGTCGGCGGCCGGCTGGCGATTCTGGCCAAGCTGAATATGGAAGACGGTGTGCGCGGCGGTTTTTCGCTGGCCGAATCGCTCCAGGTGGCGTCCTGGCTGGAATCCGACGGCGGACTCGACGCCCTCGAACTGACCGCGGGCAGTTCGCTGCTCAACCCCATGCTGCTGTTCCACGGCGATGCGCCACGGCAGGCGTTCGCCAAGACGCTGCCCGGCCCGACCCGGCTGGGCTTCAAGCTCGTCGGCAAGGCCTTCCTGCGCGAATATCCGTATCACGGCACGTATCTGCTCGAACGGGCCCGCCAATTCCGCCGCGAGCTGTCGATGCCGCTGGTGCTGCTGGGCGGCATCACCGATATCGACGATATGCGGCGGGCGCGGCGCGAAGGCTTCGAATTCATGGCGATGGGACGCGCCCTGCTGCGCGAGCCGGATCTGTTGCAGCGCATCCGGTCCGATGCCGACACCCGCTCGGCCTGCATCCACTGCAACGAATGCATGCCCAGCATCTACACCGGGACCCGATGCGTGCTGCGGCTGGACGGCCCACCCATTCCCACCCACTGATCCGGATCGGCGAGAGAGAAGAGAGAGACGAATTCATGAGTGGACGTTTGACGGGCCGAGTCGCCCTCATCAGCGGCGGCGCTTCCGGCATGGGCGCCTCGCACGCGCGGGCCTTCGTCGCCGAGGGTGCGCGGGTGATGCTCGGTGACATCGCCGACGACGCTGGGCGGGCGCTGGCCGCGGAACTGGGTGAGCAGGCCGCCTACGTGCACCTCGACGTCACCGAGTCCGCCGACTGGCAGGCCGCCGTCGCCGCCACCGTCGAACGATTCGGCCTGTTGAACGTGCTGGTGAACAATGCGGGCGTCCTCGACGGCGGCCCGCTGGGCACCTACACCGAGAAGCAGTGGCAGCGGGTCATCGATATCAATCTGACCGGTCCCTTCCTGGGATTGAGCGCCGCGCGCGACGCCTTGGTGGCCGCCCGGCCGGCCGCGGTGATCAATATTTCCTCCGCGGCCGGTATCCAGGGCGTGGGCGGTATGCACGCCTATACCGCCTCGAAGTTCGGGGTGCGGGGACTGACCAAGTCGGCCGCGCTGGAACTCGCGCCCGAGGGCGTGCGGGTCAACTCGGTGCATCCCGGCGGCATCCTCACGCCGATGATCGGAGTCACCGAGGAGATCGCCGTCGATCGCGGCGAGAATGTGCGGGCGCGGCTCGGCCTGCCCGCCGAGGTGTCGGATCTGGTGGTTTTTCTGGCGAGCACCGAATCCAGCTATTGCACCGGTGCGGAATTCGTCGTCGACGGCGGGATGACGGCCGGTTCGGTGGTGGGCTGAGCATCCGCATAAACTGTCGGCATGCAAATGTTCCTGGATATCCTCCTGGTCATCACCAGCGTGTTGCTGGTGTTGCTGGTGTTGCTGCACCGCGCGAAGGGTGGAGGCTTGTCCAGCCTGTTCGGTGGCGGTGTGCAGTCGAGCCTGTCCGGATCCACGGTCGTCGAGAAGAACCTCGACCGCATCACCATCTTCGTGGGCCTGATCTGGTTCATCGCCATTCTCGGCATCGGCTTCGAGATCAAGTTCGCCTGATCGGCGTGGGCGCTGCGGCCGCAGGGTCGCGGCGCCGGCCCGATCCGATCGCGATCGCTGTCCCGGCTGCCACGGCCAGGATCAGCGTCGCGATCGTGAACGCGGCGCCGTAGCTGTCGCCGAGCACCGGCGCCACCACCAGTGGACCGAGCATCTGGCCGAGTCCGTATCCGGCGGTCAAGGTCGCCGCCGCACCCGGCCCGGCCAGATCGTCGCCGATCTCGAGGGCGAGCAGGGTGATCCCCATGAAGGTCGCGCCGAACAGCGCGGCCGACACCACCGCCGGCCAGACACCCGCCGACAGCGTCGGCAACAGCGCGGACAGACATTGCAGCACGAGCGCGGCCACCAGCGCGATCACCGGAGTCGCCCGCCGGGCGAGCAGACCCCACACCACCGTCGCCGGGGCGGCCGCGACTCCCACCACGATCCAGATCGCGGTGCCGGCCGTCCGATGTCCGGTGGCGCCGACCGCGGCGACCAGGAACGTGCCCAGGACGATATAGCCCAGACCCTCCAGGAAATAGGTCGTCTGCAGCAGCCGCCAGGAGCGTCTCGATCGCACCGTGGCCGCACCGGTACGGCTGCCGGCGACGACCTCCAACCGCAGCGCAGGCCACAGCAGGAGGGCGGTCAGTGCGGCCGCGGCGAGCCACAGCGCCTGCCACGACAGCACCGATTGCGCGATCAGCACCAGCGCACCGGTTGCCGCGATTCCCGTACCCACTCCGGCGAAGGCGATACCGGCTGCGCGCCTTCGGTTTTCGTGGCGCGCGGCGATCTGCGCGCAGCCGATGAACAGTACCGCGCTCGCGACACCGGCCACCGTCCGCAGGATGATCGGCAGTATCGCGGGGGCCGGAACAGCCATGGCCGCTTCACTCGTCACCAGCGCGGCAGCCGAGATCCGGAAAGCCTTGCCGCCGTTGTATTCCGGAAAGCGTGCCAGGACGACCGCGCCCAGCAGGTAACCGGCGTAGTTCGCGGCGGCCACGATCGCGCCGGTGTGTGCGCCGAAGCGTCCGGCGTCGATCATCACCGGAAGCAGCGGCGTGTAGACGAAGCGCCCGATGCCCATGGCGGCGGCCAAACCGGCCGAGGCGCGCAGGGCGGGCGCGAGGGATGCCTGGCGAGCAAGTGTGATGGTCACGTCGATCCACGCTACGGATCCGTCGCGTTCCGGTGAAATGCTTCCTGTGCACGATGTATACGCTGAGCGTATGGACCTGGAATTGCGGCATCTGCGCGCGTTCCTGGTGCTGTGCGAGGAAGCCAACTACACCCGCGCCGCGGCCCGGCTGCACACCACGCAGCCGTCGCTGACCCGCACGGTGCAGCAGGCCGAACGGATTCTGGACTGCCGGCTGGTCGAGCGCAGCGCGCGGCGCTTCGCCCTCACCGCGGAGGGGGAGTATCTGCTGGCCGCCGCGACCCGGATCGTCGCCGACGTCGATGCCGTGACCGCCGATCTGCGGCTGCGGGCCCGGGTGTCGGTGGGTTTCTCCTGGCTGCTGCCCGACGACTGGTTCACCGATGTCCGCACCCGTTTCGAGGCGCGCGGCGGGCGGGTCGGCATCCATCGCATCGACGATCCGGTGGCCGCCGTCGCGGCGGGACGTATCGATATCGCCCTGTATCGCAAGGAGATTCGGCTTCCATCCGCCATGACCGGGCGGATCATCGGCACCGAGCGGCGGGTGGCGGCGGTCTCCACCCGCTCGCCGCTGGCGAAGGCGTCGGCGCTGCGATGGCAGGATCTGGCCGCCCATCCGCTGGTGGTCAACACCGTCTCCGGCACCACCGACGAAACCAGTTGGCCCGCGGCCGAATCCGGGCGCGAGATCGTCACCTGCACGAATTTCGACGAATGGATCGAACTGATCGCCGCCGACCGGGGCATCGGGGCCGTTCCCGAATTGGCGCGCACCCGGGCGCCGCATCCCGGCGTGGCCTACCTCGACGTCCCCGATGCCCCGCCCTCGGCCCTGCGGCTGGCCTGGCGAACCCGTCCCGCGCCGGGCAGGTCGGTGCGGAGCTTCCTCGATATCGCCCTGAGCGGCCAGGGGGCCTCGAGCGGTTAGCGGACCGTCTCAGGCGGGGTGGCCGGGGGTGAGATCGGCGAGGTCGCTGTAGCGCAGACCGGTGGTGCCCGCCGGCGGCTTCGGGCCGCCGAGCGGTTCCAGCAGCAGACCCACGTGGTCGCCGAAATCGTGGCGCTCGAGGATCCGGCCGGAGAACCAGGCCGCTGCCTCGTCGAGCACCACCACTCCATCGGGCCCGTGATGCCACCGGCACCAGGTGAACTTGTCGATATCATCGCCGGTTTCCGCGCCGAAGAGCTGGGCCAGCGCTCGCGACCCGGAATCGATGAGATGAACTGCGACATGGGTGGCGGCGGCCACCACCCGGTAGGTGTGGTTGAGCTCGGAAACGCACACCAGGAATCGGCGTGGTTCGATGCCGACCTGGGATGCGAAGCCGACTACACACCCGGCGCGCTCGGACTCGGTCGCCACTGTCACCACATAGATCGGAGCGTCCGCCGCCGCTACCAACGCGTCGAAATTCGCGATCGCGTCCATCCACCCTCCTTCACCGCCGGCGCCGCGCGATGCGGCCCGCCGCCTCAGGCTAGGACAACGGCGGCCCTCACGTGCGCGGCACGCGACCGTCGATATCGGTGAACCCGTAGGCTTCGGCCAGATCGGCCACCCGCCACGCTCGGCCCGTGCGGGAACGACGGCCCGGATCCGCCGCGAGCGCGACCACCGCGCGCCCGGCGAAATGCGGAGTCTCGGCCTCGTTCAGATCGAAGGTGCCCTCACCGGGCAGTGTGATCAGCCGTCGTCCCTGTGCATCGGCCGGAACGAGTTGCAGCAGTTCGGTATTCACGATGCCCGGCCACAGCGACACCACCGTGACCTCGGTGCCGGCCAGATCGTGCGCCATATCAGCGGTCAACCGGTCGACGGCGGCCTTGCCCACGCCGTAGACGACGTTGTGGGTGAAATGTTCGGCGCCCGGCGAGGAGATGTCGACGATCAGCCCGCCCGATTCGATGAGCAGCGGCGCCGCGAAATGGGCGGCAGCGTAATGGGAGCGCACGCCGATGTCGAAGCCCTCGTCCCACGCCTTCGGCGGCACCTCCCAGAACGGTTTGCCGAGCCAGCGCGCCGAGGCGGGGGAGTTGTAGACATTGTTGACCAGCACATCCAACCGGCCGTGGTCGGCGCGCACGGTCTCGAACAGTCGGGCGACCGCCTCGTCGTCGCGGTGGTCGCAGACGAACGGCACCCCGCGCCCGCCGAGCTCGTCGATCTCGCCGGCGGTCGCGGCCACGGTACCCGGCAGCTGCCCGGGGTGTTCGGAGCGCCCGGTCACGTACACCGTGGCGCCGGCCGCGCCCAGCTCCAGCGCGATGCCCTTGCCGATGCCGCGGCTCGCGCCGGTGACGACGGCGACTCGATCGGTCAGTATTCCGTTCACGACTCCGGGACACTACCGTGAAACGAGAACGTGTTCTAGTACCTGGGAGGCGCAGTGGGGCCGACACATCGGTTCGTGGAGACCAACGGGATTCGGCTGCATATCGCCGAAGAGGGCCGCGGGTATCCGGTGATCTTCTGTCACGGATTTCCGCACGGCTGGTACGTATGGCATCGGCAGTTGTCGGCGCTGGCGGCGGCCGGATATCACGCCATCGCCCCGGATCTGCGTGGGTACGGCCGCACCGAGGCGCCCGGCGGGGTGGAGGAGACCACGAACCGGGCCGTGATCGGCGATCTGCTCGGGCTGCTCGACGAGATCGGTTCCGAGCGAGCGGTTTTCGTCGGCCTGGACTTCGGCGCCCAGCTGGTGTGGGAGCTGGCATTGCGGGCGCCGGATCGGGTCGAGGCGATCATGGTGCTGAACAATCCGTACGCGCCCCGGCCACCGAAGGCGCCGTCGGAGTTCTGGACGCGCGCCGCGCAGCGCCATTTCCTGCACCTGTCGTATTTCCAGGAGCCCGGTGTCGCCGACGCCGAACTGGCTGCGCGCCCACGCGAATTCCTGGCCCGCGTGTACTACGCGCTCAGTGGCGAGTTCCACTACCTCGACACGTGGAAGAATCCGCCCGGCATCGGTTACCTCGACGCACTGCCGCAGGCGCCCGCACTGCCTTGGTCGTGGTTGCCGGAATCCGAATTCGACACCCTCGCAGCCGAATTCGAACGAACCGGCTTCACCGGCGGGCTGACCTGGTACCGGGCGCTGGACCGCAACTGGGAACTGACCGAAGGCCTGCCCACGACGGTGACGGTGCCGACCTGCTTCCTCTACGGCGAGAACGACCCGGATATGGAAGGTTTCAGCGGCCGCGACCCGCTGGCGGTGCTGCGCGCGCACGTACCGGATCTGCGCACGGTCGAAAAGGTCCCGGGCGCAGGACATCTCGTTCAACTCGAGCGGACCGGCGCGGTGAACGACTTCCTCCTGCGTCACCTCTCCGACCTCGTCGCGAGCGACCCGGAGCGCGATTCCGCGCTGCGGTAACGGGCACGCCCGTCGACGATGCGGTCTGGCATGCTGGCCGCGTGCCCCTCATCGATGTCACCTGCTCGCCCCGTGTGTCCGACGAGTCGAAGCGCCGGCTCGTCGAGGAACTGCCGCATATCGTCTCCGTGGCGGTGGCGTGTGCGGCGGAACCCTACGACGGCTGCCTGCAACCCGGTGACGTCCTGGTGCGCTGCCGATCCGCCGAGCCGGCCGACCGGTTCGACATCGATGTGCTGATCGAAGTGCAGTCGAAGTGGTTCGAGGACCGCGCCGCCGATCGCGACCGCCGTGCGGCCCACATCCGCGACGAGGTGGCCCGCATCCTGCCCGCGGGCCACCTCGTCGGTGTGTACCTGAGCCTGCCCGTCGCCGCGTGGGCGCAGACGGACGACGACTAGCCGGGATAGTGCCCAGCTCAGGGCAGTTTCGCGGCCGCGGCCTCGTCCAGCATCCAGGTGGTGGTTTCACTGCCGTGCGCCCCGGCCGCCGGGATCTCCAGCGCGGACGCGCCGGCCACCGCTCGGGCCACCGCATCGGCCTTGCCCTCGCCGCCGACCACCAGGACCACATGCCGGGCGCGGGCGACCGCGGGCAGGGTCAGGGTGACGCGCACCGGCGGCGGCTTCGGTGAATCGGTCACGGCGAGAACGAGTTCGTGCTCCTCCGCCACGGCCGCGGAATGCGGGAACAGCGAGTTGACATGCGCGTCGCCACCCATGCCGAGCAGATGCAGATCGAATGCGCCGTGCTCGGCCAGATGCGCGTGCACCGCCGCCGAGTACTCCGCGGCGGCCTCGACCGGATCCGGATACTCCCCGTCGGAGGTCGCGACCGGATGCACCCGCGCCGGGTCGACCGGCACGTGATCCAGCAACGCCTCGCGCGCCTGCAACTCGTTGCGCTCGGCATCGCCCGCGGGGACGAACCGCTCGTCGCCCCAGAACACGTCCAGGCGCGCGAAATCGATGGCCCCGGGCGCCTGGCGGACCTTCTTCAGCAGGTCGATGCCGGTGCCGCCCCCGGTGAGAACCACCGACGCCGACCCACGTTCGCTCTGCGCCCTGGTGACCACTTGCACGAACCGCACGGCTGCCGCCGTCACCAGTTCATCGTGCCCGGCGAAGACCTCGATGTCCGGCTTACTCATAGATCACCTTCCCGATTCCGGCCAGTGCCTCGGCGTAGACCTCGTCGGCGTCCAGCCGCCGCAGTTCCTCCGCCAGGCAGTCCTTGGTCTCGCGACGGGCGAGTGCGAACCGCTGATCCGGCTCACCGGTGCGCGTCAGGGTCGCGGTGCGCCCGGTCTGCGGGCGTTCGATCCCGACCGAGATCGACGCCCGGTGCATGACGACCTTCAACTCCCCGGTCTGCCGGCGGATCGGGCAGTCCAGTTTGGCCGCCAGCCAACCCGCCAGGATGTCGAGCGCGGGTTCCTCCGCCAGGCCCGACACGGTCACCGATTCGATCGGCTCGTACGGCGGCACGTCGAGCGCGGAGGCCAGCAGCGCCCGCCAGAACGTGATCCGGCTCCACGCGAGATCGGTGTCGCCGGGGGCGTAGGAATCCAGCCGCCGGGTGATCGCCGCACGCGGATCGGGAGCGTAGGTGGAATCGGTGATGCGGCGAATGGCCAAGCGCCCCACCGAATCCCGCGACGGGAACTCCGGCGCGCCCCGCGGCCACCACGCCACCACCGGAGTGTCCGGGAGCAGGAACGGGATGACGACGCTGCTCTCGTTGTTGACCAGCTCGCCCTGCAGCCGCAGCACTATCACCTCGGCCGCCCCGGCATCACCGCCGACCCGGATCTGGGCGTCGAGTTTGGTCTCGGAGAACCGGTCGCCGCGGGCGAGCACGATCACGCGACAGGGATGTTCGCGGCTGGCGTCGTTGGCGGCGTCGATGGCGTCTTCGGCCTCCGAGGAATCCAGGGTGCACACCACCAGCGTCAGCACCCGGCCCATGGCGATCACGCCGTTGGACTCCCGCAGGCTGACCAGGCGTTTGGTCACGTCGCGAGTACTGGTGTCGGGCATGTCCACGATCATGGCCGCCGCCATTCGCGCCCGGTGCGGGCGAGCATCTCGTCGGCCGAGGCCGGACCCCAGGTGCCGGCCTCGTAGGACTCGGGCTTACCGCCCTCGGCCCAGTGATCGAGCACGGGATCGAGGATGCGCCACGCCAATTCGACCTCCTCGTTGACCGGGAACAGCGACGGCTCGCCCAGCAGCACATCCAGGATGAGCCGCTCGTAGGCCTCGGGCGAGGATTCGGTGAACGATTCGCCGTAGCTGAAATCCATGTTGACGTCGCGGACTTCCATGCTGGATCCGGGCACCTTCGACCCGAACCGCATGGTGATGCCCTCGTCCGGCTGCACCCGGATGACGAGCGCGTTCTGGCCCAGCTCCTCGGTCATGGTCTGATCGAAGGGCAGATGCGGGGCCCGCTTGAACATGACCGCGATCTCGGTGACCCTGCGCCCCAGGCGTTTTCCGGTGCGCAGATAGAACGGCACGCCCGCCCAGCGGCGGGTGTCGACGTTCAGTGTGATCGCGGCGTAGGTCTCGGTGCGCGAATGCGGATCGAAACCCTCCTCCTCGAGCAGGCCCACCACGCGTTCGCTGCCCTGCCAGCCGGCCGCGTACTGACCGCGCGCGGTGGTCTCCTCCAGCGGTTCGACCAGTTTCGTCGCCGAGAGCACCTTGATCTTCTCGATCTGCAGCTGCCGCGGCTGGAAGTTGACCGGATCCTCCATCGCCGTCAGCGCCAGCAGCTGCAGCAGATGGTTCTGGATCACGTCGCGGGCGGCGCCGATGCCGTCGTAATAGCCTGCGCGCCCGCCCAATCCGATGTCCTCGGCCATCGTGATCTGCACGTGGTCGACGAAGTTGGCGTTCCAGATCGGTTCGAACAGTTCGTTCGCGAACCGCAGCGCCAGCAGATTCTGCACCGTCTCCTTGCCGAGGTAGTGGTCGATACGGAAGACCGTCTCCTCGGGGAACACCCGGTTGACCAGGGCATTGAGTTCCTGGGCGCTCTTCAGGTCGTGCCCGAAGGGCTTCTCGATCACCACCCGCCGCCACGACTGCGGTTTGCCCGGTGCCGCCTCCGAGGCCTTCGCCAACCCCGTCCGCGAAAGCTGTTCCAGCACAACCGGGAACGCGTTCGGCGGAATCGACAGGTAGAAGGCGTGGTTGCCGCCGGTGCCGCGTTCGGCGTCGAGCTTCTTCAGCGTCTGCGCGAGCGTGCCGAAGGCGGCGTCGTCGTCGAAGGTGCCCTGCACGAAGCGGATACCTTCCGACAGCTGATCCCACACCTCCTGCCGGAACGGGGTGCGGGCGTGCTCCTTGACCGCCTGGAGGACGACCTGAGCGAAATCCTCGTCGGCGTAGTCGCGCCGGGCGAACCCGACCAGCGCGAAACCGGGTGGCAGCAGCCCCCGGTTCGCGAGGTCGTAGATGGCCGGCATCAGTTTCTTGCGTGACAGGTCACCTGTCACCCCGAAGATCACCATGCTGCACGGGCCGGCGATCCGGGGAAGCCGCTTGTCGCGCTCCTCGCGCAGCGGATTCCCCGGGGCGGCCGTCTTCTTCTGGCCGGCCATCGCGGTCAGTTGCTTCCGGTGCTCTTCAACTCGGCGGTCGTCGCGGTGAGCAGCTCGTCCCACGACTTCTCGAACTTCTCGACACCTTCGCGCTCGAGGACGGCGAACACGTCGTCGAGGTCGATTCCCACCCCGGTCAGCGCGTCGAACACGCCCTGCGCGTCGGCTGCCGTGCCCGACACCGTGTCCCCACGCAGCTCGCCGTGGTCGGCGAACGCCTCGAGGGTCTTCTCCGGCAGCGTGTTGACCGTATTCGGCGCCACCAGTTCGGTGATGTACATAGTGTCGGGGTAGTCCGGGTTCTTCACACCCGTGGACGCCCACAGCGGCCGCTGCCGGTTACCGCCGGAGGAGGCCAGGTGCGAGTACGTCGAGGTGTGGTTACCCCCGTCGAACACGTCCTGGTAGGCGGCGTAGGCCAGGCGGGCGTTGGCGATTCCGGCCTTACCGCGCAACGCCAGCGCCTCGTCGGAACCGATCTGCTCGAGCCGCTTGTCGATCTCGGTGTCCACGCGGGAGACGAAGAACGACGCGACCGAATGGATGCGGGCCAGGTCGTGGCCGGCGATGCGTGCCTTGCGCAGGCCGTCCAGATAGGCGCCCATCACGCTGAGGTAGCGCTGCACCGAGAAGATCAGCGTGACGTTGACGCTGATCCCTTCGGCGATCACGCGCGTGATCGCGGGCAGGCCCTCCTCGGTGGCCGGAATCTTGATGAACAGATTCGGCCGGTCGACGATCTTCCACAGCTCGACCGCCTGCGCGACGGTCTTGTCGGTGTCGAACGCCAGCCGGGGGTCCACCTCGATCGAGATCCGGCCGTCCACGCCGCCGGTCGATTCGAAGACCTCGGCCAGCACGTCGCAGGCCGAGCGAACGTCGTCGGTGGTGATCGTGCGGATGGCGGCGTCGGCATCGGCGCCCTGGGCGGCCAGTTCCTTGACCTGGTCGTCGTAGGCGTGGCCCTCGCTCAGCGCGGCCTGGAAGATGGTCGGGTTGGTGGTCACGCCGACGACGCTGCGGGTGGCGACGAGTTCGGCGAGATTGCCCGAGCGGATCCGGTTGCGTGACAGATCGTCGAGCCACACCGACACGCCTGCTCGAGACAGTGCGGCGAGATTCTCGTTCTGTGCCATTGGTTATCCCTTCACCTTGTCGAGTGAGCGCTTCGCGGCGTCGACGACGGCTTCGGCGGTGATGCCGAATTCGCGGAACAGGGTCTTGAAGTCGGCCGAGGCACCGAAGTGCTCGATCGAGACGTTCTCACCGTCGCTGCCGGTGAAGCGGTGCCACGGCATCGCGATACCGGCCTCGACCGTGACGCGGGCGGTGATCTGCGGGGGCAGCACCTCGTCGCGGTAGGACTGTTCCTGCGCGTCGAACCATTCCACGCACGGCATGGACACCACCCGGGTGCCGATGCCCTGCTCCTCCAGCGTAGTGCGCGCGGCGACGGCGAGCTGAAGTTCGGAACCGGTGGCGATCAGGATCACCTGCGGTGTGCCGGTGGAGGATTCGGCCAGGATGTATCCGCCGCGGGAGACGCCCTCGTAGCTGGTGCCCTCCAGGGTGGGCACGTCCTGGCGAGTCAGCGCCAGCGCCGACGGGCCGTCGGTGTGCGGGTGGTCGGCGGGCACGAAATGCGAATGCTGCTCGGCGCTTTCGAGCTCGAGGATGGTGCGCCACGCGTACACGGTCTCGTTGGCGTCGCCGGGGCGGACCACGTTCAGTCCGGGGATGGCACGCAGCGCGGCGAGATGCTCGATCGGCTGGTGGGTGGGGCCGTCCTCACCCAGGCCGATGGAGTCGTGGGTCCACACGTAGATGGCCGGCACCCGCATGAGCGCGGCCAGCCGGACCGCGGGGCGCATGTAGTCGGAGAACACCAGGAAGGTGCCGCCGTAGGGCCGGGTCGGGCCGTGCAGGGCGATGCCGTTGAGGATCGAACCCATCGCGTGCTCGCGCACACCGAAGTGCAGCGTGCGGCCGTAGGGCTCGGCCTTCCACATACCGGTGGAGATCGACGCCGGGCCGAAGCTCGGCACGCCCGGCATGGTGGTGTTGTTCGATTCGGCGAGGTCGGCCGAACCGCCCCACAGCTCCGGCAGCACCGGCGCCAGCGCGGCCAGCACCTTGCCCGAGGCCTTGCGGGTGGCCATGCCCTTGGCGTCGGGCTCGAACGAGGGCAGTCCCTCGGTCCAGCCCTTCGGCAGCCGGCGCTCACGCAGCCGGTCGAACAGCTCCTTGTTCTCCGGGTTGTTCTGCGCCCATGCGTCGAACTGCTCCTGCCAGACGGCGCGCGCGGCCTTGGCGCGCTCGGCGGCGTTGCCACGGGTGTGGGCGATGACCTCGTCGTCGACGACGAAGCTCTGGCCCGGATCGAAGCCGAGGATCTCCTTGGTGGCGGCGACCTCGTCGGCGCCCAGCGCGGCCCCGTGCGCGGCCCCGGTGTTCATCTTGTTCGGCGCGGGATAGCCGATGATCGTGCGCAGCAGGATGAACGAGGGCTTGTCGGTGACGGCCTTGGCGGCCTCGATCGCCTCCAGGATGCCCGTGACGTTCTCACCGCCCTCGACGACCTGCACGTGCCAGCCGTAGGCGCGGTAGCGCTCGGCGGTGTCCTCGGTCAGCGCGATGGAGGTGTCGTCCTCGATCGAGATCCGGTTGTCGTCGTAGAAGACGATCAGATTGCCCAGCTGCTGGGTGCCGGCCAGCGAGGAGGCCTCCGAGGTGACGCCCTCTTCGATATCGCCGTCGGAGGCGATGACGTAGACGAAGTGGTCGAACGGGCTGGCGCCGGTCGCGGCGGACGGGTCGTAGAGACCGCGCTCGCGGCGGGCCGCCATCGCCATGCCGACCGCCGAGGCCAGGCCCTGGCCGAGCGGGCCGGTGGTGATCTCCACGCCCCTGGTGTGGCGGAACTCCGGGTGGCCCGGGGTCAGCGAACCCCACTTGCGCAGGTGCTTCAGGTCATCGAGTTCGAGGCCCAGTCCCGACAGGTACAGCTGGATGTACTGGGTCAGGCTGGAATGTCCGCACGAGAGGATGAACCGGTCGCGGCCGGTCCAGTCCGGATCGCTCGGGTCGTAGCGCAGGACCCGCTGGTAGAGGGTGTAGGCCAGCGGCGCCAGGCTCATCGCGGTGCCGGGGTGGCCGTTGCCGGCGGCCTGTACCGCGTCGGCGGCCAGGACACGGACGGTGTCGACGGCTCTGGTGTCCAGTTCGGTCCAGTCGGCCGGATGTGCGGGCTGGGTGAGTGCGCGGATGTCGTCTGTGACTGACACGACCGAGGTTCTCCTGACCTTCTCGTGTGTGTACAACGGCGGCTTGCGGGCTGTACCCACCACCCTAGAGGTCGCCTGATGGCCGTGAGTGGGGAACCCTTCGCCCGCACCCCGTGCAGGTGCGCGGGGTTACGGTGAATGATGACAGCCGCCGACGTGCCGGGCCGAAGCGATTCCGCACAGCGGCCGACGGCGGATATGTGACGTGGCCCTCGCGTCCGGACCGGCCGGGGCCGATCGCCTGCGGCACGGGCGGTTTCGCGGCGGGTGGGTGCCGGAGCACAACACGCGGGGGTCTACCATCGTCTGTAGTAGAGGCTGCGCCGCCCGCGCCGCGCTCTGCGGTGACAGCGGAAACGGCTGCGCGCGGGAGGCCCGCCACGCCGCCGAAACCGTTGCTTCCCTACCGGATCGATGCACCACCTGCGAGGAGAGACAGTGCGGATTGGGCAACAGCCGGGTGATGCGCATGGCTCCTCCGCGACGGCGCTCGCCGACCGTGTCCAGGGCAGCGGCCCGCTGTCGAAGCTGACCCGCCGGGTGCTCGCCTACATCGCGCTGACCAAGCCGCGGGTCATCGAGCTGCTGCTGGTGGCCACCATCCCGACGATGCTGCTGGCCGACCGCGGCCATGTCGACATCCGGTTGATCGTGGCCACCCTGTTCGGCGGCTGGATGGGCGCGGCCAGTGCCAACACCCTCAACTGCGTCGCCGACGCCGATATCGACAAGGTCATGAAGCGCACGTCGAAGCGTCCGCTGGCGCGGGAGGCGGTGCCGACCCGCAACGCGTTCGTCTTCGGTGTCGCTCTCGGCGCGGGCTCGTTCGCCTGGCTGTGGTGGCAGGCCAATCTGCTCTCCGGCCTGCTCGTGGTCGCGACGATCCTGTTCTACGTCTTCGTCTACACCCTCGGCCTCAAGCGCCGGACCTCGCAGAACGTGGTGTGGGGCGGTGCCGCGGGCTGTATGCCCGCCCTGGTCGGCTGGTCGGCGGTCACCGGCACCATCGGCTGGCCCGCGGTCGCGCTGTTCGCCGTCATCTTCTTCTGGACGCCGCCGCACACCTGGGCGCTGGCGATGCGCTACAAGGACGACTACCGCGCGGCCGGTGTGCCGATGCTGCCGGTGGTGGCGACCGAGCGCGTGGTCACCAAGCAGATCGTCATCTACACCTGGCTGACCGTGCTCGCGACCCTGGCGCTGATTCCGGCGACGGGTGTCGTGTACGCGGCGGTCGCGATCGTCGCGGGCGCCTGGTTCCTGCTGATGGCGCATCAGCTGTACTCCGGCGTGCGGCGCGGCGCGTCGGTCAAGCCGCTGCGGCTGTTCCTGCAGTCCAACAACTACCTCGCCGTGGTGTTCTGCGGTCTGGCCGTGGATTCGGTTCTCGGCTGGCACACCATCGGCTCGACGCTGTTCGGCTGAGATCGCCCCGGGCGCCGGTCCGCGCCCGTGAACAGCCACGTCGGCGCGTCTCGCCGACGTTCGGGCCATACGCGGTCACGGCCCGTACGGCCGGGGGGGCCGAACCGCCATCCCGTCGCCCGCGTCATCCCGTCGCCGTAGCGGCAGACAACCGTCCGTCCTCTTCTCAGGGGCAGCCGGGCTGGAACGGATAGCACGCGTGCCCGGGCGTCGAGGGCGGCACGGTGCGTTCCGGTGCGGGGGTGTAGGGCGAGGTGGTCGTCGTGGTGGTGTGACCGGAGGCGGGGGCGTGACTGGGGCCGGAGCCGGAACCGCCGCCGGCGGTGCACATGGCGGCCAACGCCAGCACGACGACCAGAACGCCCAGCAGGACCAGCGGTACCAGGCCGCGGTTGCGGTTGCGTCGCGGCGGGGCCGCGGGCGGGCGCGGATCGAAGGGCACCGAATACGGTTGCTGATTCTGGCCGTAGGCCGGCGCGGGACCCGTCTGCGCGGGACCGCCGGGTCCGAAACCCGAGGCGGCGACCGGCTGAGGGACGGTTCCGGTCGCGGGTCGCGCCGCCGGATTCGGGCGCGCCATCGATACCGGGGCACCGCCCGGCGACATCGGCGCTGCGGAGGCGGCGACCGGGACACCGGCCGGACCGGTCCCGGGAAGCGGCGCTCCCGCCGGCGGTTTGGGGCCGCGGGCCGGCACGGGATTCGGCGGCGGGGGAGTGCGCTCCAGCCGGGCGGGAAAGCCCTCCGCGGTGAGATCGGAATGGCTTGCCGCCGCGGCGAATCCGAGTGCGGCCAGCGCCTGGCTGACCTGCGTCGCATTCCAGGTGTCGGGTGCGTCCGCGGTGATCCGGGTGAAGTAGTTGCGCAAGGCCGCCGGGCCGTCGCCGAGCACCACATCGATACCGTCGGGCAGGTCACCCTGCTCCAGGGCGACCCGGCTGCTCAATTGCGGCATCACCAGCACCATGCCGGTCACCCCGACCCGCTCCCGGCCGGGCGCGCCGCGCAACAGTTCGGCGATCTCGCCGGTGCGGGCGCGGATCTCGGTCATCGGTTCGGTTCCGGCCTCGGTTCCCGACAGCGGCGCGATGCGGTCGCCGATGGTCCAGGGCCGGTACCCGGAGACGGTGAGGGTGCCGCTCGCCCGTTCGGTGAAGTCCTTGATCACGACGACCACGCAGGTCTTGGGCGTCCACACGATCGCGTCGGCGGCACCGGCCGCGACCACCGCGATACCGGGTAACGCGTGTGCGCCGGTCCAGGTCTTCAGCCAGTTCGCCACCGTCCGTTCGGAATTGGACAGCCGCGACGGGTCGTCGTTGCGAACCTTCACCAACATCTGGATCAACCCCTGACCGATGCCTGTTCTGCCGGCCGCCCCGAGCGACCGCCCGACCACCGTACGACGGTACGGCGAAGCGGGCGAATCGGCTTGGGCGGCAGCACAGATCATCCACCATCGGTGCGCCCGGGTCGTCGGCGGGTCACCCCTGCCGATACCAGGCGAGGTATCCGTCCGGGCGCACCAGCACCTGCGTGCCCGCGGTGGCCGCGTAATCGATGAAGGCGTGGCCGTCGACCGCGATCAGCTGCCCGGGTTCGGGCCGATGGCCGGGCGCGACGATCGAATACGCCCGCACCCCGGCGTCTTCCGAGATGTCGGCCGGTGCTCCGAACGTCAGGCGGGTCGCGTGCGGGCCGCGGAACAGGTCGAACAGGCGCAGCGCACCACCGTCACCGCTCCGCAGCGGGGCGTCCGGCGCCCGGTCGCCCGCGGTGAGCCCGGCGGCGTCGGACGCATCGCGATAGCTGATGTCGAGTTGATGAGTCTCGGCGCCGCGGTGCATCGCGTCCTCGTGTCCCTCGAGGTGTTTGTCGAGCAGTGCCGTACTCAGGCCGAGCACTCGCCGAGCGACCGCGCGGCGCTCGGACTCGTAGGTCTCGAGCGGGCCCGGATCGCCGCCCATCGCGGCGGCCAGTTTCCAGCCCAGGTTGTAGGCGTCCTGAATGCCGGTGTTCATCCCCTGCCCGCCGGTGGGCGGGTGCACGTGGGCCGCATCGCCGGCCAGGAATACGCGCCCGGACCGGAACCGTTGCGCCAGCCGGATATTGGGCCGCCACACCGTGGACCACACCGGCTCCCCGACGGTGAGATCGGTGCGCCCGCTCACCCGGTCGAGCCGTTCCTGCAGGACCGCGCGGGTGGGCCGCGGATCGTCACCGAGCGGGGCGGCGAACTGGAACAGCCGTCCGCCGGGCAGTGGCGTCAACGCGACACCCGCGGTGGGTGTCGCGGCGGTGGCGAACCAGTATCCGAAGTCGTGATCCAGCGCGTCGACCGGGACGTCGCCGAGCAGCATGCGAATCGACTCGTCGGTGGTCCCCTCGAACGGGATTCCCAGCGTGCGCCGCACGGTTCCGGCGCCGCCGTCCGCGCCGATCAGATACCGCGCCGCGACGTTTTCGGTGCCGCCCGGTCCGGTCAGCGTGGCTCGCACCTCGTCGGTGTCCTGGGTGAAACCGGCCAGGGCGGTACCGAATTCGACGCGCACACCGAATTCGGCGAGGCGGTCGCGCAGGAGTCGCTCGGTATCGGATTGGCCCAGCACCCACGGATTCGGATACGGCACGGCCGGGCTCGCCGCGCGGGGTTCGCTCATCCGGCGTTCGGTCACCAGCGTGCCGTCGAGGTAGGCGCGCATGAGGGGAGTGGGGGTTCCCGCCGCGAGGACGGCGTCGAGCACGCCGAGATCGTCGAACACCTCCAGCGTGCGGGGCTGGATGCCGTCGCCCCGGGACCCGGTGAACGGAGTTGTGGCCTTGTCCACGATGCGCACATCGACCCCGCGGCGGGCCAGGTCGATGGCGAGCGTGAGTCCGGTCGGGCCGGCTCCGGCGATGAGAACTGTCCGGGTCATGACAACCTCTAACTGAATCAAGTTTCACTGAATTTCGATTCAGTATCGGGTTGATACTGTCCGGAGTCAAGGAGGTGGTGATGGCGACCGGACATGAGCAGGTCGGCAGTCGCAAGCAGCGGTCCGCGGAAACCGAGCAGGCGCTCAAGGACGCCGCCCGGCGGTTGTTCGCCGAGCGCGGTTACCTGAACACCAAGATCACCGACATCACCGCGGCGGCCGGCCGGTCGGCGGGATCGTTCTACAACCACTTCGCCGGCAAGGAACAGTTGCTCCAGGCGCTACTGGAGGACTTCGCGGCCGAAGGGGACACCTCCGCCGGTGCGGGCGCCCACGATCCCGATTTCACCAAGCCGCAGGCCGTCGAATTCCATATCGAGCAGTACTGGCGCTATGCGCGCCGGCACTGGCCGGTGCTGCGGGCGGTGACGCAGGCGGCGCTCGTCGACGAGGACTTCGCGCGGCTGACCAGTCGATTCACCGCCGGTCAACTCGACGAGGTGGTCGACCACGTCGACGGTTTCGAGGCCGCCGGACTCCGCCTGCCCGGCACGCCCGAGGTCAGCGTGGCGATGATGTTCCTGTTGGTGCGGGCACTGCTGGAGGCGGTGGAGGAGGGCGTGCTCGCCCTCGACGACGAACAGGCGGTGGCCGGGCTGACCCGGTTCGTCTACCGGGGACTCACCGGCCGCGACTACTGACCGCTCAGGGCACCAGCACGATCGACCCGGTGGTCTTGCGGGCCTGCAGATCGCGATGCGCCTGCGCGGCCTCGGTCAGCGGGTATTCGGCGCCGACCCGCACCCGCAGCGTCCCGTCGGCGACGGCGTTCAGGACATCGCCTGCGCGCCAGGTCAATTCATCACGATCGCGGGTGTAGTGGGCGAGCGTCGGGCGGGTGACGAACAGCGAACCGGCCGGATTGAGCCGCTGCAGATCGAACGGCGGTACCTGGCCGCTGGCGGCGCCGAACAACGCCAGCATGCCGCGGATGCGCAAGGCCGCCAGGCTCGCCTCGAACGTCGCCGCGCCCACCCCGTCGTAGACGGCGGCCACCCCGATCCCGTCGGTGAGGTCGCGCACCCGCTGGGCGAGATCCTCTCCGTAGCGCAGCACATGCGCGGCGCCCGCCTCGCGGGACAATTCTTCCTTCGCGTCGGTGGACACCGTGGTGATCACGCGGATATCGCGGGCGGCGGCCAGCTGGGTCAGCAGGAGTCCGACGCCGCCGGCGCCGGCGTGAACCAGAATCGTCTCCCCGGGCTGCGGCTTGTACACCGATTCGATCAGGTAGTGCGCGGTCATTCCCTGCAGCAGTGCCGAGGCCGCCACCGCGGCCGGAACCCCGTCGGGGACGGCCACCGCCACCGCGGCGTCCACGGCGACCTTCTCCGCGTAGCTACCCGGCGCCGCCGCCCACGCGACCCGATCGCCGACGGTGAATTCGGTCACCTCGGAACCGACCTCGGCGACCACGCCCGTGCCCTCGGAGCCCGGAATGTAGGGAACCGCCTGCGGATAGGTGCCGGTGCGGATGTAGGTGTCGATGAAATTGACACCGGCCGCCTCGGTATCGACGAGCAGCTGATTCGGCCCGATGACAGGGTCGTCGACCTCGGTCGCGACGAGCACTTCGGGACCACCGTGTTCGCTGACCTGAATGGCGCGCATGGCTTTCAGTTCTACACCCCCGTGTGCCGCGAACCCCGGTAGGGCGGTCGGGTGGGCCTTACCGGACGGTAAACTCCACGCCATGAGCGAAACCGCCACCGCGGCCCCGGTCGCGCCGTCGTCCACCGTCGTCGAGTCGGTCGAGAAGTTCGTCGCCGCCCACGGTGGTTCGGGTACCGCCGTGCTGCAGCCGATCGGTCGGATCGGGGTCCGCATCACCCTCGTCGGCGCCGACGGTGTGCTCGGCGATCGAGTCGTCGCGGATCTGGCCACCGCCAAGGCCGTGGTCGAGGCCGTCGACGGCCTCGCCGAAACCGAGCACTGGGATCGCGATCTGAGCTCGGCCGCCACGCCCGCGAAGGGGCACTGGGCGCGGATGGCCGGCTGGGTCGCCCATCAGACCCGGTTCCCGAAGGCGCGCAACGAGAACTGAGATGGCTCTGCGGCATCGGATGATCGCCGCCGCGACGGCCGGTGCGGCCGCGGTCCTGACGATGGTCGTACCGGCGCGAGCCGAGGACCCCGCGACCGTGCGGGTCTGCACCACCGGCGATTATCCGCCCTATTCGGTGACCGACGGCCACGGCGGCTACCGCGGCATCGACATCGACCTGGTCCGCGACATGGCACAGCTGCTGGGGCGCCAGGTGCGGTTCGTGCCGACGACCTGGGCGTCGATGGGCGGCGATTTCGCCGCGCGCGCTTGTGATCTCGCGGTCGGCGGAATTTCCGACGCCGCGGCCCGGCGCGCCTATGCCGACTTCTCGCTCAGCTACGGCACCGACGGCAAGACCCCGATCGTGCGTGCCGACGACGCCGGGAAGTACGCGACGATCGAGCAGATCGATCAGCCGCAGGTGCGGGTGATCGTCAACCGCGGCGGCACCAACGAGCAATTCGCCCGCACGCATTTCCTGCATGCGCAGCTGACCGTGTGGCCGGACAACGTCACCATTTTCGACCAGATCGTCGCCGGTCGCGCAGATGTCTTCGTCACCGATTCGGTGGAGGGCCGCTATCGCGTGCGGCAGCATCCCGAGCTGCGGGTACTGCACCCGGAGACCCCCTTCGACTCCTTCGGTAAGGTGTTCCTGCTGCCGAAGAACGACGTCCCGGCCGCGGTGATGGTCAATTCCTGGCTGGCGAGCCAGCTCGCGACCGGGGGAGTCGACCGGCGGGTCGCGGAATGGATCGGACCGCACGCCACCGCCTGAGCGACGCGCGACCATAATCGACCGGGTGACGGATAAAGCGGCGAGCCGGACCGCGGTCCTGGTCTGTCAGGGCCGGGCGGTGGCAGACGGACGACTGGCGGTCGGGCAATTCTCGGATCCCATTGCGGCGCAACTGCTTCACGACGACGAACGCGCGGCGGTGCGGCGCGCGCGAGCACCGCGGCCACCCGGCGGCTGGCGGGAGCGGCTCGAATTCGAGATGCTCACGGCCACGGCCGCCGTGCTGGCCACCCGCACCGTCGTCATCGACGAGGCGATCCGTGAGGCGTCGGCCGCGCAGCTGGTACTGCTCGGCGCCGGACTCGACGGACGGGCCTGGCGGACCGGCGAACCCGCCGCCGATGTCTTCGAGGTGGATCATCCTGCCTCGCAACGGGACAAGCGCGAACGGGTAGGTGCGCTGGTTCCGGTCGCGAAGTCGCTGACCTATGTGCCGGTGGAATTCGGCCGCGACGACCTCGGGGCGCGCCTGGCCGAGGCGGGCCATCGCGCGGACGCGACGACCACATGGGTGTGGGAGGGCGTCCTGCCGTATCTCACACAGCCGCAGGTCGAATCGACGCTGGCCGTCGTCGCCGCGCGCAGCGCGAACGGCAGCCGATTGATCGCGACCTATCCCACCCCGAACCGCTTCGCCGCACTCGGTCGTGCCGGTATGCGTCTCTACAGCAAACTGGCCGGCGCCCGGGACCCGCTCGCCGACGAACCGCACGTGTCGGCGTGGTCGCCCGCGGAAATCGCCGCGCTGACAACGCGTTACGGGTTCACCGTCACCGCGGACCTCGAGTTGATCGAGGCGGCGCGCCGACTCGACGTGCCGGCTCGGCAGTCCCGCGCCTACGGATTGGGACGCGCGCTGATCGCCGACCGCGTCTGATCGCGATCAGGCGCAGCAGCCGCCACCACAGCAACCGCCGCCGGACGGTGCGGACGGTGCCGACGGTGCGCCCGATCCCGCGGCCTTGCCGGTCAGGGCGACCGTGGTGAGCAGTTTGACGGTGTCGCGGTGGCCACCCGGGCAGACCGCCGGGTCGCCGGATTCGCTCATCGGCCGGGTCAGTTCGAACGATTCCGTGCATTCCCGGCAGCGGTAGGCGTAGGTCGGCATAGGTGAATTATGGCTGCCGGGGCCGGGGACGCGTCGACATGGGTCGATGCCGCTCAGGGCTGCCGGGATCTCGCGTTGCGCTGTCCTGGAGGTACGTCCGTGTTACTGTCCCGGACACATGTCCGGCCTGTTGTCCGGGCGAAGGGAGTGCGCAGATGACGGCAACCGCGAAGATCGTGGCCGGCGCCGACGAGATCACCCCGCAGTGGTTGAGTGCGGCGCTGTCGACGCCGGTGCGCGAGGTGATCGCGACCCCGGTGGGCACCGGTCAGATGGGCTCGGTATTCCGGCTGGAGATCGGCGGCGAGGGCGCGCCGCCGCGGTTGATCGCGAAGCTGCCGGCCGCCGACCCCGCCGCGCGTGCCATGGTCGCGGGCGCCTATCGGCAGGAAATCCGCTTCTATCGTGAGATCGCGCCCACCGTGTCCGTTCGCGTGCCCGCCTGTCATTACGCCGAATTCGACGGGGACGGCGCGGAATTCACCCTCTTGCTCGACGATCTCACCCCGGCTCGCCAGGGCGATCAGCTCACCGGATGTACGGTGGCCCAGGCGCATGCGGCGGTACGTAATCTCGCCGGATTGCACGGCCCGCGCTGGTGCGATCCCGGCCTGCCCGCGATCGAGGGGTTGGCCTTCAACGGTGACGCAGAGGCTCGAGCTCTGGCCGAATTGTACGGTCCCGCAACGGAAATCTTCATCGACCGGCTGGGGGAGCGGCTCTCAGCGGCCGATCACGAGACGTTGCGCGCCTGCGTTCCCGGCATCGCCGACTGGCTACTGGCCGCACCCGAGCGCTTCGCGCCCGTCCACGGCGACTACCGCCTGGACAATCTGATGTTCTCCGGCGACAGCGGCGAGATCGAGAGCGGCGAGATCGAGGTCTGGGCGGTCGACTGGCAGACCCTCGGCCTCGGATTGCCCGCGCGCGATCTGTCCTACTTCGTCGCCACCGCCCTGGAACCCGAGATCCGCCGCGCCCACGAGGAGTCGATCATCGAAACCTATTGGCGCGCCTTGTGTTCCTATGGTGTCACCGATTACACACTGGAGCAGTGCCACCAGGATTACGGGTTCGCGCTGGTGCAGGGCCCGCTGGTCGCGGTGTTCGGCGCCGCCTACGGTGCTGCCACGCCGCGCGGGGACGAGATGTTCGCCGCCATGGCGCGCCGCAGCTGTGCCGCGATCCGGGATTGGGGCGCACTCGAACGGAAACCGGTGTAACCGTCAGCGCCGAGGATGCGGGGCCCGGGTCAGGCGGCGCGTGCGGCTGCTTCGGGGGCCGGCGCGGTGACCTGTTCGCGGGTGCGCATCGAGGCCCACAACGCGGCCGTCGCGACGATGCATGCGGTGGCTCCGCCGACGTGGAAGACCACCAGCGCCGCGGGAACGTGCGTGAAGTATTGGACGATGCCGAGCAGAGCCTGGGCGCAGACCGTGGCGATCACCACGATCAGACGCACCCGGATCGCGCGGGTCATACCCACCGCGGCCAGTCCGAAGCCGAGGCCGACCAGCAACGCCAGATACGCCACGAGCAATTCGGCGTGGGCGTGCACCAGGGTGACGATCTCGATCTGCAGGCGTGCCACCGGCCGCTCGGTGCTCTTGTCACCGGCGTGGGGTCCCGCGCCGGTCACCAGGGTGCCGGCGATGAGGGTGCCGGTCATCGCGACCGCGCTCAGTGCGGTCAGCCAGCGCAGCGGTGCCGGGACCTGGACCACGTCGACCGCGTCGTCGGGTTCGCCGACCTTGGCGAACAGCAGCGTCGCCAGCCACACCATCAGCATCGAGGCCAGCAGATGGACCGACACCGTCCACCACAGCAGCCCGCTGCGCACGGTGATCCCGCCGATCACGGCCTGCAGGACGGTGCCGCCGGGCATCAGCCAGGCGTAGATCACGACCTCGCGCCGCCGCCGCGCCCGGACCACGGCGAGCACGATCAGTGCCGCGCACAGCGTCACCGCGAAGGTGAGCATCCGGTTGGAGAATTCCACCGCCTGGTGGATCGCGGGAACTTCGGCGTGGGCGGTGGGGGTGAAACTGCCGGGGAAGCATTGCGGCCAGGTCGGGCAGCCGAGGCCGGAGGAGGTGACTCGCACGATCGCGCCGGTCACCGAGATGCCCGCCTGGGACAGGATCACCGCCAACGCGAAGATGCGCTGCACCCGCAGGGAGGGCAGCGGCAGAAAGTCGACGAGTCGCACAAACGCGCGTGACAGCACGAAACGATGGTAGACGCAGCCGGATCCGCGCCCGCACGGGGGCTACTACGTTGTGTCGTTGCCGTCACATCCGTGCCGGCATCGCGGTCGTTCAGTCGAAGCGGAACCAGCGCGTCGCCAGCCAGCCCGTCACCACGCCCCACACCACGAGCACCGCGATGCCGTACCAGTCCACACTGGTGTGCAGCGCCTGATCCAGCGCTTCGGCCAGCGCCCCCGAAGGGATCAGTCGCGCGATCAGCGTCACCGCGTGCGGGAGGTTGTCCGAGGCGAAGACCAGGCTCGCGACCCCCAGCATCACGAACCACAAAATGTTCGCCAGCGCGAGCACGATCTCGGCCTTGAGGGTGCCGCCCAGCAGCAGTCCCATCGCGACGAAGGTGGCCGTGCCGAGTGCGATGACGAGCGCGCCCAGCGCCAGCCCGCCGATCGCGGGCCGCCAGCCCAGCGCGACACCGATCAGGCCGAGCAGAACCGATTGCAGCACCACCACGATCAGCACCGCCGCGCATTTGCCGCCGACGATGCCCCAACGCGGTAATGCCGTGGCGCCCAAGCGTTTCAGCGCACCATAGCGGCGGTCGAAGCCGACGGCGATGGCCTGGCCGGTGAACGCGGTGGACATGATCGCCACCATCATCACCGCCGGCACGATCCGGTCGACCTTGTGGTGTTCGCCGAGGCTCGAGCCCAGCGGCAGCAGGGTCAGCCCGATCAGCAGCGTGATCGGAATGAACATGGTCAGCAGGAGCTGTTCGCCGTTGCGCAGCAACAGGATCAGCTCCATCCGGGTCTGCGCGGCCAGCATGGCCAGGCGCGGAGCCGGTCGCGGCGCGGGGCTGAAGGTGCCGGGGGTGAAACGAGGGGCGGTCCGGGTCATCCGCGCAGCTCCCGTCCGGTCAGTTCGAGGAACACATCCTCCAGGCGGCGCTGGTCGATGCGAATATCGGTGGGCAGCACGTCGATTCGTGCACACCAGGCGGTCACGGTGGCCAGCACCTGCGGGGTGATGTCGCCGCACAGCAGATAGGAGCCGGGCGCGGTCTCGCTGGGGGCGAATCCTTCCGGCAGTGCGCTTTCCAGTAGCGACAGGTCGAGCTTCGGCGGCGCGCTGAAACGTAGTTGCCCCTCGGCGCCGGCGGAGGTGACCTCGGCCGGGGTGCCGGCGGCGACGATGCGACCGTGGTCGATGATCACCAGCCGGTCGGCGAGTTGTTCGGCCTCGTCCATCATGTGCGTGGTGAGCAGAATCCCGACGCCGTCGCGGCGCAGCGCGTCGATCAGCTCCCACACCAGATGCCGGGCCTGGGCGTCCATTCCGGCCGTGGGCTCATCGAGGAAGACCAGTTCGGGACGTCCCACCAGAGCGCACGCCAGCGCGAGGCGCTGCTGCTGACCGCCGGAGAGCCGCCGATACGGGGTGCGGCGGGCGTCGTGCAGGCCCAGGGTGTCGAGCAGCCACTGCGGATCGAGCGGATCGGCGGCGTAGGAGGCGACCAGATCGAGCATCTCGCCGGCGCGCGAGCCCGGATAGGCCCCGCCACCCTGCAGCATCACACCGATGCGCGGGCGCAGGCGATCGGAATCGGCGACCGGATCGAGCCCGAGCACCCGCACCGAACCGGCGTCGGGTGACAGGAAGCCCTCACACATTTCGACGGTGGTGGTCTTGCCGGCGCCGTTGGGGCCGAGCAGCGCCAGCACCTCCGCCCGTCCGACCTCGAAAGCGACCCCGTCCACAGCGGTGGTGTCGCCGTAGCGTTTCACGACACCGTCGATACAGACAGCGGGTTCCGAGGCTGCGCTCACGAGGAGACACCGTATGCCGGGCCCGGCTGTGACGGAGCAGACACCCCTGTCCGATTGCGCCAGGGCAGCAGGTTCCGGGTCGCCGCGATGAACCCGAGCGCGACGATGACCACGGCGACCGCCGCCTCGATGATCTGGAAGACCCCGAAATCGGCGCCGCGCGGCATCAGGATCACGCTCACGACTGCGGAGAACACCACGGCGGGGACCCGGAACGCGGGAGTGGTCGCCCACGCCGCGAGCGGCATGATCGCCCACAGCAGATACCACGGCTGTACGACCGGGAACAGCAGCACGATCGCCGCGAGCGACACACCCATCGCGCCGACCGGCTGCAATCGCCCGGTCCAGGTGGCGATGAGCATGCGCATGGTGATCAGCGCCGCCACGACAGCGGCGATCGGGCGGGTAATGCTCAGCAGCGCGGTGGTGTGGTCGCCCAGTCCCAGCAGCACGCCGCCGAATCCGGTGATGATGCCGATCGCCGTGGGTAGCGACATCCAGCTGCGCACGGTGCTGGCGGCATTGAGGGTGTGTGTCCAGCCGAAACCGAGCCCGGAGGTGTAACTGACGAACAGCGTGGTGACCAGGGTGATCGCGCCGAGGACCGCCGCGGCGGCCAGCAGCGGCCGCCAGCCGCGTCCCCAGCGCCGGGCCAGGGCCATACCGACGAATCCGAGCGCGATGATCGAGGGGATCTTCACCGCCGACGACAGCGTGATCACCACGGCGCCGGAGGTCAGCAGCAGCCAGCCGCGCTGGTCGAACCCGCCCAGCCCGGGGGTGTGCTCGGTGGCCAGCGCGCGCAGGCAGAACTCCACCCCGGCCAGCATCAGGCCCAGCATCAAGGCTTCGTTGTGCACGCCGCCGACCAAATGGAAAAGCACCAGCGGGTTGGCCGCGCCCAGCCACAGTGCGCTGACCGGCGCGACGCCGCAGCGCCGCGACAGCCGCGGCAGCGCCCAGACGATGAGGGCCACCCCGGCCAGCGCCAGCAACCGATGCGCCCAGACGCCCACGATGATGTTGTCGCCGGTCACATGCGCGATACCGCGGCCCATCCAGACGAACAGCGGGCCGTACGGGGCCGGGGTGTCGCGCCAGATGTTGGGTACGTTGTAGGTCAGCACGTTGTGCAGGCCCAGGCCGGTGGCCGGGCCGACCGCGTACGGATCGAGGCCGCGGGCCGCGATCTCGCCCTGTGCCAGATAGGAATAGACGTCGTTGGAGAACAGCGGCGGCGCGACCGACAGCGGGATGATCCACAGCAGCAGGGTGCGATCGAGCTGGGAGCGGCTGAGCCGGTGCACCGGCGAGCCGCCGAATCCGCCGACCGCGAAGCGGCCCAGCAGAAGCCACGCCATCACCACGAAGACCGTGCCGATCATGCACAGCGCCAGCGACGAGGTCTGCCAGCGCGCGAAGACGCCGATCACCCGGACTCCGGAGACCGGATTCTGCAGCACGGGCTGGGCGGCGACGCCCAGCGCACTGATCGCCATGAGGACCGAGCCGGTGGCGCCGAGCAGCCGAATGCGCTTGAACTGCGCGGTTTCCCGGGTGTCGAGCCCCGGTGCGTCGGCTTCGACGGTGTGTAGCACCGCGATGGTGTGATCGGCGGGCGGGACGTCCAGGCCCAGGGCCCGGCGTCCGATCTCGATGCTCCTACGCCATGCGCCTTCCACAACCGCCACGGAGGTCAAGCGTAGCCGGGGTGGACGCCGGGCCGATCGCAACGTCGCGACGCGGACCGTGACATATTGCACCGGGGGTCGATGCCCAGGTCGGAGCCGTATCCGGGAGAGATTCAGGGCACCCTTACTAGAATGCGGGAAATAATTCCGTCACACTGATGTTGTGAAAACCGTGGGTTTGCGGGAGAACGAGGTGAATACCGAGCGTCAGCAGGGCGCCCGGCCTTCCGCCGCGCCCGCGGCCGCCGCCGGTGAGGGGCATACTCGCGCGGCCGTCGTCCAGCTGCTGCTGGAGGAGGGGCCGATCACCGCGACGGCCATCGGGCAGCGGCTGGGACTGAGTCCGGCCGGTGTGCGTCGTCATCTCGACGCGCTGATCGAATCCGGCGAGGCTCGGGCCATGCGCTCGGCGCCGTGGCAACAGCAGGGCCGCGGTCGTCCCGCCAAGCAGTTCCAGCTGACCGCCGCTGGTCGCGGCCGGCTCGGTCACGCCTACGACGATCTGGCGGGAGCCGCGATGCGGCAGCTGCGCGAGATCGGCGGCGAGAACGCGATCATGGATTTCGCTCGCCGCCGCGTCGGTGTGATCGTCGCCGGTATCGACCGCCTGGCTCAGCACACCCCGGCCGCCACCTCGGAGAAGGCGGAGGAGATCGCCGAGGCGTTCAGCGATGCCGGATTCGCCGCCACCACCCGCAAGGTCGGCTCCGGTGTCCAGATATGCCAGCATCACTGTCCGGTCTCGCATGTGGCCGAGGAGTTCCCGGAGCTGTGCGCTGCCGAACTCGAGGCATTTCGTGAGCTGCTCGGAACCCACGTGCAGCGGCTCGCGACCATCGCCAACGGTGACTGCGCCTGCACCACCCACGTACCCCTGTCCGTTCCCCCGACGAGCAATGCTCAGCCCGCCACCCGCGCCGTTGCACAGCCCGCAACGGCAGCTCGAAACGACTCCGGAAGGAGTGCCGAATGACGTCGACCACCGCGGCGAGCCGTGAATCCGATGCGCCCCAGAACCAGGCCCTGACCCAAGAGGAGACCATCGCCTCCCTGGGTACCTACGGCTACGGCTGGGCGGATTCGGATATCGCCGGCGCCAGCGCCAAGCGCGGCCTGTCCGAGGACGTCGTGCGCGACATCTCGGCGAAGAAGAACGAGCCCGAGTGGATGCTGGCCGCCCGCCTCAAGGCACTGCGCATCTTCGACCGCAAGCCGATGCCGAGCTGGGGCTCCAACCTCGATGGCATCGACTTCGACAACATCAAGTACTTCGTGCGCTCGACCGAGAAGCAGGCCGAGAGCTGGGAAGATCTGCCCGAGGACATCAAGAACACCTACGACAAGCTGGGCATCCCGGAGGCGGAGAAGCAGCGCCTGGTGGCGGGTGTGGCCGCGCAGTACGAGTCGGAGGTCGTCTATCACCAGATCCGCGAGGACCTCGAGGCCCAGGGCGTGATCTTCCTCGACACCGACACCGGCCTGCGTGAGCACCCGGAAATCTTCCAGCGGTACTTCGGCTCGGTGATTCCGGCCGGCGACAACAAGTTCTCCGCGCTGAACACCGCCGTGTGGTCGGGTGGTTCCTTCATCTACGTGCCGCCGGGCGTGCACGTCGACATCCCGCTGCAGGCCTACTTCCGGATCAACACCGAGAACATGGGCCAGTTCGAGCGGACGCTGATCATCGTCGACGAGGGCGCCTACGTGCACTACGTCGAGGGTTGTACCGCGCCGATCTACAAGTCCGACTCGCTGCACTCGGCGGTCGTGGAGATCATCGTGAAGAAGGGCGGCCGCTGCCGCTACACCACCATCCAGAACTGGTCGAACAACGTCTACAACCTGGTCACCAAGCGGGCCAAGGCCGAGGCGGGCGCGACCATGGAGTGGATCGACGGCAATATCGGCTCCAAGGTCACCATGAAGTACCCGGCGGTCTGGATGACCGGCGAGTACGCCAAGGGTGAGGTGCTGTCGGTGGCGTTCGCGGGCGAGGGCCAGCACCAGGACACCGGCTCGAAGATGCTGCATCTGGCGCCGCACACCTCCTCGACCATCGTGTCGAAGTCGGTGGCGCGCGGCGGCGGCCGGGCGTCCTACCGCGGCCTGGTCCAGATCAACAAGGGTGCGCACGGCTCCAAGTCGACCGTGAAATGCGATGCGCTGCTGGTGGATACGATCAGCCGCTCCGACACCTACCCCTACGTCGACATCCGCGAGGACGACGTGACGATGGGCCACGAGGCCACCGTCTCCAAGGTGTCGGAGGATCAGCTGTTCTACCTGATGAGCCGCGGCATGACCGAGGACGAGGCGATGGCGATGGTGGTGCGCGGCTTCGTCGAGCCCATCGCCAAGGAACTGCCGATGGAATACGCGCTGGAACTGAACCGGCTCATCGAGCTGCAGATGGAAGGAGCGGTCGGCTGATGCCGGTCGAGAACGTGGCTGTCGCGGGCGAGGCCCGCATCCCGGCCGTCAACAAGGGTGAGCTGTTCGCCTCGTTCGACGTGGCCGCCTTCGAGGTGCCCTCGGCGCACGACGAGGCCTGGCGGTTCACCCCGCTGCGCCGGCTGCGTGGCCTGCACGACGGCACCGCGGTGCGCGACGGCCGGGCGGGTATCGAGGTCGACGGCTCGGCGATCGACGGTGTGACGGTCGAGACCGTCGGCCGTGACGACGCCCGCCTCGGCGAGGGTGGGGTGCCCACCGATCGTGTTGCCGCCCAAGCCTATTCGGGGTTCGAGCAGGCGACAGTGGTGTCGGTCGGCGCCGAGACGGAGGTCGGCCGCCCGGTGGTCGTCCGGATCACCGGCCCCGGCGCGGACAAGACGGCGTTCGGTCATCTGCAGATCCGGCTCGCCAACTTCGCGGTCGCGACGGTGGTCATCGACCAGCGCGGCAGCGGAACCTACGCGGAGAACGTGGAATTCGTCCTGGGCGACAGCGCCAAGCTGACCGTGGTCGCGGTCCAGGACTGGGCCGACGACGCCGTGCACGTCACCGCCCATCACGCCAAGCTGGGTCGCGATGCCGTGCTGCGGCACACCGACGTGACCCTCGGCGGCGATCTGGTGCGGTTGACCGCGACCGTGCGCTACGACGGTCCGGGCGGCGACGCCGAACTGCTGGGCCTGTACTTCGCCGACGACGGGCAGCATTTCGAACAGCGCCTGCTGGTCGACCACGCGCAGCCGCACTGCAAGTCCAACGTGCTGTACAAGGGTGCGCTGCAGGGCGATCCGAGTTCGGCCAAGCCCGATGCGCACACCGTCTGGGTCGGCGACGTGCTGATCCGCGCGGAGGCCGAGGGCACCGACACCTACGAGGCCAACCGCAATCTGGTCCTCACCGACGGCGCTCGTGCCGATTCGGTGCCGAACCTCGAGATCGAGACCGGCGAGATCCTCGGCGCCGGCCACGCCTCGGCGACGGGCCGATTCGACGACGAGCAGCTGTTCTACCTGCGAGCTCGCGGTATTCCGGAGGAGGCCGCCCGCCGCCTGGTGGTGCGTGGTTTCTTCCACGAGATCATCCAGAAGATCGCGGTCGTCGAGATCCGGGAGCGGCTGGAGTCGGCCATCGAGGCCGAACTCGCCGCCATCGGCGCCTAGCACCGGCGCGTCCCGGCCGCCCGAAACCTCCACCAGCCCAGAAGGAATGCAATGACCACCCTCGAAATCAAGGACCTGCACGCCGAAGTCGCCAATCCGGACGAGAACGGCGAGCCCATCAAGATCCTCAAGGGCGTGAACCTCACCGTGAAGTCGGGCGAGACCCACGCCATCATGGGCCCCAACGGCTCCGGCAAGTCCACGCTGTCCTACGCCATCGCCGGTCACCCCAAGTACACCGTGACCCAGGGCTCGATCACCCTCGACGGCGAGGACGTGCTGGCCATGTCCGTCGACGAACGCGCCCGCGCCGGCCTGTTCCTGGCCATGCAGTACCCGGTCGAGGTGCCGGGTGTGTCCATGTCGAACTTCCTGCGCACCGCCGCGACCGCCGTGCGCGGCGAGGCCCCGAAGCTGCGCCACTGGGTCAAGGAAGTCAAGGAGTCGATGGGCGAGCTCGAGATCGACGCCGCCTTCGCCGACCGCAGCGTCAACGAGGGCTTCTCCGGCGGTGAGAAGAAGCGCCACGAAATCCTGCAGCTGGGCCTGCTCAAGCCGAAGATCGCCATCCTCGACGAGACCGACTCCGGTCTGGACGTCGACGCGCTGCGCATCGTCTCCGAGGGCGTCAACCGCTACAAGGAGCGCGAGAACGGCGGCGTCCTGCTGATCACCCACTACACCCGGATCCTGCGCTACATCCAGCCGCAGTTCGTGCACGTGTTCGTGGGTGGCCGCATCGTGGCCGAGGGCGGCTCCGAGCTGGCCGACGAACTCGACGCCAACGGCTACGTCCGCTTCACACAGACCGCGACCGCGGGAGCCTGATATGACCGCTGTGACACGCACACTCGACGTCGCCAGGATCCGGGCCGATTTCCCGATCCTGAACCGGACGGTGCGTGACGGAAAACCGTTGGTGTACCTGGATTCCGGGGCCACCTCGCAGCGACCGCTGGCCGTCCTCGACGCCGAACGCGAATTCCTCACCCACACCAATGCCGCCGTGCACCGCGGCGCGCATCAGCTCGCCGAGGAGGCGACCGACGCCTACGAGGGCGCACGGGCCGATATCGCGCGCTTCGTGGGGGTGGAGGCGAACGAGATCGTGTTCACCAAGAACGCGACCGAATCGCTGAACCTGGTGACGTATTCGTTCTCCGACGACCGCTTCCCGTACCACGTGGGACCGGGCGACGAGATCGTGATCACCGAACTGGAGCATCACGCGAATCTCGTTCCGTGGCAGGAACTCGCGCGCCGCACCGGCGCCACCCTGAAGTGGTACGGCATCACCGACGACGGGCGCATCGACCTGGATTCGCTGGAGCTGACGCCCGCGACCAAGGTCGTCGCGTTCACCCATCAGTCGAATGTGACCGGTGCGGTCGCCGACGTGCACGAGATGGTGCGCCGCGCCAAGGCGGTCGGCGCGCTGGTGGTGCTCGACGCCTGCCAGTCGGTCCCGCACATGCCGGTGAACTTCCGTGAGCTCGGCGTCGACTTCGCCGCGTTCTCCGGGCACAAGATGCTGGGTCCCTCCGGTGTCGGCGTGCTCTACGGCCGCTACGCCCTGCTCGAGGAGACCCCGCCGTTCATCACCGGCGGCTCGATGATCGAGACGGTCACCATGGAGGCGACCACCTACGCGGCGCCGCCGCAGCGGTTCGAGGCCGGTGTGCCGATGACCTCCCAGGTGGTCGGATTGGGCGCGGCCGTGCGGTATCTCGACGAGATCGGGATGGAAGCCGTTGCCGCGCACGAACATACGCTGGTCGGTGCCGCCCTGGAGGGACTCGGCGCGATCGACGGGGTGCACATCGTGGGGCCGACCGAGAACGTGGACCGTGGTGGCGCGGTGTCGTTCGTGGTCGACGGGATCCACCCGCACGACGTGGGCCAGATCCTGGACGACGAGGGTGTCGCCATCCGCGTCGGGCACCATTGCGCCTGGCCGCTGATGCGCCGGCTCGGTGTACCCGCCACCGCCCGGGCCTCCTTCGCCGTCTACAACACGCTGGACGAGGTGGAGGCGCTGGTGGCCGCGGTCCGTAAGGCCCAGAAATTCTTCGGGGTGGCCGACCGTTGAATCCGGTGAGCGCGAGCGACCAGTGAACGGGGCGTGAGATTTCGCAATGCGTATGGAACAGATGTACCAGGAAGTGATCCTGGACCACTACAAGCATCCGCACCACCGCGGGCTGCGGGAGCCGTTCGGTGCCGAGGTGCATCACGTCAACCCGACCTGCGGTGACGAGGTGACCCTGCGGGTGCACATCGACGACAACGGCGATGTCGCCGATGTGTCCTACGACGGGCAGGGCTGCTCGATCAGCCAGGCCGCCACCTCGATCCTCACCGATCAGGTCATCGGCCAGCCCGTGCAGCAGGCGCTGAAGGTGGTCGACTCCTACAGCGAGATGATCTCCAGCCGCGGCACGGTCGAGGGCGACGAGGACGTGATCGGCGACGGCATCGCGCTGGCCGGTGTGTCGAAATATCCGGCGCGGGTGAAGTGTGCCCTGCTGGGCTGGATGGCGTTCAAAGATGCCGTGGTGCGGATAACCTCGGCCGAAGAGACCAAGCGGACCATGGGCAACGGGTCCGCCGGAAATGGGGAAGCTCATGACTGAGACGCCGGCAACCGAACAGCCGAACACCGAGGCCGAACTCTCCCAGGAGCAGGTCGCGTTGCTCGAGGACATGGAGGAGGCGATGCGTGACGTCGTCGACCCCGAACTCGGCATCAACGTCGTCGACCTGGGACTGGTCTACGGGATGCGGCTCGAGGAGGAGGTGGCCGTCCTCGACATGACCCTCACCTCCGCGGCCTGCCCGCTCACCGACGTGATCGAGGACCAGTCGCGAAACGCCCTGGTGCGCAGCGGTTTGGTGGAGGATCTCAAGATCAATTGGGTCTGGATGCCGCCGTGGGGTCCGGACAAGATCACCGACGACGGCCGCGAGCAGCTGCGCGCCTTGGGCTTCACGGTCTGATTCTCGCCACCGGGTAGGGGGAAGTGGACATCCGGGGCCGCTGTGGAGAAGGATCGCCTGCGTCCAGTACGCAGACTTCGAACGGGGTGGATTCACGGATGTCCCAAAAGTTTTCCCGGCGTGTCCGCTCGGCGGCCGTCGCGGCGGCGGCCGGTGCGGGTTTCGCGGTGGCCGGCGCCGCCGGTTCGGCTCAGGCCGACGGTGACCTGCACGGTGCGATCGCCTACTCCGACAGCAGCGGAGTGGTGGCCGCGGCCACCAACTTCGCCGACGCGCCCAGCGCGGATGCCGCGGCCCGAGCGCACTGTGGTCGCGGTGATTGCCGCGTCATCTTGGATTTCAGCAACGGCTGCGGTGCTGTCGCCCAGGGAGCGGACGGCCGGATCGCGGTGGGCTGGGGTCCGACTCAGGTCGAGGCCGAGAAGCAGGCGAGGGATTTCCTGGGGCCGAGCGCGCCGCCGTTCCCCGACCTGGGGAGTGCGAGCCCACGCCCGGCGACCATCGCCCTGACCAGTTGCACCGCGAACGCGCACTGATCGTTTCGAAACCGATGGCGGCCGACCTGCATGGCAGGTCGGCCGCCCTCGTCTGTCCCGCTGTTTCGCCCTCGGTCACCGATGTCCGGGTCCGTCCCGCTCCGAGAAGGCATGCTGCGCGATATCGTGAGGCCCGAATCGCCGGACCGGCCGAAACGGTAGGAGCAGCAGTGGATTTCGACATACCCTCGGAGCTCAGCGACTATCTGGCCGAACTGGATGCCTTCATCGACCGCGAGATCGTGCCGCTCGAACGCGAGAACGACAACATCCGCTTCTTCGACCATCGCCGTGAAGACGCACGCACCGACTGGGATCGCGGCGGGCTGCCCAGTGCCGACTGGGAGGATCTGCTCGCCGAGACCCGCCGCCGCGCCGATGCCGCCGGGCACTACCGCTACGCGTTCCCGCCCGAATTCGGCGGCCGCGGCGGCACCAATCTCGATATGGCCGTCATTCGCGAACATCTCGCCCGCCGGGGTCTCGGCCTGCACTGCGATCTGCAGAACGAACACGCCGTGGTCGCCAACAATGTGGGCCTGCTGCTGATGCTGGAATACGGTTCGCCGCAACAGCAAGCGGAATGGGTGGAGGGCCTGGCGGCGGGCGCGAAATTCTTCGCCTTCGGCATCACCGAACCCGAACACGGTTCCGACGCCACCCATATGGACACCCGCGCGGTGCGCGACGGCGACGGCTGGGTGATCAACGGCGAAAAGACCTGGAATACCGGCATTCACACCGCCGACGCCGATCTGATCTTCGCGCGCACCGCCGGCGAAGCGGGGGACGGCACCGGCATCACCGCATTCCTGGTGCCGCCCGATACCTGCGGATTCACGGTCGAGGAATATCTGTGGACCTTCAACATGCCGACCGATCACGGGCGGGTCACCCTGCGCGACGTGCGCGTCGGCGCCGACGCCGTCTTCGGACCCGAGGGCCGCGGGCTGGCGGTCGTCCAGCATTTTTTCAACGAGAACCGGATTCGCCAGGCGGCGTCGAGTCTCGGAGCGGCGCAATACTGCATCGACCGGGCCGTGGCATACGCCAAGGAGCGCAAACCCTTCGGTAAAGCGCTCGCCGACAATCAGGCGATCCAATTCCCGCTGGTCGAATTGCACACCCAGTGCGAGATGCTGCGCACGCTGATCCACAAAACCGCGTGGACCATGGATCGCCGCGGCACCTTCGCCGCCTCCGAGCAGGTATCGATGTGCAACTACTGGGCCAACCGATTGTGTTGCGAGGCGGCCGATCGCGCCATGCAGGTGTTCGGCGGCCTCGGCTATTCGCGCCACCAGCCGTTCGAACACATCTACCGCCACCACCGCCGCTATCGAATCACCGAGGGAGCGGAGGAGATTCAGATGCGGCGAGTAGCGGGTTATCTGTTCGGATTCATGTCCTCCCGCGCGCCCAAGGGCGTGTGAAACCGCCCGACACCGGCGCTCACCACACGAAACGGCCCCGCGTCCGATCAGGGAACCGCGGGGCCGTGACAACGCTGAGCAGCGACGTTACTGCTGAGCCTGCACCACGATGGTGCCGACGATCTTGTCGGCGAAGGTCTGGTTCTTCTCGTCCCACAGCGGCCACAGATAGCCGAGGCCGCACAGAGCGTTGTCGAGAATGTGGCAGAGCTTGCGCACGAAGGCCATACCGAAGCCGAGCACCTGACCGTCGGCTTCCTTGATCACACGGATGCCGACCAGTTTCTTACCCGGCGTCTGCCCGGTGGTGCCTTCCAGATAGATCAGGTATAGCGCCGCCGCGGCCATGACGGCGAACGCCAGCAACATCAGTATGACGCCGACGGCCGTCATTCCACCGCCGGTGCAGGCGGCGGAGTAGGAGTAGGAGGAGCCGTAGGAGTCATCGCTGCCCGAGCAATCGAGATCTTTGGTGCCCAGGCCGAACGCGAGTCCGTACAGGATGCCGAACGGTACGCCGATGATCAGCGCGTCGACGAGATACCCGCCGACACGGGCGAACCAGTGGGCATAGGGTGCGGGCGGCCCGTATCCGGATTGCGGATACCCGTAGCCCGGGCCGGCCGGCGGGTAGCCCGCGCCCGGCGGGGGAGCGCCGTAATTCGGTTGTGCCGCACCGTATCCCGGAGCGGGAGTGCCGTAACCAGGTGGGGGAGCGGCATATCCGGGCGGCGGTGCGCCGTAACCCGGCGGGTGTGCGCCGTAGCCCGGCTGCTGGCCGGCGGGCGGATACCCGTAGCCCGGTTGCCCCGGCTGGCCGTACGGGCCGTTCGGGTCCGACGGGTTGGTCATATGTGGTTCCTCCGGAAGCTGGTGGTACGGGGACGATCCGGGCCCCGACCGGGTCGAACTGTGATTGCACCGTACGGTAACCGCCAGGCCCCGCCAAAGTATGGCCGACCCGCGCGCAGTGGGCGCGCCGAACAGTCGGATATCTCACGATTGCCTGATTCGGCGACGACGCCGGAATCGCCGCCTAGGCTCCCTTGCGGGTCTGCTTGGCGGCCTTCGGCGCCGCCTTCTTCGCAGTCGACTTGCTCGCCGATTTGGTACCGGTGGATTTCGACGCGGCCCGCTTGGTGGTCGCCTTCGCGGTCGACTTGGCGGCGGATTTCGAGGCGCGGCCCCGGCTCGACTTGCCGGATTCCCCACCGCGACCGGTGGCTTCGAGGCTGCGCTGTAATGCGGCCACCAGATCGACCACCTCGGCATCCATCTGCGCCGGTTCCGCCTCTTCGTGGCGGGTGACGCGGTCGGATCCGGATTCGATGGCCTCGTCGAGCAGCTTTTTCAGCTCGATCTGATATTCGTCGGTGTACTGATCGGGATCGAAATCCTCCGACATGCTGTCGACCAGAGTCTGCGCCATCGCGACCTCCTGCGATCGCGGTGCGGCGGCATCGTCGAGCGATTCGAATTCGGCCGCGCGCACCTCGTCCGGCCACAACAGCGTCTGCAACACCAGCACCCCGTCCCGCACCCGCAGCGCCGCCAGCCGCGTCTTCTGCCGCAGCGTGAAATGCACCAGCGCCACCCGATCCACCTGATCGAGTGTTTTCGCCAGCAACACGTACGCCTTGGGTGTCGTGGAATCGGGCTCGAGGTAATAGCTGCGGTCGAACAGGATGGGGTCGATCTGCTCGGAGGGCACGAACTGCAACACCGGAATCTCGTGTTTCTCGGCCACCGGCAATTTCGCGAAATCCTCGTCGGTGAGAATCACCTTGTCGCCCTCGGGCGACTCATAAGCCTTGTCGATATCGGCGAAGGCCACCGACTGCCCGCACACCGTGCAGACACGGTCATATTTGATCCGCCCGCCGTCCTTGGCGTGGACCTGATGGAACCTGATGTCATGGTCCTCGGTGGCGGTATAGACCTTCACCGGGACATTCACCAGCCCGAACGCGATGGAACCCTTCCAGATCGACCGCATGGATCCGATGCTACTGATGACCGGTCGGTTTTGTCCGGTGAAGCGGCGTGACCTCGGGTGTGTCCGTCGGCGGCGGATCGCGTGGCGATAACGATCGCCGGCGGACAGGTGGGTGGCTGTTAGATTGAGGGCAAGGAGATCGACGATCTCGTGAAGGTGCTGACCCGCTTCGGTTGATCCGCCGCCGCTTCGCCGCGTGTGCCGTGGAGGAGATGTGATGCACGATCTCGATCCACCGTGTCGCCCGGCCCACCGGGCCGATGGCCACCTGCCTCCGGAGAACGCCCCCCTCGCACCGGTACAGGCGGCCACGCGATGATCCGACGACTCGTCATCTTCGGCGGCACGGGTGACCTGGCCGGACGCTATCTGCTGCCGGGATTGGCCGCTCTGCACCAAACCGGCCACCTCGACGCCGGTTTCGAGGTCGTCTGCGCCGACCGCAAGGGCCGCGATGACGAACAGTTCAGGAAATGGGCTGCGGCCCAGCTCGATCGGTACGCCCCGGCCATTTCGGCCGACACCCGGCGGGCGATCCTCGCGGCTGCGCGATACCAGCAGGCCGACATAGGTGATCCGGCGCAGGTGGCGGAGGCGATCGGCGGTGCGGGAGCGGTGGCCGTCTATCTGGCGTTGCCGCCGTCGTTGTTCGCCACCGCGATTCGGACCCTGGACGCCGCGCAGCTTCCCTCCGGTAGCCGGCTCGTATTCGAAAAGCCGTTCGGGGAGGATCTCGCCGGCGCGCACGAACTCAACACGTTGCTGGCAGATCTGGTTCCGGAACAGGCCGTCTTCCGGGTGGACCACTTCCTGGCGATGACCACCGTGCAGAACCTGCTCGGCAGCCGATTGGCCAACCGGGTGCTCGAATCACTGTGGAACAGCGCGCATATCGCCGAGGTCGAGATCGTCTGGGAAGAAACTCTCACCCTCGAGGATCGTGCCGGGTACTACGACCAGGTGGGAGCGCTCGAGGACATGGTGCAGAACCATCTGCTCCAACTGCTCTGCCTGGTGGCCATGGAACCGCCGATCACCCTGTCCGAACGCGATCTGCGTGACCGCAAGGTCGACGTACTGCGGTCGATCCGCACCCTGACCGACGACGATATCCGGCGCCGCACCCGCCGAGCCCGCTACACCGCCGGCGTGATCGGCGACCGGCACGTCCCGTCCTACATCGACGAGCCCGGCGTGGATCCACAACGGCGGACCGAAACCTTCACCGAAGTCCGGCTGGCGATCGACAACTGGCGATGGGCCGGAACCGAATTCGTGCTGCGCACCGGCAAAGCCCTCGCCGCCGACCGCAAGGAAGTCGCCATTCATTTCCGGCCGATCCCCCATATGCCTTTCGGCCACCACGGGACTACGGCGCCGAACGTCCTCCGGTTCGGGCTCGAGCCGGAAAACCTCACGCTCACCCTCACCGCCATCGGCGCCGCCGTGGACACTCTGGTCCCGCTCACCATGAGCGCGGCGATCCCGCCGCCCGACCTGCCCGCCTACGGACGGCTCCTGCTGGACGTGTTGCTCGGCAATCCGGCCCTGTCCATCCGCGGTGACGAGGCGGAGGAGTCGTGGCGAGTGGTCACCCCCGTCATCTCGGCCTGGTCACGTGATCTGGTGCCGCTCGACGACTATCCCGCGGGATCACCGGGCCCTGCCGCCCCGAACCGGAAAGACCGCCGACAATGAACCAGCCGAACTCGCCGTCGCCTGCTGGTGCACCACATACGCCGTCGGCTGAGCCCGCCACGGGCGAGCTGCGGAAGGCAACCACGCTGCGTGAGGTCTCCTCTGCCCATGTCAACGACTGGTCCTCGGCTACCTGGTCCACCGAGACCGGTTTCGTGGCCGGGCCCCGGGTGTATGGCCTGCACGTCCTGGACCGTGTCGGCTCCGGCGATGGCTTCGCCGCCGGCCTGATCTACGGTCTGCTCGCCGGTGTCTCGGTCGAGCGCGCTCTCGCCTACGGCACGGCTCACGGGGCCCTCGTCATGACGACACCGGGAGATGCATCCATGGCCTCGCTCGCCGAGATCGAGGCCCTCATCGCGAACAGATCAGCCCACGTCAGACGCTGACCGGGCCGCGGTGGCACGGTCCACATCGTCTTGGCGGCCGACGCCGAAAATGTCGCAAAATTCCGCATCACGGGTTTGCTTGACTGCAGTCGAATCGGGCACCACGCTTGAACGCAGAGGTTATAATCCAGCGCTCTACTCGAGGAGACGATGGAGCTATGTCCAGCGAACATCTGTCCGAAGAGCCTCAATCGCAGCGAGGAGCCGAAGGCTCGCGAGACACCGGGTCGAATACAGCGGGCGGCGGCTCGGCCGATCGCCCGGGCGGCACCTTCGACCACGAAGAAGTTACTTCAGTCCGTGATCAGAACCAGTCCGAAGACGACGTCGCCACGACCGGGACGCTCCCACCCGCCGACGTCGAATCCGCTGTCCCGCCCTATGAAGGCCGGCGCACGAGCGCGGACGAGGTAGGCGGCACCACAGAAGGTGGGGGCGGCGCCAGAACAGCGGGCGCGACCCACCCGGTGACCGACCCGAATTTCAAGGCTCCGGCCCCAGACGAGACTCCCGGCGGGACCACCGCGTCCCCGGCCGAAGAGCAACCGGCGGCGCAGGCACCCGAAACCGAGGCCACCGACGAAGGAGCCGAGGGAGGACATCACGGTGGCGTGCGCAGAGCCGAAGACCAGCCTCGGGAAACACGGCCTCGGTAATCGCACTGCGGCGAACGCGCGAAAAGACAAGGCGGCGTCGGCTTGTCGAAGATCCCGCGGATCGAGTTATCTTTGAGCGCAACGCCTTTCGGGGCGGATGAGGCCACCGATACGGTGCCGTCCCGGCCCTGTCACAGTCCCCGAGGGAATTCGCGTACGCGTCGTAGTTACCGGCCATCAGCGAAGTAGATGCCGGTGTCGGCTGACCGGCCCCGACGATGCCACCGAATCGCGATCCGCTGCGCCGCAGGCCGCGCAGCGGTGGACGGCTTCGGCAGAGGTAGTGGATCCGTCACGCGCGGCCCTGTCGTGGGGCTCCGCCGGGCGGTCAGCGCCCGCAGTGCTTCACCGATCGATCAGATGCATCGATTGTGCATCGAATCGATGTGGCTGGGTACAGCCAGTGCATGACCAACGACACCGATACATCAGAATTCGCAGACCGCGGCACCGCCACCGAGGATCGACCCGAGATCCGGCATCGTCGTCCGGACGATGTCGGCGACGACGCGGTCCGCGCGGCCGGAACCTTGTCCGAAGCGCTGGAGACGATCGAACAGGCGCGCGGGAATCTGTATGCGTTCCACCGGTTGACCGGGCATGCCGATCTGCTGCTGGACAGCGTTGTCGACCAGCTTCGCGCCGCGGGTCGCCCGGATTTGGCCGGGCGCGTGCGTGGCGAGTTGATCGGCCGCAACGTACTGCCGGGGCGATGGACCTTTCAGATCATGGAGGAGTACGACGACGGGTACTACGCCGCGTTCGCCGACATGGAACGCATGGTTCGCGACCAGCTTGTTCAAGGCCGGCGCCACGTCCACGAGGCGGAGATGAAGGAACGTCGCCGCACGCACGGCCGGCCGGAGCACACCGCACGACCGTGACCGGACTCGACCGGCTACTCCACCGCGTGGGAAGTCGGTCGCGACATGTGGCTCAGCAGGCCCAGCTCCGGTTCCACTGCGCCATCCTGGCCGAGGGCACGGAAATCGGCCTCCACGGCCTCGAGCTCGAGACGGCCCGCGCGAACCGCGCGGTAGCGCAGGAACGACCAGATGAACACATCGAGATGGTCGAAGCGAGTGCCGCCCTCGAGAACCTCCTCCTCGTGAAACCACAGCGCCACTTGACCATTGGTGAGTACACAGAACAGATTTCCGCCGCCGTCGGCACCGACGGAGAAGACGTCGGCATCGGTGAGTTCGGTGGTGTAGTCCGCGTCGAGGATCCCGCAGTCGTTCCCGGCGAAGTCGAAACCGTAGGACCAGTCGAATATGTCGAGGAAGTGCGGCATCACCCCCGAGCGCACCCGGGCGTCCAGCGCGGCGAGCGCGGTCGCGTCCGTCGGTGCCAGTCGTTCGAGAAACGGTGTGGCCGAACGGGTTTGTTCGGGCACGACAACAGGTTCGGCGTCGGGGAACCAGCGGCTCAGATCGGCGTCGAGGCCACTGGCGACATAGCCGATCAGGTCGGCGGGGGAAAGCGTCACCGGGCGATCGTAGGCTCTCTCGCCACTGTTCGGCGCTGGGGCTCGCTCGCTGGCCGGGGCAGAATGGACGCATGGCAAAGGCAACGGTCAACGGCGTCACCATCGCGGAGTCCGACCACTACGAAACAGTGGAAGGCAATATCTACTTTCCGCCGGAATCGATCAAGAAGGAGTACTTCACGCCCACCGAGACCCATAGCATCTGCCCCTGGAAGGGTCGCGCGAGCTATTACACCGTGGATGTCGGTGACGGAAACCCCCTCATCGACGCCGCTTGGTACTACCCCGAGACGAAGCGGGCGGCAGCCGACATAGAGGGGTACGTCGCCTTCTACAAGAACAAGGTCTCCATCGACGACTGATCTGCCCCGGCACCGGCGGTGATCCGGATGTCGACCTCAGCCCGGCAGCGACTTCGCGAAGAAGGCCAGCAGGTGCGGCTCCACAGCCTCCGCATCCGTGAGCGACAGGAAGTGCGCGCCGCCGTCGATGATCACCGGCGGTCCCGCGTTGGGCAGCGCTGCGGCCAACTCGACGGCCCGGTCGACCGGATAGGCGGCGTCCGCCGAGCCGTGCAGGACCACGGCGGGGCAGCCGATCTCGGAAGCTCGATCGAGGATGCTGTCCCGCTCGACCAGTGGGGTCAGGACACGGTCGATGTGATCTCCGGAAAGTTCACGCCATTTGGCCTGCCACTCGGTCGCATCGTGCTGACCCAGGCAGATGGCGGCGTTCATATCGAGCAGATTCTGCGTCGGCCCGAGTTCGCGCCATGCGGTGGCAGCCTGCCGGTAGGCGGCGGCGACCTGCGGATTCTCGGCGGCGCCCGACGTTCCGAGCAACGCGAGCGCGGCAACCCGGTCCGGCTCCAGTAGGGCCATCCGCAGACCGATGAATCCGCCCTGGCTGGTCCCCAGCACCGCGCACCGGTCAACCCCGAGGTGGTCGAGCAGTTCGAGTGCGTCGCGGGCCACGTCCCAATAGGTGAACGGACTGTCGGCGGGGGTTTGGCCGTGACCGCGTTCGTCCATGGCGATCAACCGGTAGGTCCGGCCGAGCGAACGAACCTGTGGGGCGAACATGTCCGCGTCCATCAGGTAGCTGTGCAAGAGCAGGACGGCCGGGCCGGAACCGCCGTGGTCGATGTAACTGACGACTTGGCCGCTGTCGAGCGTCATCGCTGTCCGCATGGGGCGCAGTCTATTCGGACAGCGATACCGGTCTCCGCCACCGTTGGGGATGGTGTCGGCGATCCCGCTGATCGTCGCTATTCGCGCGGAATTCGCCGCTCAGGCCGACGGCGATTGTGGTCGGAATTCTGCCGGCTGCGGGGGAGTGCGTGGTTGAATTCTGCTCAGCGGATGGCATCGCGATGTGGCTGTCCTGCGCGAGGAGCGGCGTGGCTGATATCGCCCCGGCGGGAGCTGCACGAGGAACCTATCCGCATCGGGCGTCACCCGGCAGATGTGCATCGGGACGGGAAAACGAGACCGAGGAGAGAGGTGCCGGATGGCCGAGCCCGAGATCGAGTTTCGAGAAGGACCGGCCGCCGACCGACTCGGTGTCGATGATCGACCCGCAGGACCCGCAGTGCGCGTCCGGGCCGAGCATTTCCACACGATCTACGACCCGAGCGTCGGCGAGCCGCAGCCGTGGTACATCAACGACCACACCATCATTCGCGACGAATCGGGCCGCTGGCACCTGTTCGGCATCACCCATACCGAACCGGCGAATCCGTTCGACGAGATCGAATTCGCCCACGCCACCGCCGACGACCTGCACGGCCCGTGGACCAAACACCCCTCGGCACTGGTCGTGGACCGTGACTACGGCGAGACTCATCTGTGGGCGCCGTACGTGATCCGCGCCGACGGGCGCTACCACATGTTCTACGCGGGCGGCGGCGAGGACCGCACCGCGGCGTTGATCTGCGCGGCCACCTCCGACGACCTGTTCGAGTGGACCCGCGAACCTTCCGGACCGGTGTTCCGCGACGGATACGATGCCCGCGATCCGATGGTTGCGTGGATCGACGGCCGCTGGGTGATGTACTACGCCGCGACGAGTTCGCCGACGGGCGGCAACTATGTGGTCGCCTACCGCACGAGCACCGATCTGCGCACCTGGAGCGAGCGGCGGATCGCGTTCACCGACCCCACCTCCGGAACAGAGGCCGGCAATACCGAATCCCCATTCATTCTGTGCCACAACGGTTCCTGGTATTTGTTCATCGGCCCGCGACCCGATTACCTCGGCACCGACGTGTTCCGCAGCGACGATCCCTACCACTTCCGGATCGACGACCGCGTCGGCCACATCGCCGCCCATGCCGCCGAGGTGATCGACGACGGCGACCTGTGGATCACCAGTTGCGGCTGGGGACAGGGCGGAGTGTCGTTGGCAGCCCTCGAGATCGGGAGAACTCCACCGGAAACCGCACCCTGAGTGATATCTCTAGGCGAGTAGTCCGACCGTTCGTCTCTTGGAGGGATCCGGCGTGGCACGTATCGGTGTAATCAGCATTTCCGACGGACGCGACTATGTGCACGACGGCATAGCCGAGTTCATCCGTACCAATGAGGACCGGCTCGTCGCCGAACTCACCGGCGCGGGACACGAGGTGGTGCGCGGCTCCGCTCCGGTCAGCACCAACACACTCGCCGTCTCGGTGGCACGCGAAGTCGCCTCGGCCGGAGTAGATCTCACCGTGCTGCACTACGCGGTGTGGGCGTTCCCGCACTTCACGATGCTCGTGCAGGGAGCCACGCCGGGCGCGTTGCTGTTGCTGTCGAATATCGACCCGGTGCAGCCCGGAATGGTCGGGATGCTGGCCGCCGGGGGAGCGCTGGATCAGATCGGCCGCACGCACACCCGGCTGTGGGGCGACCCGGCCGACCCGGACCTGATCGAGAAGATCGGTGTGCAGGCTTGCGCCGCAGCGGCGGTGTCGAGCTTGCGCGGTTCGACGTTCGGCCGGTTCGGGGGCCGGCCGATGGGGATGAACACCGCCGTCGCGAATACCGATCAGTGGCAACGCATTTTCGGTGTCGACGTCGAAGAAATCGACCAGTGGGAGATCGTCCGCCGCGCCGAGTTGGCCGACGCGGCCGAGGTATCGAAGGCCCGGACATGGCTGGAGGAGACCACCGCGGGCGTGCACTACGACGGTGACAAACTCACTCCGGAGTTGCTGGAGCGCCAGATCCGCTCCTACCTCGCGGTGCGCGAGCTGATCGACGAATGGAACATCGACTTCTCCGGTATCAAAGGTCAGCCCGAGCTCACCCAGTACTTCGCCACGATGGACATCACCGAGGCGTTCCTCAACGACCCGTACGACTGGAACGGCCCGAAGCCGACGCATGTGTGCGCCACCGAGGCCGACATGGACGGCGCACTGACCATGCAACTGCTCAAACAGATTTCGAAGACACCGGTGTTGTTCGCCGACGTCCGCCACTACCATGCGGACCGCGACATCTGGGATCTGTGCAACTCCGGCCAGCACGCCACCTGGTTCGCCGCCCGCAGCGACGATCCGGCCGAGAACCTGTCCCGGGTGCACCTGTACCCCGAGGTGTTCTTCTTCCCCGCCGGTGGGGCATCCGTCCATCATCTCGCGGCACCGGGACAGATGACTTTCGGCCGGCTGACCCGCAACGACGGCAACTACCGCATGCAGGTGATGCTCGGTGACTTCGAAACCTACGACGACGCCACCAACGACGAGTTGATGAGCCAGTCGACCCGCGAATGGCCGCACGCGTTCGCGCGGCTGGACGCTCGGGCCGAGGATTTCCTGTCCCGGTTCGGCGCCAACCATATTCACGCCGTACCCGGTGACCATCGCGCGGCCGTGCGGGCCGCGTGCGATCTGCTGGGCGTCACCGTGGACGAATTCAGTCGGTGACCATGTTCATCGGAATCGACATCGGCACATCCGGTTCCAAGGGCGTGCTGACCGACGCCGACGGAACGGTGCTCGCCCGGTCCGAGCGCCCGCACGAGGTGTCGATGCCGCGACCGGGCTGGGTCGAGCACGACGCCGAATCGGTGTGGTGGGCGGACTTCGTCGCCATCGCCCGCGAATTGGTCGACGCCGCCGCCGGTGCACGGCTGGAGGGGCTCGGGATCAGCGGTATCGGTCCGTGTCTGCTGCCCGCCGACGCGCAGGGGAATCCGCTGCGGCCGGCCATCCTGTACGGCGTCGACACCCGGGCGACGGTCGAAATCGCCGAGCTGGCAGACGAATTGGGCGAGGCGGCCGTCCTCGAACGGGCTGGTTCGCCGTTGACCAGCCAGGCCGTCGGCCCGAAGCTGCGGTGGTTGGCGCGGCACGAGCCGGACGTCTATGAGCGCACCCGCATGCTGCTGATGGCGAGTTCCTTTCTCGTGCACCGGTTGACCGGGCGATACGTCCTCGACCATCAGTCGGCGAGTCAGTGCGTGCCCATGTACGACCTGCGTAAACGAGAGTGGTCGGAGTGGGCCGAGCGCTGCGCTCCTGGGCTGCGGTTGCCCGAACTCGCCTGGCCCACAGAGGTGGTGGGTCAGGTGACCGCGGAAGGTGCGGCCGCGACCGGACTTCCGGAAGGGTTACCGGTCACCACCGGCACGGTCGACGCGTGGGCGGAAGCCGCCAGTGTCGGCGTGCGCGCGCCCGGCGACGCGATGGTCATGTACGGCACCACGATGTTTCTGGTCCAGATCCTCACCCAACCGCGTCCACACCCCGGCCTGTGGGGCACCTGCGGCGCCTGGCCCGAAACCTATTCGCTGGCAGCGGGAATGGCCACCTCGGGTGCGGTCACCGAGTGGCTGCGCCGCCTGGTCGGCGGAGAATTCGGCGACTTGATCGAGGAGGCGGGCAAGGTTCCGGCAGGCAGCCGGGGACTGTTGATGCTGCCGTATTTCGCCGGTGAACGAACACCCCTGTTCGATCCCGACGCACGCGGCATCGTCGCCGGACTCACCACCAGCCACGGCCGCGCCGAGCTGTACCGCGCGGCTTTGGAGGCAACCGGATTCGGGGTGCGGCACAACCTGGAGGCAATGTCCGAGGCCGGTGGCCGCGCCAGACGCCTGGTCGCGGTCGGTGGTGGCACCAAAGGCGGGTTGTGGACCCAGATCGTGTCCGACGTGACCGGTCTGCCACAGGAGTTGCCGGCGGAGACTGTCGGGGCCTGCCTCGGTGATGCCCTGCTGGCCGCGGAAGCCGCCGGCGTCGACACGTCCGGCTGGAATCCGGTGACGTCGACGATCGAGCCGGACGCCGAGCGGCAAGCGATCTACGACCAGTACTACCGGCGCTATCGCGAGCTCTACGAATCGACTGTGGATATCGCGCATTTTCTTGCCGCAGAACAACATCGGACGGCGGACCATGGCTGAACTCTGGCGGCTGGACCGGGCGCGTACCCGCTCGATCAGCCCTGAGAACCCGACCGGCGCGCCGGGCGCGGGCGCACGGGCCGAAACCGGCACCGGTGCGGGCGCGGCACGTGATCTCGGTATCGGCTGGAAGGTATCACCGTCGATCGACCTGGCCGCCGGATCCACCGCGACACTGGCCGACGTCTCCGGGCCGGGCGTGATCCGGCACTTCTGGCTGACCACCGACCGCACGGTGCTGCGTGGGTTGACACTGAACTTCACCTGGGACGACGAATCGCAGCCGTCGATCGACGTGCCGCTGGGCGACTTCTTCTGCAACGGCTGGGACGAACTGGCACTGGTGAGTTCGGAAATGGTGGTGGTCGCACCCGCCGGCGGGTTGAACAGTTTCTGGCCCATGCCTTTTCGTCAGCACGCGCGTGTCACCCTGCACAACCCGACCGACCGCTCGGTGCCGGTCTACTATCAGCTCACCTACGACGAGACCGCGGTAGGCGAGGACGTCGGCTACCTGCATTCCCAACGGCGACAAAGCAATCCGCTCGGAACACCGGCAGTTCACACCATTGTCGATGAGGTCCGAGGCCGCGGCCGCTACGTCGGCACCTATTTGGCGATCGCACCGAATGCGCCGGGCTGGTGGGGCGAGGGCGAAATCAAGTTCCACCTCGACGGAGACGACGAATTCCCGACCATCTGCGGCACCGGCACCGAGGACTATTTCGGCGGCGCCTGGAACTTCGACCTGGACGGCTCCTACCGCGACTATTCCAGCCCGTATCTCGGCCTGCACCAAGTACTTCCACATGACGAGATCTACACGCCGAAACAACGGTTCGGCATGTATCGCTGGCACGTCCGTGATCCGATCCGCTTCCACGAGGAACTACGCGTCACGCTGCAAGCGCTGGGCTGGCAAGACGGCGGGCGGTATCTGCCGCTGGCCGACGCCGATATCGCCACCACCGCATGGTGGTACCAGGAAAGGGGAAGGTAGATGCGCGCGCTGGTGATCGAGAAACCCGGCGAGTACTCGGTGCAAACGATTCCCGACCCGACTCCCGCCCCAGGCGAGGTTGTGGTCCAGGTGGCCGCGGTGGGGATCTGCGGAACCGACATCCACATCGTCGAAGGCGAATTTCCGCCCACGCCATACCCGATCGTCCCCGGCCACGAGTTCTGCGGCGAAATCGTCGACGGCCCGGGCACCGGCGAGAAGGTAGCCGTGGACCCGTCACTGTTCTGCGGCGCCTGCCACTACTGCCGAATCGGCCGCGGCAACCTCTGCGAACGCTGGGGCGCAATCGGCGACACGGTGAACGGCGCAATGGCCGAGTACGTCGCTGTCCCGGCCGCCAACTGCTACCGACTGCCCGACGACCTCCCCGCCTCACACGGCGCCCTGGTGGAACCACTGTCGTGCGCCGTCCACGGATTCGACGGCCTGCCACGAATGCTGGGCTCGCACTACCTGATCTACGGCGCCGGCACGATGGGCCTGATGATGCTGCAACTCGCGGTCGCCGCGGGCGCGGCCTCGATCTCGGTGGTCGATCTCAACACCGACCGCTTGCAGGTCGCCCGCGCACTCGGCGCGGACGCGGTCGCCACGAACGCCGACGAGTTCGACCGCCCGCGCGGCTGGGAAGTCGTCATCGACTGCACCGGAGCGATCCCGGCAATCGAGGACGGCCTCACCCGCGTCCGCCGCGGCGGAACCTACCAGCAGTTCGGCGTAGCCCCCGGCGACGCGACGGCGTCGTTCTCCCCCTTCCGCATCTACAACGACGAGATCACGGTCGTCGGCTCGATGGCAGTGGTGCACAGCTTCGGCCGCGCCGTCGACCTCGTCTGCAAGGGCGCGATCGACGCCGACACCATGGTCACCCACACCTTCGCCCTCGACCAGTTCTCCGAAGCGCTGCAGGCATTCCGCGACGGCGTCGGCCGCAAGATTCAGATCGCCCCGCGCGGATAGATGGCCACCGTCGCCGGAGTGGACAGCTCCACCCAATCCTGCAAGGTCGTGGTGTGCGACGCGGACACCGGTGAGGTCCTGGCGCGCGGACACGCACCGCACCCCGACGGCACCGAGGTCGCGCCCGAGGCATGGTGGACCGCGTTGCGGCAGGCAGGGGAGGGGTTGCTCGACAACGTCGACGCCGTGTCGATCGCCGGCCAGCAGCACGGCTTGGTGGCACTCGACAGCTCGCACCGACCGGTACGAGATGCCTTGCTGTGGAACGATGTTCGTTCCGCCGAGGCAGCCGACGACCTCGTCGCGGAACTGGGCGGACCGCAAGCGTGGCTGGACGCGGTCGGCAGCGTCCCGGTCGCCGCCTTCACTGTCGCGAAACTGCGCTGGATGGCCGACCACGAGCCCGAGCTCGCGGACCGGGTGACCCGGGTGATGCTGCCGCACGACTACCTCACCTGGCGATTGCGCGGTGGTGGTGATGCTGCGCCGGCGACCGATCGGAGCGACGCCTCGGGCACCGGGTACTGGTCCCCGGTGGCGGGCCGGTATCGAGAAGACCTGTTGGCCAGTGCTTTCCGCGGCCGAACCCCGGAGCTTCCGACAGTGCTGGAACCGTTCGAGAGTGCCGGACGCACCGCATCGGGCGCGGTCATAGCTGCCGGCGCAGGGGACAACGCGGCGGCGGCGCTCGGACTCGGAATCGGTGACGGCGACGTGGTGATCTCGCTGGGCACCAGCGGTACCGCGTTCGCACGCACCTCGCGGCTGAACACCGATCCGTTCGTCAACGGATTCGCCGACGCGACAGGACAATTCCTGCCGTTGGTGTGCACGCTGAACGCCGCCCGGGTGCTCGAGGCGATGGTTACAGCTCTGGGAATCCGCATAAACGAACTAGATGCACTCGCCCGCCAGGCCCCGCCGGGCGCCGACGGACTCGTTCTGCTGCCGTACCTGTCCGGCGAACGCACCCCAAACCTGCCCCACGCGGCGGGCAGCCTGCACGGCTTGCGTTCGGAGACAATGCGACCCGCACACCTGGCCCGCGCCGCCGTCGAAGGAATGCTGTGCAACATGGCCGATGCGCTCGACCGCCTACGCGCAGCCGGCGCGACCCCTCGGCGAGTGCTGCTGATCGGCGGCGCATCGCGTTCGGCATTCGTCGCCGAGACCGCCGCACAGATCTTCGGTGCGGCAGTGACCGTGCCGGAGCCGGAGGAGTACGTGGCGTTGGGCGCGGCGCGACAGGCCGCGTGGGCGTTGCGCGGCCGCGCCGAACCGCCGCAATGGACCGCTGCCGGGACTGTCGAGATTGCGGCACCTGTCGACAGTGCTCTGGGGACGCGGATCCGTCACGTCTATGCGCGGGCGCGAGAATCGTTGTACGGCAGCTGAGCCCATACCACTGATCGGCGACTCGCACATGATGCCGCGGCCGGAACGCTTGGTAGGCGCCGGAAACAGGAGTTGGGCAGTTTGGTCCGAAGGCTTCTTGTCGAGAAGACTCCAGGTGGTTCTAATGGCGAAACTGGGCGTCTGACCGCGAATCCCGACATCGCCGACCCGCCGATCCGTTCGTCATCGAGGCTTGAACTACCAACATCGGTGCTGGCCTGACAATCGACGCTGATGACGTCAGGTACTGGAAGCCGCAGACTCTCGGCGAAGCTCTCTTCAACTTCTGGGACTGAACCGGCCGAGACACTGACAGCGGTCAGAGCTCGGCTCGCGTTGTCAGCCGGCTGACCCCATTCGGAGGGGCCTCTTCCGCAGCCCCTGATGACACGCTCGCACAGCGATGTCAAAATTCGCGATCGATTTCCGGCCACGATCGTCGTCCTCGGCCCACATCTTGTCGTCTCGATACGGCCTCCCCTCCGGCCGATCGCCGGAACTCATTCCCCGGTAGGTTCCGAAGGATCTCCTGGGTGCGCGCTGATGCTGAGCCGCAAGCCTTCTGCCGGAGTGAGAGGCATCAGAGGTACCAGATCTGGCGACACACCTTCGTTCGGTATGTCTCAGGTTTGATGGCTACTAATCGCGCACTGCACCGTCAGGCCACATGACTTCTACGGGCGGCCTTTCTGCCGTGCCAGTGCACTGAACGCCCGGCCGTAGGACCATCGAAACACCGATAGGCCGTCCAGCTCGCCGTTTGCCAACGCTTCTGTGGTCCAGACGACCGTGCACGCTCAACGAGGATCCACTGAGCGACGTGCCTTTCGTACCGCGTCGGTGTACAGCTCGGTAGTCAGCTCTTCGGAGGTGACGCCGAGTTCTGTCAGTATCGTCTTCAGGTCCGTGAAAGCATGGGACAATTCGGGTTCTTCGGCTTGGGTTTCCAGCTCGAGGAAGGTGCCGTCGATCTCCGGGACGCTCGCGATTGTGGCGAGCATGCGCCTACCAGATGCGGTGAATTCGAAGTTCTCGCATCGCTTGGTGAAGCACAGGGCGGGTTGGTAGCCGAGCCGGGCGATGATGTCGTCCATGGCGTCTGGATCGGCGACAAGGGTTTCGAATTCGGGTTTGGACCCGGTCGCCTCGTCGATGGCGGGGTCTTTGAAGGTGAGTACATGCCGCTGTCCGCCGGAGGAGTCCTCCACAGTGCGGAGGCGGAATTCACGGCCGCCGCGGTCGAGGTCGCCGCTCGGGGTGTCGTAGTAGGTGTCCTGGTACAACACGATATTGGGAGTGGCTCGCTCGCGTAGGGCGGCCCGGACCCGCTCTGGGGCGGTCAGTCTGGCTTTGTACTCTGCCTCGATCACGGCGCTGCCTTTCTGTCGCTGGTCAGACGACGCGGTGTGCAGTGGTGATGGTCTGTTCCATAGTCCGGCGCAGGGCGTGGTGCAGGATCCCGCCGGGATTTGGCTCGATCCGTTGGGTGGGACAGGCATGGGCGTCGCGGTGATCGGTGAAGGCGGAGACGAACATGATTCCGCGCGGCCCATCGATGCTGATGATCCGCCATACCGGGACGTGATCGTACAGGTAGACCTCGACTGGACGTCCGGCAGAGGCGAATTCACGCAATCGGGAGAGGGAGAGGCGAATTCCGGCAGAGAACGACTCTCCTGATTCACCGACCTCCTGCGCACGGTATGCGGCGGCAGCCGAGTCGGGGTCGAGGAGAAGGGCGCGTAGACGGGTCTCGACCGGGATGACCTCGCGAAGAAGTGAGTCCTTCAATCCCAGTATGCCGAGCCCGCGCACCGCCATGACATCGACGGTCGCCGCATTACGGACCGCGGTACGGATGTCCGCGGCAGCGTCGGCCTGAGTCGGGTAGTTGCGGGTGATCTCGATGGGACTGTCCGATGTCATCGAACGGTCGTTCCTGGGTGCGAGTCCCAACGCGATCCGGGCTGGGTCCGGCATTCCCAGTCCGTCGGCCAGTCGCTGAAATGAACTGAGGCTGGTGACCTGCCGACGCCGGTTGATCAGTTCGTTGATTCGGCCTTGGGAAATGGCCAGCGCCGTGGCCAAGCGTTGCTGGCTGGCGCCGGTGTGTTGCTGCACCAGCCGGAGGATGCCGGCGACATCCCGATCGGTGAGAAGACGCCGGACATCCTCACGTGTCCAGATTTCGGAGGGAACCACGACCGGTGCGAACGCGGATCCATGCACGCCTGCCCCCTTCTAAGCGCCCACCAGCGCTTAGCTTATCTCACCGCGAGATTATCAGATTGGCCGGTGATATCCCCGCTGTGTGATCGAAAAGTCTTGTGCGCCTTGGCCTACTGAATGCACCGCCCGCGCTCGAGGGCGGGTGTCGACCAGGATGGCCAAACGAGAGGACAGGGTATGAATGCCGGAACACGGAAAGCGCGGCGACCCATCGCAGTCGGCCTGATACGCGCCGATGTCTCTGGCCCGCGAGCTCCGGAGCACGCGGAGCGCATCCGTCGCCATGCTGAGCGTATGGGATACGTCTACTCCTATACCGTGCAGCCACCAGCAGGTGATGCCGATCCGACTGGGTACGCGCTCGGCCTCGCCGCCGGCCTCGGTGTCGACGCGATGATCGTCTACGACCTGGAAACGGTCGGGCACACTCCGAGCCGGGTGTGCGAGCTGTTCGACCTGGAGACCGTCTGCCCTCCGGTGACGTGGGCCGCAGCTGTGCTGAGCCCGGGAGACGCTGACCATGCACACCCGGAGCATCCGCTCACGGTGGTCTCGGCACAGCGAATCATGCAGCAGCACTTGAAGTGCCAAGCGGTTACCTGCGCCCGGAAGTCGAGCGCGTACAGCCTCCTCGTGCGCGAGGGCAAGATCGTCCCGCCCGTTGACACCCCGCGCGAACGTGCAGCTGCGCGCGACATTCCGTTCCGGCCGCGACCTGACAGCGACGCCCCGCTACCGGAGGGTGTGAACCTCGAAACGCTGCTCGATGTTCTCGCAGGTCTGGCCGAGTACTTCCCGGTCGGGAAGCCTTAGCGGGTCGCGATGAGCTTCGCCGAACCTACTGGAAATCAACGAGAGTCGCCGCTGCCGGATGAACCGGATATCGGCCTCTGTGTTCTGATCAAGGTCCCCAGCGAACATGAGCTGAGGTTCGTTGCGTGCATATCGGCCGCGATGCGATTCGTCATGCACTGGTCCGCTGACTACGCGGCCATGAGCGTGACTTTCGAAGTGCCGCTCCAGGATTGGCGCCGACTGCCGTGTGAGCGGCTGTGGACTCTTCCGTGACCGGCGGCTGAATCTCTTTCGCGGTCACCGCCGTCTCAGAAAGATATGGATCAATTTGCACGGTGGGGAACCGTCCCGGTCGTCACTGCGTCATAACTAGCGAGCAACATAGTCGCGGGGGAACACATTGTGGAGCAATCGGTTTCACGCCCCTGCGTTGTTGGGGAGGGCAACATGTTTATAAAGAGGGCGGTCGCAGCAGTAGTTCTCCTGCTGGGGGGTTTATCCGTTGGGGTGGCTGTACCGGCATCGGCACAGCCGGTTCCCGCATCTCATCAGTTCACACCCAATGATCCGTCGTGGGTCCGGGAGAACAATGTCGCGCGTTTCACCGGTCAGGTGGCCTATTCGAGCATGACGTTTGCCTGGTCGCTCCGGTTGAGTCCTTCGGTTCAGGCGATCGTCTTGGGGCCGATGAGTTGTTGGACCACGATCAGCGGAGTTTCGGGATACTCCGACAATCATGCGGATATCCCGGCGGACTACCTGCTGCATTCGAGTGTGACGATCCGGGGAGGGGTGAATTACAGCCTTCGCAGTCGGTGTGACTTCAAGGTCATGACGGATGCTGGTCCCACGCCGTCGAATGTTGTGACAGCGATCGATTTCAGCGCCTGACCGTCAGTGGCTACGGAGTTCAGGGGCTCTGGTCGCACCATGGTTCGAGCAGAGCCCTACTTATGGTGGCGAGGTTCAGGGCCAAGTAACTTTGGTGGCCCGAAGATCGTGTGAATCCTGTTGAGCTGCCTCGTATTCCACTTCAACCGAGTCGTCGAGGGCAACGTCACCGAAATTCTTGTGTTCTCCCAGCGAGTCGAGGCCGAACCAGACATGCGAACCGTCTTCGGTCTCGATTATCCCGGTGGCACGCTTCTCGTTCCAGCGCCAGACTTTCCCCTTGGCGCGCTGCACCTCTCGCTCGTTTTCCATCTGTTCGACTATACCTACGGCGGCGTCGACAATGGGCTCCTGCGGCAGGCGCTCCGCGAATCGTGTTCGAGGCTCGAGCAGGAGTTGCCGACGATACTGCCTGCTTCAAAATCCGCCGGTCAAGCGTGCAGTCTCGTTCAGCTGGTTCCGGTCTCCCATAGGGCCCCAACCGGCATAGCGCGGAGCCGAGGGCCGAACGGCAGGGTATCGGTGCCGGTGTAGAGGACGATGCCGACCAGGAAGTCATCCCCGAGCCGGTCGGCGAGCCGCCGCAATCCGCGGAAGTCGTCACCGCGGACTGTGTTCGATGCCTTCACCTCGATTCCGACGACCCGGCCGTGTGCGTCCTCGAGAATGATGTCTCGATGAACCCCTCGGGATCGGCCACTGCTGCCTCGCGGTTCCGTGGTCGGTCGGTCGCGCCGTTCCGCGGCCGATTGGCTGGCGATGTGCCGAACGAGCGTGCTCTTACCGGCTTGCCGTGCTCCATTGACCAGCACCACGCGAGCGTCCGCCAGGGCGGCTCCGATGGCCGCGGCAGCACGTCTGGGCAGCAGGTTTCCAGGAGGCATGGTGCTGTTGATACATCCCGGCATGTGCGATATGCGACGGTTCCATATTCGATATGCGAGTGCTGAATGTTCAATTTGCGACACAAGTATGTGCAGTTTGCGGGAGCGGGGCCGTGCGAGTCTTACGATCCGAGTCGATCAGATGCCCGGCGCCACCGGTGTCTCCTCCCGCTCCCGCGCAGCGTGGCGAGGCAGGAACATGGCCGGAATGATGATCACCGCGGTAAGCCCGAACGCCACCCAGAACGCGAAGCCGAAGGAGTCGGCGAGCAGTGGCCCGACGATCGGCATGAGTTGGGGCGGGACGGAGCTGATCTGGCCGGAACCGCCACTGCCGGAAGGCATTCCGTGCTCGGCCAGCTGTCCGGAGAGATGCTGCGTCAGCGCCGTCACCAGCAAGGCGCTGCCGAGCGACGCGCCGACCTGCTGAATGGCCGAGAGCGTGGGTGCCGCGCGGGTCACGGCGTCCTTGCCCAGTTCCGTGTAGGCAGCCGAAATGGTCGGCATCATCACCGCACCGAGGCCCATACCGCGCACGAACAAGGCCACACAGAGCCAGACGTATGAGGTGCCGGTGCCCACGTGCGTGAACGGGAGGGTGCCGATGAGGCCGAGCACGACGCCGACGGGAACCACGTAGCCTGCGCCGATACGGTCGGTGAGCCGGCCACCGATCACCACTGCCACGATCGCGCCCAATCCCTGGGGCGCGAGCAGCAGGCCGGCGTCGAGCGGGCCTTGTCCGCGCACGGTCTGGTAGTACAGCGGCAGCAGCAGCATGCCGCCGAACAATCCGATGGCGACGAGGAAGACCGCGATGGTTCCGCTGGCGAAGACCCGGTTGGTGAGCAGGCGGACGTCGACGATCGAGTCGGCTCCCTTGTGCAGGCTGTGCCAGGTATAGAGGGCCAGGCCCACGACGCCGGCGATGAGCCAGCCGAGCACACCCCACTCGGTGAATCCGCCGTGCGAGCTGGCCTGCGACAGCCCGTAGAGCAGGCAGACGAGGCTGCCGGAAAGCAGGATCAGCCCCCGCAGGTCGAGGCGGCCGTGCTCGGGCACGGTGTCACCGTGGGGGAGCTTCCAGACCGCGAGCATGAGGGCGACGACACCGACCGGAACGTTGACGAGGAAGATCCAGTGCCAGCTCGTGTACTGGACCAGCAGGCCGCCGATCACCGGTCCGAAAACCGGCCCCAGCAGCATGGGGACACCGAGGATGGCCATGGCCCTTCCGAGGCGTTGCGGGCCTGCGGCTCGGGTGATGATCGCCTGCCCGGCGGGCAGCAGCATGCCGCCGCCGAGTCCCTGCAGGATGCGGAAGGCGATCAGGCTTTCGATCGACCAAGCGGCTGCGCACAGCGCCGACCCCGCTACGAACAGACTCACCGCGGTGAGCCAGACCGGTTTGGGCCCGAACCGGTCCATCGCCCATCCGGTGGCCGGGATGACGAGCGCGACCGCCAGCAGATAACCCGTCACCACCCACTGCGTTGTGGACAGGGTCGCGCCGAGTTCGGTGCTCAACGAGTCCAAGGCGACGTTCACGATGGTGGTGTCGAGAACCACCATGATCATGCCGGACACGACGACGAGTCCTGTGACGATGACGCTGCGATCGAGCTTGCCCGACTGCTGCGCGGTGGTGGATGCCATATCAGCTCCCTCGTCGAAGGTGCCAGGACTCGACCGGGCGACAACACCCTGCGACTACCCGTCGTGAGGCCGATTATCGCGGCGCTGTCATTCCACAGGTTGTCACGGACCTTGTCGCCGCGGGAGAGATCGGACGAGCTGGGTGAGATCCCTGGCGGACCGACGGCGGCGGCACGGTCGTCCGAGGCATAAGGGTGCCTGCTGGCGCGAGCTCGATTCGGACGCTCGGTGACCGAACGGCGGACTCAGATGTGATCGTGGCCGGAGAGGCGTTCGTGGTCGATCTCGGCGTCGCGTTCGCGGTCGCGCTCATGGTCGCTCTTGGCGTTCACGTTCCACGAGATCGGGTGTGCGCCGGGGCCGCAGTCCTGGCTCGACGTGATTGTCGATTCGGGCCGGATCCGTACCTCCTGGACCAGCGGGCGGAGGTCGCTGCACATGACGAATATTCCGGCGGTTGCCGGGCCCACGTCGGTATTCGTGCATTCGATATCGACACGGCTGTCGACCGGAACCGCTGAGCAGAACGCTTCACGGGGCCGCGAGGCCTGAGCGGATCCCGCGCCGACGGTCGTCGATACCGTCACGGCCGCGAGACCGGATATCGCCGCGCCGACGATCGATAGCCGCCGCGTACCTCTCCTGGGAGTGGACACCGAGGTCTCACTTTCGCTGTACTGCAGAACAATTCCCGAAAATCGTATGCATACCGGAAAGTACTTCCCAATGGAAGGAAGTTTCGGCGGTAGTCATTGCCGTCCCTCGTCTGCGCTTTTCGCGCTTGTCACGCCCCCGACCTGGACGACAGCCGCCGCCTGAGCTATCGGCATCGGCGAAGTCGGGGCTGCAGTTGTCGACCGATCGTCTCGGAAATCCGAAAAGGCCTGCGCCTCAATCGTTGTCAGGTGCCGCCCGGGAAACCGAATCGAGCAGACGCTCGCGCTCCCCGTTCGATATCTCTGTTCCGGAGACCGGCTCCGCGAGCACGCACAGCAGCAGCGCCACGCCTACCGCACCGGGGTCGGGGTGGCCGACGGCGCGTTCGCCGAGGTAACTCGCGCGACCGCGACGTGCCCGCAGGGTCGCAGTGGACAACGCCCCGTCCACGGCGGCGCTCACCATCGCGGCGATCTCGCGATTGTCATTCAGAGTCTCGACGGCTGGAGCAAGAGCGTCGACCATGGTGCGGTCGCCGACTTGTGCCTCGCCGACGCGCTGGATTGCGGCGAGCCCATCGCTGATACCGATCCGGAGGGCGTCGATATAGGAATCCGACTGTGCCGCGTTGGTGCCGAGTGATTGGAACAGCAGTCCGAACAGCGGGCCGCTCGTGCCTCCGACCTCGTCGAGGAAGACCGCTCGCACCGTATCCCACGGTTCGGGGGAGTCCGGTGCGCCGAGGCGGTCGGCGACCTCCGCGAAGCCCTCGCGCAGATTGACGCCGAAATCTCCGTCGCCGGTGATCTCGTCCAGCCTTGTCAACGCGGGCTCGGCCGAGACGAACACCTTTTGCAGTCGAATAACGAGGCTGTCGAGTGTCTTCATCGCCTCACCGGTCATCGCGCGACGTCCTTCCAGGCGGGTGCGGTGGTGGGGGCATGCCAGAGATCGAGCCAGCCGTCGGCGAGTTGAGTGAGGGTGATCGAAAAGCCGCTCATGTCCAGTGCTGAAACAAATGTGCCGACCTGGACCGCCGAGATTTCGCAGCCCCGGGCGGTGAGGGTGCGCGCCGCGAGTTCGAGAACTGTGCACAGTTCGAGTTCCGTCGTCGCGCCGAGTCCATTGACCAACAGTAACAACGGCTTTCGATGATCACCGGGCAGTGAGGTGAGGATATCGGTGAGCATCCGCTCGACGAGTTCGGCGAGTGGTGGCCTGGTGATCGAGGTCGAGGCGCGTTCGCCGTGAATTCCCACGCCGTATTCGAGCTGATCCGGTTCGAGTTCGAAGGCACGCGCCCCGGTATTCGGTGACGTGAGTGCCTCGGTGGCCACCGCGATACTGCGGCTGTTCCCGGCCACCTCGCGGCCGAGCGCGGCCAGCGCGGGGAGGGTGTCACCGCGGTCCGCGGCGGCGCCGACGATCTTTTCGACGACGATGGTCGCGGCTGTCCCGCGCCGTCCCGTGGCCGTCTCGCCGGATTCTGTGGCGACGTCGTCGTCGACGAGCACCCGGTCGACCTCGATACCGTCGGCGGCGAGCCGTTCGGCGGCGATACCGAAATTGATCTTGTCTCCGGTGTAGTTCTTGACGATGTGCAGCACCCCACCGTCACGAGCGACGGCCTTGCTCGCCTCGTAGACCTGGCGATTGTGTGGCGAGGCGAAGATCTTCCCCGGTACTGCCGCGTCGAGCATTCCCATCCCGACGAATCCGATGTGCATCGGCTCGTGGCCGGAACCGCCGCCGGAGACGAGGGCGACCCGCCGTGTCGGCGCACCGCGATCGTGGTGCACGAACAGCGGGTCGGTACTCATCCGGACCCACGGGTGTCGGCGCAGGAACCCTTGCAGTGCCACCTCAGGGCCCTGGCCTTCGAGTAAGAACAGTGCGGGCACGGACATCCTCCTCGTCGATCGACTGGGTGATGTCCAGTATCACGGGGCTTGCGCCCCGGCGTGGATCTCCGAAGCGCTCGCTGAGGAGAAAGCTTTCAGCGCAATCGGATTCATGTTCCGGACACGAGCTTCTTCGCCGCCCATGACATCGGCCGCGTCGTGCGATCCACGCCCGACTCAGCCGCGCCCGTCATGCCGGCTGGGGTCCGGCGAACCCGTGGCCCGACCCGTCGGTCCGGTCGCGGTCGACCGACCCCGCCGCCGCGACGAAAGGTATCGAATGCCCGAAGATTTCCGGGGTCTTTCGGCGTTCTCTGTGAACGGCGCGAAACGAGGCGGCGAAGCAACCGGGCCGCCCCGCGACGCCGACTTATCGAAATATAAAGGGGGTAGACAGAGTTCGTCCGCTACAGCGCTCGACACTGAGACCGGGCGGAGCGAATATGGCGAATTCACGGCAATGGGCCGTAATTCAGCATCGACGGGGGG
>NZ_BAFQ01000119.1 GCF_000308375.1 Nocardia aobensis NBRC 100429 | reverse complement strand
CGGGCGCGGTCGTCGCACCCGAGTGGCCTCCCGTAAGGCTGCCGAGCGGCAGCGCCGGCGCCGGAATCTGGTCGTTCTGGGCTGCGTGTTCGTCGTCCTGTTCGTGGTGGCCGGTGGCTACGCCGGATACAAGTTCATCCGTTCCATGGGCGGACCGGAGGATTTCGACGGATCGCCCGGCACGCTGGCCGTGGTCCAGGTGCACACCGGTGACACCGCCGAACAGATCGCCCAGACCATGGTCGAGAAGGGGGTCGTGCGCAGCAGCGGGGCCTTCTATCAAGCGGCCATGCGCAATTCGGGCATCACGTCGGTGCAGCCGGGCTATTACGCGGTGCCGACGCACAGCAAGGGCGTCGACGCGGTCGCGGCTCTGCTGAAGAAGACTTCCCGGGTGGGCAATGTGGTGGTCTCCGAAGGGCGGCGGCTGCACGACTCCACCGATGTGAACACCGGCGCCCGCAACGAGGGCATCTACCGCAAGATCGCCGACGCCAGTTGCGTCGGGACCGGTGCGGACAAGAAGTGCGTGACCTACGAACAACTCGATGCCGCCGGGGCCACCGCCGACGCGACCGCGCTGGGCGTTCCGGCCTGGGCCGTCGACGCCGTGCGCAAGGTGCCCGATCGCACCCGCCAGCTCGAGGGGATGATCGCCGCGGGCGCCTGGGATTTCGATCCGTCCGGCACGCCCGAGCAGATTCTGGCGCAGCTGGTGAGCGAGAGTGCCGCGGGCTATGAGACGACCGGACTGCTGCAGTCGGGGGCGACGAACAAACTGAATCCGTATCAGACGCTGATCGCGGCCTCGCTGGTCGAACGGGAAGCGTTGCCGCAGGACATGACGAAGGTGGCGCGGGTGATCGTGAACCGGCTCGCGGTCGATCAGCCGCTGCAGCTCGATTCCACGGTCAACTACACCCTCGACCGCACCGAGGTCGCCACGACTGACGCCGACCGCGCCCGCAAGACCCCGTGGAACACCTACGCCATGCCGGGGCTGCCGGCCACACCGATCTCCTCACCGTCGCTGGATGCCCTGCGCGCGGTGGAGAGTCCGGCGCCGGGACCGTGGCTGTACTTCGTCACCGTCGACAAACAGGGGACCACGATGTTCACCGAGAGCTACAGCGAACATCTGCGCAATATCCAGCGCGCCCAGCAGAGCGGAATTCTCGACAGTGGCCGATAACGGAACGGGGTCGCCGGCATCGGGACGCAAGGCCGCGGTGCTGGGCAGCCCGATCGCGCATTCGCGGTCACCGCAACTGCATCTGGCCGCCTATCGGGCGCTGGGTCTGGACTGGACCTACGAGCGCATCGAATGCACCGGCGAGCAACTGCCCGGCCTCGTCGACGGGCTGGATTCGGACTGGGTCGGGCTGTCGGTGACGATGCCGGGCAAGGTCGCGGCACTGAATTACGCCGGCGAGCGGACCGAGCGTGCCGTTCTGGTCGGCTCCGCCAACACCTTGGTGCGCACGGCGAGCGGGTGGCGAGCCGATTGCACCGATGTGGACGGCGTGCGCGGCGCGCTGCAGGGCGGAGGCGTGGAATCGGTGCGCCGCTCGGTCGTGCTCGGAGCGGGCGGCACCGCGCGACCGGCACTGCTGGCGCTGTCGGAACTCGGCGCCGAGACTGTCACCGTGGTCGCGCGCGACGCCGAGCGGGCCGAGCCGACTCTCGCCCTGGCCCGGCAGCTCGGGATGGCGACGGAGTTCTCCGATTTCGACGCCGATCGGGTGCGCACGGCGTGTGCGCGCGCCGACGCGGTGGTCAGCTCGGTACCGGCCGCCGGTGCGGCGGTGGTGGCCGACGCGGTCGCGGCGGCGCCGGTGGTGCTGGACGCGATCTACGACCCGTGGCCGACGCCGCTGGCTACGGCCGTGCGGCGCGCGGGACATACCGTCATCAGCGGCTTGCAGATGCTGTTGAATCAGGCTTACGGCCAGGTCGAACAGTTCACCGGCCGGCCCGCACCGCGGGCGGCGATGGCAGCGGCTCTGGATCGTCGCGACTTCTAGAACGGGTTCCAATTCGATGACGTCACAACACAGGCTAAGGTGATCGACATGAATTCGTGGGTGTTGCGCGCCATAGTCCTCGGTGCGCTGACCGTCGTACTGCGAACCCTGCTGGGTTTCGGCATGATCTACTCGCCGACCAACGGCTCGTGGATGCGCATCCTGTGCTTGATCGTGCTGGTCGTCGCGGGCGTGGCCTGGGGGCTGATCGACGGTCGCAGTGATCGGCGGGCCAATCCCGATCCGGAGCGCGGCGGTGCCGACCTCACCATGCGCTGGCTGAAGGCCGGCGTGGTCGGTGGTGTGGGCAGCGGGCTGGTGGCGTGGCTGCTGGATTTCGTGCCGAAGTTCGACCTCGGCGACAACGGTCTGCTGTTCGAGTTGACGGCCGGTGCCTCGTTCATCGTGCTGATGATCTTCATTCCGGCGATGGTCGGCGTGGCGATCGGCCGCTTCCTGGTGGGACGGGATCGACGCAAGAGCGAATCCTCGGTGCCGCCGGCGGCGGCCTCCCCGGCCTGAGCGCCGACTGATCGGCTCATCCGGGCCGCGGATCGTCTCCGCGGCCCGGATTTTCGTGTCCTAGAGCAGAATTCCGCCGGCGGGGCTGTCCTCGCGGGCGATGGTCGCGTAGGCCGCAGCCAGCAGCGACGGGTCGGGACCCTCCAGGCGTCCGGGTTTGGCCAGACCGTCGAGAACGACGAATCGAAGAATGCCCGAGCGGGTCTTCTTGTCGGTCTGCATACTTTCCAGCAGCTGCGGCAGTGCGTCGGCGTCGTAGGTGGTCGGCAGGCCGACGCTCTCCAGGATCGCGCGATGGCGATCGGCGGTGGCGTCGTCGAGGCGCCCGGCCAGCCGGCCGAGTTCGGCCGCGAAGACCAGACCCACCGACACCGCCGCGCCGTGGCGCCACCGGTAGCGTTCCCGGCGTTCGATCGCGTGGCCGAGGGTGTGCCCGTAGTTGAGGATCTCGCGCAGGCTCGCCTCCTTGAGGTCGGCGGCCACCACATCGGCCTTCACCTGGATCGCGCGGCGGACCAACTCCGGCAGCACATCGCCCTTCGGGTCCAGGGCGGCGGCGGGGTCGCGTTCGATCAGATCGAGAATGACCGGATCGGCGATGAATCCGGCCTTGATGATCTCGGCCATTCCCGCGACGATCTCGTTGGGCGGCACCGTTTCGAGGGTGACCAGATCCACCAGTACGGCCGATGGCTCGTGGAAGCAGCCGACCAGGTTCTTGCCGGCCTCGGTGTTGATTCCGGTCTTGCCGCCGACCGCCGCATCGACCATCGCGAGCAGTGTGGTCGGCACGTGGACGACCTTCACCCCACGCATCCAGGTGGCGGCGACGAAGCCGGCCAGATCGGTGGCCGCACCTCCGCCGAGGCTGATCACGACGTCCTGCCGGGTCAGGCCGATGCGGCCGAGCACCTCCCAGCAGAAGCCCGCGACCGGGAGATCCTTACCTGCCTCGGCGTCCGGAATTTCGATGCGATGCGCGTCGAGGGGGTCACCGTGCGGGCCGACGGCCTGCTCGGCCAGCGCCTGCCGCACCACCTCCGCGGTCTCGGTCAGCGGCGGCTGATGGAAGATCGCCACCGTCCGCACTCCCGGATGGCGGGCGACCTGCTCGACCAGTTCGCCCAGCAGCCCCCGGCCGATGATCACCGGATACGGATCGGCGGTACGGACCTCGATGCGGGTGGGCTCGCTCATGTGTGCTGCTCCGATTCCTCTAGTGCTCGTCGTGTGCGTGCCCGGCGGGCGCGGGCGCGCCGGGACCGACCGGCCCCGGCTGTCGCATCGTGCGCGGTCTGCGCGGCGTCACCCGCGAGATGTGCGGCGGGCGAAGGTGTTTCGTCGGCTGCGTGCGCCGGCCGTGCCTCCGTGCCGGAGCGGACCGGGCGCGCCGGTTCCGGATGCGGTGCCGCGGTCGCGCCGGGATTGTGGCTCGTGCCGGGAGGCCCGGCGGCGCGGGTGGCGGTGCGGCGCACCCGTCCGGGCCGTGCATTCGGCTGTGCGGCAGGAGGTTTCGCGTCCGCACTGCCCGGCGCCCGTTCGGAGGTGACGGTGGGGCGGTCCGGGGCCGGCCCGATGGGCGCCGTCTCGGGCGGGGTGCCGGTCCGGTTGCGGGAGTGCCGGCGACCGCCGCGGCGGGAACGCCGTGCTCGGCGCCGCGGCTGAGTGCGGTCGGTCTCGGGCGAATCCGTTTGTGCGGCTTCGGTTTCGCCGGATGTGGTGGTGGGCTGGGTGGCGTCGGCCGCGGCGCGCGTGCGGCGACGGCGCCCCCGGGAACGGGAGCGGCGAGTGCCGGTGGGTTCGGTACTCGTCGAATCCGGTTGCGGCGCCGGGGTTTCGGTCGGTTCGACGCCGAGTTTGGCCAGAATGGCACGGACGACGCGGCCGGGGCTGCGGCCGTCGGTGCGAATCCGGATGGAGGCCACCTCGCGGTAGAGCGGGCGCCGCACGCGCATCAGTTCGCGATATTTCGCGCTCGGATCGTCGCCGTTGAGCAGCGGCCGATTCGTCGACGCCCCGGTGCGGCGCAGTCCCTCGGACACGCTGATCTCCAGGTACACCACCGTGCGCCCGCGCAACAACTCTCGCGTGGCCGCGGACAGGATCGCGCCGCCGCCGAGGGAGACGACGCCGTGTTCGGCGAGAATCGCGCGGCGTACGACGCGCTCCTCGATGCGCCGGAATTCCGGTTCGCCGTCGGTGGCGAAGATGTCGGGGATGCTACGACCGGTGTCCTGTTCGATCCCGGCGTCGGTGTCGTAGAGCGAGACGCCGAGTTCGCGGGCGAGTTTGCGCCCGATCGTGGACTTACCGGCACCGGGCGGGCCGATGAGGATCACGCTGGGCCGGCTGGGGTCGCTGCGAACGATCACGACGGCTGTCCCGGGCGCCGGACCCGGGCGGTGCCGCGCGCGGGATCAGCCATTCATGCCTCCGACGCCACGACGCCCGGGATGTGCGGGCGGGTCTGGACACGCTTCTGGTACGTCGTGAGGTTGTCGACGGTCTCGGCGAGGGAATCGCCGCCGAACTTCTCCAGCACGGCCTGCGCGACCACGAGCGCCACCATGGCCTCGGCGACGACGCCGGCGGCGGGCACGGCACAGACGTCGGAGCGCTGATGGATGGCCACGGCCTCGTCACCGGTGGCCATGTCCACGGTGGACAGCGCGCGCGGAACGGTGGAGATGGGCTTCATCGCCGCGCGCACGCGCAGGGCTTCGCCGTTGGTCATACCGCCCTCGAGGCCACCGGCGCGGTTGGTGGAGCGCAGCACCCCGTCGGGGCCGGGACGCATTTCGTCGTGGGCGGCGCTGCCGCGACGACGTGCGGTCTCGAATCCGTCGCCGACCTCGACACCCTTGATGGCCTGAATGCCCATCAGGGCCGCGGCCAGCCGCGAATCCAGGCGCTGTTCGCCGCTGACGAACGACCCCAATCCGACCGGCAGTCCGGTGACCACGACCTCGACGACGCCACCGAGGGTGTCGCCGTCCTTCTTGGCCGCCTCGATCTCGGCGATCATCGCGGATTCGGCCTCGGGATCGAATGCGCGGACCGGGCTGGCGTCGACAGCCTCGAGATCGGCGGCGGTGGGCACGAAACCCGGGCGGGCCGCCGCGGTGCCGATCGAGACCACATGGGAGACGACGTCGACGCCGAGGGCCTGGCGCAGGAACTGCCGGGCCACCGTGCCGGCGGCGACCCGGGCGGCCGTTTCGCGGGCGCTGGCGCGTTCGAGCACGTTGCGGGCGTCGTCGAAGCCGTACTTGAGCATCCCCGAGTAGTCGGCGTGGCCGGGGCGCGGGCGCGTCAGCGGAGCGTTGCGGGCCAGTTCGGCCAGTTCGGCCTCGTCGACGGGGTCGGCGGCCATGACCTCGGTCCACTTGGGCCATTCGGAATTGGCGATCTCGATCGCGACCGGGCCGCCCATGGTTCTGCCGTGGCGGATACCGCCGATCACGGTGACCTTGTCGGCCTCGAACTTCATCCGCGCGCCGCGTCCGTAGCCCAGTCGCCGCCGCGCCAGTTGCGCGGCGATATCGGCCGAGGTCACCTCGACACCGGCCACCATCCCCTCGACGATGGCGACAAGAGCGGGACCATGAGACTCACCAGCAGTAATCCAGCGCAACACGACCTCCATCTTTCCACGTCACAACGGTTCCCCGGACATCGGTGTCCGCGCGGCTACACCGTGGGCCACAGTGCCGCAACGGTAGCCAGGCACATCGCGGGCCCGTGTGGCACGGTGATCGAGGCGCCGAACACACCGCGACGACGGTTCGAATCGCGGGGCGCGGCAGGGTGGTCGCCGGAAGGCGCGGGCCCGATCGCGGTGCCGTCCCGGACACGCGCGAACAGCCTGCCGCCGCCGGCGTCGCCGGCGGCGGCGCGAGCGGCCACACCTGCCGCGACCAGCACGCCGATCCCGGCCGAGGCGGTCAGCAGGGGCGCTCCGATCGCGGCCCACACCCAGCAGGACGGTCCTCCGCACGCCGCGGCCGCACCGGTGCCGAGCGCCAATTTCACATCTCCGGCCCCGCACGCCGCCGGAGCGATCAGATGC
>NZ_BAFQ01000120.1 GCF_000308375.1 Nocardia aobensis NBRC 100429 | reverse complement strand
GGGACCTGCAATCGCTCGGATCCGAGGCCGCGATCGCCAAGGCGCTGGGCTTTCTGGAACGCGCGCGCGCCAAGATCTTCGGCGCGCTGCCCCCCGAGGAGATCAACCGCCTGGACTCGACGATCCCGTTCACCTCCGCCGAGGAGGAGATGGTCACCAGCTGGTCGGCCCCGCAGGCGCTGACAGGTGAGGCGCTCAAACCGGGGCAGGCCCGCCCGCCCGCGCCCGGCACGGGAAAGTTCCTGCTCAAGATCGGTGAGGATCGCCGCCCCGGTATCCCGTTCCACATGGAGTTCACCGTGTCGGAAAAAGAGAGCGGAATCCACGAGACCAACCAGCGTTTCAGCGAATTCACCGAATCCACGGCCCGGCGGGGCGACGAGGGGAGTGCCGCGTGATGCCGCACAGGTCATACCGGAGAGTGTCGCCGCAGGTGCGGAAGGCGGCGGTGGAACAGGTCGTCGCGCTCACCGACAAACTGCGCAGCGAGTCGGAGGCCTGCCGGGTCGTCGCCGAACAGATCGGCGTGCACACCAATTCGGTGCGCAACTGGGTGCGTGCCGCGGAGGGGCCCAGCCTGGAACGGATGGACGCCGTGGCCCTGCGCCGCAAAGTGGCGCTGCTGCAACAGCAGTTGGCGGCCGCGGCGGAGATGAATCGCACCCTGGTGGAAACCCTGAACGAAACTCGCCGCGCGACATGACGGGTGCGCGGTGAACGCGAGAACCCTCACCGCCCTCGTGCTCGGCGGTGTCGTCTCTCTGATCACTCTCGTGGTGGTGATCGTGCTGCCCTCCTCGGAGGATCCGTGCGCCGATCAGCCGACCACGCCCGGTTCGGGACTGCCGGACACCTCCGGCGCGCCGTGGGCGGCGCGGGCGCCGGAGTCGGGTTCCACCACACCGACCGCGACTACCGACCCGCGCGGCTCGACGACGGCAACCCCCGGTGTGGCGGATATTCCCGCGGCACAGGCGAATCCGAGTGTGACGGGCGCGCCGTCGCTGGCCGCGGGAATCGCGCCGATCCGGCGCACCTGGCCGCTGCCGGGCGGATCCTTCACGGTGTCGGACACGTTCGGCGCCCGTGGCGGCACCCATCTCGGCGTGGATCTGGCCGCGCCGGACGGCACCCCGGAGTTCGCGGTGGCGGACGGTGTCGTCGTCGCCGCCGGTCCCGCCTCGGGTTTCGGCAACTGGATCGTGATCGACTCCGTCGACGTCAACGGCCGCCCCTTCTCCGCCGTCTACGGCCACGAGTGGGCGAGCGGGGTGAAGGTGCGGGTCGGTCAGCGGGTGCGAGCCGGTCAGGAGGTCGGCGCGGTCGGATCGGCGGGCGAATCCACCGGTCCGCACCTGCATTTCGAGATCGTGCCCGGCGGGCGCCTGACGGGCGGGCATCAGATCGATCCGCTGCCGTGGCTCGACGGCGCGTTGACGCCCAGCGGCGGTGGCGCGTTCCCGTATTCGGCGAACCCGCTGTGCAGCCGGGGATTCGGCAGCGCCGGCGGTGCACTCGCCGACGGCAAGGTGCCGCCGGAGCTCGAAATCTGGTATCGCCGCGCGGGTTCGCTGTGCCCGGAGATCACCGCCTCGGTGCTGGCGGCGCAGGGCCGTCAGGAATCCGGATTCCAGCGCGGGCTCACCTCGCCCGCCGGCGCCGAGGGACTGGCCCAATTCCTGCCCACCACGGCCCGGGCCACCGATCCCGACGACGGGCGCCCGTACCTGCTCGACGCCGACGGCAACGGGCAGGCCAGCCTGTGGGACGACGGCGACGCGATCATCGCCCAGGGGCGTTACATGTGTTCGATCGCCCATCAGGTCGAGCGGTGGATCGGCGAGGGCAAGGTGCACGGCGATGTGGTGCCGCTGTCGCTGGCCGCCTACAACGCCGGCGAGGGTGCGGTCCTCGCCTCGGGTGGAATGCCCAATCAGGTGGCCGCGCACTTCTCCGAAACCCGGCCCTACGTCACGAATATCCTCGCCATGGAGGCGCAGTACCGGGCGCCCGGATCGATGGGCCGATTCCAGCCCGGCCACGGTTCGGCGGGCGCCGACATCCTCGCCGCGGCCCAGCAGTGGAAGGGCACCCCGTACGTGTGGGGTGGCGGTGGTCCGCAGGGGCCGACCGGCGGTGGACTCGACGGTCCGGGCCTGACCTCGGCCGCGGTGTTCGCGGCCTCCTCGGGCGCGAAGACGTTGCCGCAGACCGCGGAACAACAGTGGGAGGCGGGGGCCGAGGTGCCGATGCGCAACGCCCAGCCGGGCGATCTGGTGTTCTCCCGCTTCGGGTTGCGCGGCCCGGCCGAGGTCGGCATCTACGCCGGCGACGGCCGGATGATTCGTGCCGCCGACCCCTCGGGCGTGAGCGAGGCGCCCGTCCCCGGTGACGCGCGGTTACGGAGGGTGTTGTGACGACACGACGCGGTGCGGGACCGATAACCTGGAAACAGCGCCCGGCGTTCCGGGCGCCGGGCCGCCGACCTACGGCACGGGCCGTCTACGCGAACCTGGTGGTGATGCTGGTGGTGAGCGTCGCACTGCTGTCCGGCTGCGCGGGAGGGTCCGAGCAGGCCGGACCACCGGCGTCGGCCACGTCGACGCCGCGTCAGCTCGAGGCCGCTCCGGCACCCGATCCCGGCACTCCCGACGGTGTCGCCGTCGCCGCCTTGCGCGAGATCTTCACCTGGTATCCGGCTACCGAGGCGCAGGGAGCGTCGCTGGCCCGGGCGCGGAAGTGGCTGGGCCCCAGCCTGCTTCGCACACTCGACGCGCCGCCGGGCCAGGAGACTCCGAAACCGACACTGCGCTGGGCCGAATGGGGGCGTTCGGGCGTGCGCGTGGAGGCCTTCACCTTCGCCTCCGGCGAACAGGCCCCGGGCAACGGCGATTCGGACCACCAGCAGTTCAAAATCGGTATCGAGCAGACCGCCGTGCACTCCGACGGTTCCCGCGAGACGCTACCCCCCACGACGGTGATCGCCACCGTCGTCCGCACCCCCGACGGCTGGCGGCTCGACGGATTCCGTTGAGCCACGGCCACATACTCGGTCACCTCAGGAGGCGAGATGGCGAAGAAGGTGAAGGACCCGGCCGATCCGGGACCGGACCTCGCCCTGTATCTGATCTACATCGGTTTCGCGGTGGTCGGCACCCTCTGGGTCGCCCTGCACCTGGGCAACAAGCTGTCGACGGTGCCCCAGGACGTACCGATCAACCCGATCGCCTGCATCGCGAAGATCGCCCGCGGACAACTGGAGTGGCCGACCGCCTCGACGGTGATCGTGCTGCTCGTCGTGCTGGTCGTCGCCGGCATCGTGTTCGTGCGGCGGGAGATGAAGAAGCGCCGCAGCCGCGGGAGGCTGCCCGTCGACGACAAGGCCCAGTACATGGGCAGCGGCGGCGCGATCGCGGCACTCACCGAGGCCGGGGTCCGGGACAAGGCCCGGCAACTGGGCGTGCGGCTCGGCTACGAGGATTCGCCCGGCGTGCCGATCGGTGTCGGGGTGATAGACGGTGTGATGCTGTTCGGCTCCTACGAGGATCTGCATCTCGACATCTGGGGTCCGCGCCAGGGTAAGACGACCTCTCGGGTGATTCCGGCGATCCTGTCGGCGATCGGCCCGGTGCTGGTCACCTCCAACAAGCGCGATGTGGTCGATGCGACCCGAGATGTGCGGGAGGGTAAGGGGTCTCGTGCCTTCGTCTTCGACCCGCAGGGTGTCGCGGGTGAGACGCACGCCACCTGGTACTGGGATCCGCTGGGCTGGGTCGACGCCCGGCACGAGGGCTGTGAGATGCGCGCGGCCCGGCTGGCCGGCCACTTCGCCGATGCCGAGGACAGCGACGGCACTCCCGACAGCTACTTCGACCCGGAGGCCGAAGATCTGCTCGCCGGTCTGTTCCTCGCCGCGGCCGTGGCGAACCGGCCGATCACCCAGGTGTGGGAGTGGGTGACCGATCCGAGCAATACCGAATCGGTGCAGTTGTTGCGCGCCGCGAGCCACCACCTGGTCGCCTCCGGCCTGGCGCAGCAGTACAACACCGCCGAACGCGTCCGCGACAGCATCTTCGGCACCGCGAAGAAGATGGTGCGCTGCCTGAAACTGTCGAACGTGCACCAGTGGGTCACTCCCGGCGGTGACCGCTACCAGTTCGACGAATGGGATTTCCTGGACCGGAATTCGACGCTGTACTGCCTGTCGCTGGAGGGACGCGGTTCGGCGGGCCCGCTGGTCAGCGCCCTCACCGAAGCCGTCGTCGACGTCGCGATGCGCAAAGCGACTCACGAACACCTGGGCCGGCTGTCCATTCCGTTGCTCGCGGTGCTGGACGAGGCGGCCAATATCGTGCGCTGGAAGGATCTGCCGAAGCAGTACAGCCACTTCGGATCTCGCGGCATCGTCGTGATGACCGTGCTGCAGTCCTGGGCGCAGGGCGTACGGTGCTGGGGGCAGGCCGGGATGGAGGCGCTGTGGGCGGCGGCCAATATCAAGGTCCTCGGCCCCGGAATCGACGATATGGCATTCCTGGCCGCCCGCTCGGAGGCGATCGGCGACTACGACTCCATCTCGTCGTCTGTCTCGGAATCCAAAGGCGGCAAGAGTTATTCGCGTTCGCTGGGCTCCTCGCGAACCCTCAATCCGAACGCATTGGCCACCCTGCCGCGCGGGCGGGCCGTGGTGTTCTCCTCAGGTGCGCCGGCGGTGCTCGTGCGCACCGTGCCGTGGTGGGAAGGGGAGTACGCTGCCGAGGTGCGCAAGTCGATCGAACAGCATGATCCGCAGCGCCGCACCACCATGAGTGATCTCGTGGGCGAGCGGACGGTCCTCGACGGCGGGTCGATGCCCGGTGAGCCGCCCGCGACCTACGGACAGCCCGAGGAGGTTCGCCCGCTGTGAACGACCAGCCCCAGGACATGATCTACTCGAACGTGGTCGAGTTCGTGGAGAACTACCTCAGCCTCATCTATCGGCGTCAGGTCACCGACCTCACCGACACGGTGTGGTGCCCCGAGTGGTGGAAGCACGCCGAGGCGGCGATGCGACTCGAAGCCCTGTGGCGCGCATGGGAATACCTGCGCCAGGATCCGCAGACGGGCATGAGCGTGTGGTTCCTGGACCACGCCGACCCGCATATGGGGAGGCTGTTCGATCCGCGCGGGCCGTTCAAGTACTGCAGTGTGCGCAACGGTCACAAGGATATGCTCAGTCCGCTCCCGCTCACCCCGCCGCAGCAGGGCATGTTCGGCGAACCGAGCAAGGCCGACCCGAACAAGGCCTGATCCGCCGGCTCGAGGCCGATCTGCCTGGTTGACGCGAAAACGATTGTGCCGCCGCCCGTTCGGGGTCGGCGGCACAATCGTGAGCGGGTTGGTCAGCGGTTGCGTTCGCGGTTGCGTTCGCGTTCGCGCATCCGCTCGTCGTGTTCCCGCGCCCGGGTCACCCGTGGCGGTTCCTCCGGCCGGGTGCGGACCGCGGCCTGCGGCGGCTGCGCCTGACTGACATCCATGAGCATGCGCACGGCCGCCAATTCCGGCGCCACGCCGACGCGGGACAGATGGGCGGCCAAGGCCTGCCGCCGCTCGGGAGAGTCGTAGCGGGTCAGTTCGCGTTCACGTGCCTTCTGCCGGTCGGCGGCGGCGCGGGCGCCGCGCGCCACCCGGGAGTGTTCCAGGCCCTTCTCCAGCGAGATACCCCGTTCCAGAGCGGGGCGCTCGAGCATCCGGGCCAGTTCCAGGTTGCGCGGATCCTTCGCCTTGGCTTCGCGGGCCTCGCGCAGCAACCGCTCGCGGGTCTCCTTCACCCGCTCCTGGGTGACCTTCACGCGCGCTTCGGCTTCGCGCTGACCACGTTCGCGGGTGCGCAGTGCGACCAGGGTCGCAAGCTGCAACATTTGCCTCATCAAAGCCGCTGTCTCGCGGCCGATGTCGTCGAGTTCCTCGGCCATTGCCTGCTCCCCGATGCTGCAGTTGTCTCTGTGGACGATTCTGATGCTTCGTATCGGACTCCGCCACACGAACGGTCGATTCGCCGTGGCGGCGCCCCACCTTCAGCGCAGTCCGTTCTACGAGATTACCAGCGCGGAGCAGGGCAGCCTAACCCCGGATCCGGTCCATCGCAGGCGGATCCGGGGCCGCGCCGGGGGCTCAGCTCAGTTGCATCGTCTTCACGGTGACCGGCTGCTTCGGCGCGCCGTCGCCGGTCGAGGGATCCTCGACGCCGTCCTTGGCGATGGCGTCGAGCGTCTTCAGCCCGGCCTCGTCGACGGTGCCGAAGATGGTGTACTGCGGCGGGAGCTGGGAATCGCCGTAGACGAGGAAGAACTGGCTGCCGTTGGTGTCGGGGCCGCTGTTGGCCATCGCCACCACGCCGCGCTTGTACTGCACCGGAACGCGCTGCGCGTTGGGGTCGCCGGGGGCGAATTGGTCGGTCGGGTATTCGTTGGGGAAGGCGTAGCCCGGCCCGCCGTTGCCCTGACCGCTGGGATCGCCGCACTGCAGCACCTTCAGCCCCTCGCCGGTGGTCAGGCGGTGGCAGGGGGTGCCGTCGTAGAACTTCTGCTGCACCAGGCTCACGAAACTGTTGACCGTGCAGGGGGATTCACCCGCGTTGAGCGAAATGCCGATCGGCCCGCGGTTGGTGTCGACGGCGACCTTCGGGGAGCCGGTGGTCGAGACCTCGGTCTGCTCGGGCTTGTGCACCGGTTTGGCGGCCTGACCCCCCTCGGCGTAGGAGCAGCTCACCGTCGCGGTCTTCGGCTTGGCCTCCGGCGGCGCAGCGGCCTGCGGGGTGGACGAGAGCGAGGCGTCGGGGGTCTTCGCCGCGGCGTTGGGAGTGTCGTCGCCGCGGGTCAGGTAGTAGATCCCGACGCCGGCCGCGACGACCACGACCACACCGAGCGCCGATCCGGCGATCGCCAGCTGCTTACGCTTGCGCGCACGCTGCGCCTGTCGCTCCAGTCGGCGTTCCAGCTTGCGCTTGGCCGCCGCTCGTCGCTGTTCGTTGGTCGGCACTACCCGGTCCTCCCGTGTCGGTTGCGTATCGGCATAAGAGTGTGCCATCACTTCCTGAGACGACCCCTAACTTCCCCCGATCGTTCCGTACAATTGCCCAGCTCGGCTCGGTGGAGGGCGAACCGGTTGGACTTGCCGTGTCCGGGTGGGGGAAACTGGACCATTGTGACCAAGACCAGCAGCTTCACCGCCCCGAAAGGGATTCCGGAATATGTGCCGCCCGCCTCGGCGGAGTTCGTCGCCGTACGGGACGGCCTCGTGCGCGCCGCGCGACTGGCCGGATACGGGCATGTGGAGTTGCCGGTCTTCGAGGACACCGCGCTGTTCGCGCGCGGGGTGGGTGAATCGACCGATGTGGTCACCAAGGAGATGTACACCTTCGCCGACCGCGGCGAACGCAGTGTGACCCTGCGGCCGGAAGGCACCGCGGGCGTCATGCGGGCGGTGATCGAACACGGACTCGACCGCGGCCAGCTGCCGGTCAAACTGTGCTATTCCGGCCCGTTCTTCCGCTACGAGCGGCCCCAGGCCGGTCGCTACCGGCAGTTGCAGCAGGTGGGCGTGGAGGCGATCGGCGTCGACGATCCGGCGCTGGACGCCGAGGTGATCGCCGTCGCCGACGCGGGCTTCCGGTCGCTGGGACTCGAGGGCTTCCGGCTCGAGATCACCTCGCTCGGCGACGAGACCTGCCGGCCGCAGTATCGGGAACTGCTGCAGGAATTCCTGTTCGCGCTGCCGCTGGACGAGGACACCCGCCGGCGCGCCGAGATCAACCCGCTGCGGGTGCTCGACGACAAGCGCAAGGAGGTCCGCGCCCTGACCGCCGACGCGCCGCTGATGCTCGACCACCTCTCCGACTCCGCGAAGGCCCACTTCGAGCAGGTGCTGGGCCACCTGGACGCGCTCAGCGTGCCGTACGTGATCAATCCACGCATGGTGCGTGGCCTGGACTACTACACCAAGACCACCTTCGAGTTCGTCCACGACGGCCTCGGCGCGCAGTCCGGTATCGGCGGCGGTGGCCGCTACGACGGGCTGATGGCGGAACTGGGCGGCCAGCCGCTGTCCGGGATCGGGTTCGGACTCGGCGTCGACCGCACCATGCTGGCACTGCGGGCCGAGGGTAAGGCCGCGGGCGAACCGGCGCGGGTCGACGTGTTCGGCGTGCCGCTGGGGGAGGCCGCGATGGCCCGGCTGGTCGTGCTCGCGGCCGAACTGCGCGCGGCCGGGATCCGGGTCGATCTGGCCTACGGTGGACGCGGCGTGAAGGGCGCGATGAAGGCGGCCGACCGGTCCGGTGCGGCCTTCGCGCTGGTCCTCGGCGACCGTGATCTGGCCGACGAACAGGTGGGCTTGAAGGACCTCGGCTCCGGCGACCAGCGTCAGATCCCGCTCGCCGAGGTCGTGGCGCAGGTGTCGGCGGCGCTGGCCGGGCAACGGTAGTACGGTCCGAGGATGTCTCGAATCCCGTGGCGCGCATCCGTTTCCGGTCAGCGGCCGGCCCGGCCCGGCGCACGCGGATGAGCGCGGCCTCGTGAACGACGCGAATTCCGCGGCGCCGCAACCGGTCGGCCTCGACCTCATCGCCCCCGAGTTGTACGCGCCGACGTTGCGGCGGCTGGCGCTGGGCGCGATCGGCGCGGGTGTCGTCGTGGGCGCGGTGGTGGGGCTGGTCGTGAGCTGGCCGGCCGGTGTCGTGGTCGGCGGGGTGCTCGGCGCGCCGACGGCGATCTACGCGCTGGCGATCCGGCGGCGGCGAATGTGGTTGTCGGGCACGGTGCTCGAGGCTCGGACGCTGGTGGGCCGGCGACGGCTCGACGTTGCCGCGGCGTCGGGTGTCGAGGTGCTCGTGTACCCGGGACGGCTGAGCCGGATCGCGCTGCGGATCACCGCCGGTGGCCGGACCCAGACCGTGCCGCTGGCGATGTACACCGATGCCGGCAGCGGACGCGAACTGCACATCCTGGGGTTGCGCACACTCGCCGACGCGCTCTCGTCCGCGGAGCTGGCCGCCGCGCTGGCATTGTCCGGATTGCTGGTCGGGCAGTTGCGGGCCGAGGCTCGTGACGCCGGGCTGGAGGAGCGGCCGCTGTATCGGGCGGTGCAACTGGTGCGGGCGCGCGACATCGTGCAGCCGGTGCGGCTGAGCGACAGCGATATCGCGACGCTGAGTCGCGACATCACCTCCTGATCGCTGTTCGGGATGAATCGGGCATAGTTCGTCGCTTGGGGGAGCCGTGCGGACGATATGTGGTCACGGTTTCGTAACGGGGTCGCCAACAGGTGAATGGAAGCACGTTTCGCATTCGTCCCGGTGGGCAACCTCTCGGCTTACTTCGTCGACCGTGAATCTGGGCGTCTGGCCAGGTCTGTGACCACACCGGTATCCCGCAACCCCTGGTTTGACGCCTTTCATGTCTGGAAATACCGAGTCGCACAGCGAACACTGAGAGTCGCAAGTTTTTCACGATCGGAGAGTTCGAAAACGAAGGGTTCGCCATGCATACCATCAAATTCCGCAAAGCAGCCGCGGTTGCCGCCATCGCAGTGGCCCTCGGTGCTGTCGTAGCCCCCGCAGCGTCTGCCGCGACCCCATCGGGTACCTCTCCGACGGCGAGCGACATCGACGGTTCCGTCGCGATCTGCTTCCCCTTGGGCAGTGTCGTCTGGTGCATCTGAGCTGTCACGAGAAGGGGTGCCGCCGGAGGGGTGGCGCCCCTTCCGTGTGTGCAGGTGGCGGGCGAGCCCGCCGGACGGATTGCCGAAAACGGTTGCGCGACGGTAGGGATTCGCTCGAGCTGTCTGGTTGCTCACGGTGACGGGTTTCGGCCGGTGAGGGTCGTTAGGGTGAAGATCGAAGCCGACCGTCGAGTTCTCGTGAACAAGGAGTTGTCGTGAGCAATGCCGCCCGCACGCCCGTGACCGTCACCGTCACCGGAGCCGCCGGTCAGATTGCCTACGGGCTGCTGTTCCGCATCGCCTCCGGCGCCATGCTCGGGCCGCGGACACCGGTGCGGCTGCGGTTGCTGGAGATCCCGGCGGCCGTCGGCGCCGTCGAAGGGGTGGCGATGGAGCTCGAGGACGGCGCTTTCCCGTTGCTCGAATCGATCGACATCAGCGACGATCCGTGGGTGGGATTCGACGGCGCCTCGGTCGCCGTCCTGGTCGGCGCCCGCCCGCGCACCGCCGGGATGGAGCGTTCGGATCTGCTGGCGGCCAACGGCCCGATCTTCACCGATCAGGGGGCCGCCATCAACGCCAGTGCGGCCGACGATGTGAAGGTGCTGGTGGTCGGAAATCCGGCCAATACCAACGCCTTCATCGCCATGAGCAATGCGCCCGACGTGCCGGCGGCGCGCTTCACCGCGCTGACCCGCCTCGACCACAACCGGGCCATCGCCCAGCTCGCGGCGCGCAGTGGCGCCCCGGGCTCGTCGATCACGCGAATGACGGTGTGGGGCAACCACTCCGCGACGCAGTATCCGGATATCAGCCACACGCTGATCGGCGGGCGGCCGGCCGATCGAGTGATCGACGATCCGGCCTGGGTGCGCGAGACCTTCATCCCCACCGTCCAGCAGCGCGGTACCGCGATCATCGCCGCACGCGGAGCGTCCTCGGCGGCCAGTGCGGCGAGTGCGGCCATCGACCACATCCACGATTGGGTGCTGGGCACCGCGGCCGGTGACTGGGTGTCGATGGCGGTGCCCTCCGACGGCTCCTACGGGGTGCCGGACGGGCTCATCAGTTCGTTCCCGGTGACGTGCGCCGGTGGTGAGTACTCGATCGTGCCGGATCTGGAAATCGGCGAATTCTCGCGTGAGCGTATCGATCTCAGCGTCGCCGAACTCGCGGCCGAGCGCGAGGCGGTGATCGATCTCGGCTTCGCCAAGCGGGGCTGAGCCGATCGACCGCTCGCGCTGCCGATCACACCTTGGCGATGACCTTCTCCGCGTACTTCTCCAGATGCGCGATCTTGTCCGCGAGCGGTTCGGTGTCGTCGCCGGCGACGTACGGGTAGCGGAAGCCGACGATCACATCGGTGACGCCCTTGTCCTCGAGCCGCTTGATGCCGTCGGTGGTGTAGGCGTCCAGCGAGGCCGCGTGGATCTCGAACGGCGTGGATGCGTCACGCTCGGAACGCAATTCGTTCAGCCGGGCGAGCATGCGGTCGAGATCCTCGGGATCGCCGCCGGCGTGCATCCAGCCGTCGCACAGGTGCACGGCGCGTCGCAGCGCGGCATCGCTGTGCCCGCCGACCAGGATCGGCAGCGGTTCGGTGGCGCCCGGGGTGATCTTGATCTTCGGGATGTCGTAGAACTCGCCGTGGTATTCGAAGTACTCGCCACGGGAGAGGCCGCGGACGATTTCGATGCATTCGTCCATGCGCTTGCCGCGTCGCTCGAACGGCACGCCCATGATCTGGAAGTCCTCGGGCCACGGGCTGATGCCGACGCCCAGCGAGAACCGGTTGCCGCTGAGGTAGGCGAGGGAGGCGGCCTGTTTGGCGACCAGCACCGGCGGGCGGATCGGCAGCTTCACCACGAAGGGCGTGAACCGCAGCGTCGTGGTCACCGCGGCCAGCGCCGCGGAGAGGATGAACGCCTCGATGAACGGCTTACCGTCGAGGAATTCCCGGTTGCCGTCCGGGGTGTACGGGTAGGTCGAATCCGACTCCGCGGGATAGGCGACGCTGTCGGCGATGGTCATACTGTGGAATCCGGCCGCCTCCGCGGCCTGTGCCAGCGGTACGTAGTGCGCCGGATCGGTCATCGCCTCCGCGTAGGTGAAACGCATCGGTGGTCCTCTCGGGTGTTGCCGATATGAAACTAGAACAGATTCTAGTTGTGCTGGCGATCCTAGTGGGATAGGCAGGGCGTTGTCCCGAGTTCGGCCACTGATCGGTCGAATGAACCTGTTCTAAGTCCGGCTCCCGACGCGGAATGGCCCGGACCGTACGGTCCGGGCCACTCCGGTGCGATGGTGCGGCTGCCGTGCCGCGGCGATCAGAGCTGGTCGTTCTCGTAATCGCTGATGAGCTCGTCGGAATGGGTCTGGCCGATGACCTCGGGCGTGGTCTCTCCCAGCGGGCCGGTGAGGTCGGTGTTACCGGTGAGGCTCTGATAGTTCTGCACCGTGCGGCCGCGATCGTCGTCGGCGTTGCGCTGGCTGCCCGGCCGCACCGGGTGTGCCGCCGCCCATGAAACCCGAACCGGGCGTGCCCTGGCCGGGCATACCGGGCATGCCGGGGCCGAACGGCATCCCCGGGATCCCGGGGCGGCCGCCGGGCACCGCGGACCCGAGGCCGGGCTTGGCCGCCGCGCCGCCACCGGACGCGGTGCCGCCGAGTCCTCCCGTGAGGCCGCTCAGCGCGCCACCGCCACTGCCGCTCATCGAACCCGGGTGCGCGCCGTTACCGCCGAAGGCGCTGGCATGCGTCGAAGTCCCCGACAGCCCGGAGCCGCTCAGGTCACCGAGACCGGCGGCCTGGGTGTCCGCGCCGCCGCCCGACAGCAGGCTCTGGGCCTGCTCCACGATCGGCTGCCCGACGTTCTGCGCCACCGCCTGCGCGGCATCGGCCGCCTGCGGTGCGTACTGGCCGGCGAGCTGGTTGACCACGTTCGCCAATTGGCCTGTGTAGCCACCCAATTCGCCGCGGGTGGCGTTCACGATCGTGACCGCCTGGCCGAGATGTTCGGTGGCCGCGGCGATCAGCGTGGCCTGGCCCGGGGGAGTGAAGGCGACGGGAGCGAGCGCGCCGGCCTGGGTCGCGAAGGACTGGGCGACCTGAGTGAGCTGGACGTTGCCGCGCTGCACCACCGCCGCGGCCTCGTCGGTGAGTTTCGAGATGTCGAAGCCACGCTGGCTGGCGTCCTCACCGTGGGCCTGCACCTGCTGGCCCGCGGTCTGGGCGCTGGTGGCCGACTGGCCCTGCCAGACCTGCTCGACCGACTTCATCGCACCCATGCCGATCTGCATGGCGCTCTGGATGACCTGCGAGGACTGACTGAGCAGATCGGCCGGATTCAGTGCCCCCATCACACCGGTGCCGAAACTCGACAGCAGGTCGAGGAAAGGTTTGAACAGCACGTCGATCCCCGGCAGTGCGGGCAGCGCCATACCGCTCATCAGCGCGGCCACCGGATCGGCTGGCATGGGCGGCAGATTCGCCGGCACTGCCGCGGCGGCCGGGGCGGCGGCCTGCTGGACCGCACCGGCGGCACCGTCGAGTGCGGCGGGCGCCTGATTCAGTGCGGCCTGGGCGCCGTCGAGCACGTGCTGCGCGCCGGGTACTGCGCCGAGCGCACCGGCGGCCTGATGCAACACGTCGTGGCCGGCGCCGAGCAACGGCGACGCGGCGTCGCCGAGCACTCCGGCGTGGCCGTCACCGGCATCGGGGGCGCCGGAACCCCCGCCGGGCAGGTGCGGAGCGCCGATTCCGTGGGAACCGTTGTCCTCGAACTCTTTCCGCGCGGTGGTGAAGGCCGGTGCCGAGGCGGGCGGTGTATCCGGCGGCAGCTGCGGCAGTGAGATATCGGTGATCGGGCCCTGCTGTGCGGCCGAGGCGAGCGTGTCGTCCGGAAGGGAGGCCGGTGCGGCGGGCGCGATCGGTGAAGTGTCGGCGGCGGGCGCGGCCGGGGCTGCGATGACGCCGCTGTCGGTACCGGAACCGATGGTGTGCACCGATCAGCCTCCGATCGCGTTGCCGATGGCGCCCAGGGCGCCGGCGGCGGCTGCGTCGTTGTCGCCGAGGATCGCGACGGTGCCGAATGCGGACTGCCCCAAGTGATTACATTTGGCCGACAGGTCGTTGACATCGCTGCAATGCAGGACCTGCGCCGCCGCGAACATCGCCAGGTAGTCGGCGCCGATGAGCCCGAAAACGGGCGTCATCGCGGCTACGTGCGTCGCGGTGTCCATATCGGCCGCGCCGGCGATTTCGGTTCCGATGCTCTGATGTGTCGCCCCGAACGCGCTGATCGCGCTCTGGTCGGCGGTGAGATCGCTCATCGAACTTGCCCCCCAATCATCGTGGTCAACTCAGTCGTCAACGTCGAACAAGCCTCGGCGACCGGGCGTCGACCGGAGGCTGGGCTGGCCTCAATATAACCGACCCGGCCGACGCGATTCGAGTCCGACAAACTAGAACTTGTTGCAAATTAGAACGGGTTCTATATTCTCGTCGCATGAAGGTCGCAGTCACCGGCGCAGCCGGCTTCCTTGGCACGAATCTGCTTCACCAGCTGGTGGAGCGCGGTCACGAAGTGACCGCCATCGACCGGGTTCGGCCCTCCGGCGCAACGGATCCGAGTGTGACCTGGGTGAGCGGCGACGTGCTGGACCCGGCATCGATGCGTTCGGCTCTGGCCGGGGCGGAGGTGGTCTACCACCTGGTCGCCGTGATCACTCTCGCGCATCGCAACGACCTGGCCTGGCGGGTGAACACCGAAGGTGTGCGTGTGGTGGCCGAAGCCGCGCTGGCGGTCGGCGCCCGGCGCATGGTGCACGCCAGTTCGATCCACGCCTTCGATCAGTACAGCTGCGGCGGCCGCATCGACGAGAACGCGCCGCGCTCGGTCGATCCGGCGTTGCCCGTTTACGACCGCTCCAAGTTCCAGGGCGAGGTCGAATTGCGTGCGGTCGTCGACCGGGGGCTGGACGCCGTGATCTGCAATCCGACCGGCGTCTACGGGCCGGTCGACCACTCCGACTCCCGGATCAACACGACGCTGTGGGATGCCGCGCGCGGACGGGTGCCGGTGATGATCGGCGGCGGATTCGATCTGGTCGACGTGCGTGACGTCGCCACCGGCCTGATTCTCGCCGGCGAGCGCGGGCGCACCGGAGAGAACTATCTGCTTTCCGGGGCGATGGTGACGATGCTCGAGGTCACCCAGCTCGCCGCCCAGGTCAACGGGAAGCGGGGCCCGCGCTTCGCCATTCCGGCCAAGGTGATCTCCGGGGCACTGCCGGTGCTGGAACCGATCGGGAAGATGCTGGGCAGCGACCGGGTGTCGCGGGCGGCGATGGGAGCGCTGCTGTCGGCACCCGAGATCGACGGGACCAAGGCGCGGACCGAACTCGGCTACCTGCCCCGGCCGACCGAGGAAACCGTGCGTGACCTGGTGGCCTTCTACAAGGGTGAGTCGGTGCGCACGGTCGCGAGCAGTATGGCCTGACGGGTTGTTCCGGCCGGCGCCGCGGCATGGAGGGGGTGCGTGTGCGGCGCGGTCCTTGACATCGAATCGAACGGGTGTTCGACTGGACGGGTGCGATGGCAGAACCAGAACCCGGCAGCCGATGACGGCGCGCTCCCAGGGCTGGAGCGTGCCGGATTCGTCCGCAGCGTGCAGACGCCGGACTTCGAGGGCGTCACCTTCCACGAAGTGCTGTGCAAGAGTGCGCTGAACAAGGTGCCGCAGCGTTCGGCGGTGCCGTTCGAATGGACGATCAATCCGATGCGCGGCTGTTCACACGCCTGCAGGTACTGCTTCGCCCGCCCCACCCACGAATATCTGGACCTGGACGCCGGGCGTGATTTCGACACCCAGATCGTGGTGAAGACGAACGTGGCCGCGGTGCTGCGCCAGGAATTGCGCCGCCGTTCGTGGCGGCGCGACCCGGTCGCGCTGGGCACCAACACCGATCCCTATCAGCGGGCCGAGGGGCGTTATCGCCTGATGCCGGGGATCATCGCCGCCCTCACCGACGCGGAGACACCCTTCTCCATTCTCACCAAGGGCACGCTGCTGCGGCGGGACCTGCCGCTGCTGGTGGAATCGGCCCGGGTCGTCCCGGTGAGCCTGGCGGTGTCGATCGCGACGGTCGACGAGGACCTGCATCGCGCGGTCGAGCCGGGTACGCCCGGCCCCCGGGCGCGGCTGGAACTGGTGCGGTCGCTGGCCGAGGCCGGATTCGACGTGAATGTGATGGTGGCTCCCGTCATCCCGTATCTCACCGACGACCTCGACCATCTGGACCGATTGTTCGGCGCGATCGCGGCGTCGGGCGGGGCGCGGGCCACCGTGCTGCCCATGCATCTGCGCGGAAGTACCCGGGGCTGGTTCCTGCAATGGCTGGCCGAACATCACCCGGCGCTGCTGCGGCGATACCGGCAGTTGTACGGTCGTGGGGCGTACGTCACACCGGAGTACTCTGCGTGGTTACGGCAGCGAGTGGATCCGCTGCTGGCCCGGTATCGGCTCGATCGGCACCGGGACCTACCGGCGCGGGGCCGGGCCGCGGGCCCCTCCGAGCCGGACGGTGACGTGCAGGCAATACGGTCCGACCCGCAGTTGGCGTTGTTCGGTTGATCGCTCCGCCGGATACCGGCGGACCCACCGGCCCCTGGGGGCCCGGTCGCTCGCGGCCGAAATTCGTTGTACCGCATGCTCGCCGGGTCGTTCGTTCCACGAATTCTCCGGCGAGCCGCGGAGTAACTTGGCGTGTGGTACCTCATCCCTACGAGGAAGTGATGCAGGCGCATGGTGTCGAATCAGGGCGTTGACGGCCCCACCGGCAGCGAAAAATTGGAGAAGGTCGTCATCCGCTTCGCCGGTGATTCCGGCGACGGTATGCAGCTGACCGGAGACCGATTCACCCACGAGGCGGCCGCCTTCGGCAACGACCTCGCCACCCAGCCGAATTTTCCGGCCGAGATCCGCGCACCCCAGGGCACACTCCCCGGGGTGTCGTCGTTCCAGATCCAGATCGCCGACTACGACATCCTCACCGCCGGCGATCAGCCCGACGTGCTGGTGGCCATGAATCCGGCCGCGCTCAAGGCGAACATCGACGATCTCGCCCGAGGCGCGACGGTCATCGTCAACACCGACGAATTCACCAAACGCACCCTCGCGAAGGTCGGCTACGAACGAGACCCGCTGACCGACGACAGTCTCGGTGACTTCGTGGTGCACCGGGTGCCGATGACGTCGCTGACCTTGACCGCCACCGAACCGGCCGGGGTCGGCAAGAAGGACGGCCAGCGCGCGAAGAACATGTTCGCCCTGGGGCTGCTGTCGTGGATGTACGGCCGTCCGCTCGGCGGTACCGAAGCCTTCCTGCGCGAGAAGTTCGCCGCCACACCGGAAATCGGCGAGGCGAACGTGCTGGCGTTCCGGGCCGGCTGGAACTACGGCGAGACGACCGAAACCTTCGCCACCACCTACGAAGTCGCGCCCGCCGCGCTGCCGCCGGGCACCTACCGGCAGATCACCGGCAATACCGCCCTCGCCTACGGCGTGATCGCGGCCGGGCAACTGTCCGGGCTGCCGGTGTTCCTCGGCACCTATCCGATCACTCCGGCCTCCGACATCCTGCACGAACTGAGCAAGCACAAGAACTTCGGCGTCACCACCTTCCAGGCCGAGGACGAGATCGCGGGAATCGGTGCGGCACTGGGTGCTTCGATCGGTGGCGCGCTCGGGGTGACCAGTACCTCGGGTCCCGGGCTGGCGCTGAAAAGCGAGACCATCGGCTTGGCGGTGATGACGGAACTGCCGCTGGTGATCATCGACGTCCAGCGCGGCGGCCCCTCGACCGGCCTGCCCACCAAGACCGAACAGGCCGATCTGCTCCAGGCGCTGTACGGGCGCAACGGTGAATCGCCTGTCGCCGTGGTGGCGCCGCGCTCGCCGGCGGACTGTTTCGCGGCAGCGGTGGACGCGGCGCGCATCGCGCTCACCTACCGCACCCCGGTACTGCTGCTGTCCGACGGTGCTATCGCCAACGGCTCCGAGCCATGGTCGATCCCACGGGTCAGCGACCTCGAGCCGATCGACCCGGCATTCGAACCACCGGCCGAAGGGGACGCCGCGGACGGACACTCGTTCCAGCCCTACGCGCGCGATCCGGAAACCCTTGCCAGGCCGCTGGCCAGGCCCGGAACCGCCGGCCTCGCTCACCGGATCGGCGGCCTGGAGAAGGCCGACGGCAGTGGCAACATCTCCTACGATCCGGCCAACCACGAACTGATGGTCCGCTTGCGTCAGGCGAAGATCGACGGCATCGCGGTGCCCGACCTCGAGGTCGACGACCCCGACGGCACCGCCGAGCTGCTGCTGATCGGCTGGGGCAGCTCCTACGGCCCGATCGGCGAGGCGTGCCGGCGGGCGCGCCGCCGCGGCGTACCGGTCGCGCAAGCGCATCTGCGCCACCTCAACCCGCTGCCCGCCAACACCGGCGAGGTGTTATGGCGCTATCGCCGGGTGGTCGCGCCGGAGATGAACGGCGGCCAGCTGGCGCTGTTGCTGCGCGGCAGATATCTGGTCGACGTGCAGCCGTGGACGAAGGTGGCCGGGACCGCCTTCTCCGCACAGGAGCTGGTCGGCGTGATCGACGCGGCGCTGGACGGATCCATCGGCGAGCTGGAACAGAACAAGGCCTTCGATGCCCGGGCCCGGGCGACCTATCGCACGACAGGGGGATACCGATGACCATCATCGACACCTCGCTCATCGGCGCCGATCTCGGCCTGTCCGGCGTCTCCGGAGTACCCGGCGCGGACGGGCCGCAGAAGGTCAAGGACTTCACCTCCGATCAGGAGGTGCGCTGGTGCCCCGGATGCGGTGACTACGTCATTCTCGCGACCGTGCGCGGTTTCCTCGCCGAGCTGGGCCTGCGACGGGAAAACCTGATGTTCGTCTCCGGCATCGGATGTTCCAGCCGGTTCCCGTACTACCTGGACGCCTACGGCATCCACTCCATTCACGGCCGTGCCCCGGCGATTGCCACCGGACTCGCGGTGACCAGGCCGGATCTGTCGGTCTGGGTCGTCACCGGCGACGGTGACGCCCTCTCGATCGGCGGCAATCACCTGATCCACGCGCTGCGCCGCAACGTGAACATGACGATCCTGCTGTTCAACAACCGGATCTACGGCCTGACCAAGGGCCAGTACTCACCGACCTCCGAACCGGGGAAGGTGACCAAGTCGACGCCGCTCGGCTCGATCGACCACCCGTTCAATACGTTGTCGGTGGCGCTGGGAGCCGAGGCGAGTTTCGCCGCGCGTGCCCTCGACTCCGACCGCGCCGGCCTCACCGAGGTGCTGCGCGCCGCGGCCGAGCACCGCGGCACCTCGTTCGTGGAGATCCTGCAGGATTGCCCGATCTTCAACGACGGTTCCTTCGACGCGCTGCGCCGCGACAACGCCGAATCCCACCTGATCCGCTTGCGGCACGGGGAACCGATCCGCTTCGGCGCGGACGGCGAATTCGCCGTGGTGCGCAACGGTTTCGGGCTCGAGGTGGTCGCTTCGTCGGAGGTCGCCGAGAGTGAGATCGTGGTGCACGACGCCCGGTGCGAACGGTCCGAATACGCCTATGCGCTCTCGCGGTTGACCTCCCAGGATCTGACCCACGTCCCGATCGGCGTCTTCCGCGACGTCACCCGCCCCACCTACGACGACGGGGTCCGGGCGCAGACCGCGGTGGCGGTCGAACGCGCACCGGTCGGACCGCAGTCGCTGCAAAACCTGCTCAACGGCCGCGAGACCTGGACCGTCGGCTGATCGAAGGGACCGGCGGCCCGCAACGATTGCGCCCCTGAGCTTTTCGGCGCCCCGATCGCGAGGACGCGATCGGGGCCGTAGGGCCGGAATCAGCGGTCGGCGACGAACGCGTCGACCAACTTCTTGCACAGGTCCGCGAAGCGGGTGCGGTCGGCTTTCTGGGCGTCGGTGAGTCCGTCGGTGCCGCCGGGGGAGTACACCACCAGGTGCACGTCCTGGTCGGGTGTGGCGCCCAGGAAATCGAGCAGGGTGGACCCGCCGCTGCCGTCCTTGGGCATACCAAGATCCGCGGCGGCCAGTTTCTTCGCCTCCTCGGCGGCGGCATGGACCGCGTCGAGGGAGATGTGTCCGTTGCGCTGCTGCGGTGCCTTGTCGGCGGGACGGTCCGGATCGGCGGCGTCGGGGCTGTTCACCGCATGCCCGTCCGAATAGACGAGCAGCGTCGGCGCCGGCGTCACCCCGGCGTGCTCCCCGCCCGGAATCGTGGTCAGCGCCACCGACAGTCCGGCCGCGGGTTCGTCGGCCACGGCCGTCATCGCGCCGCCGGCCACCGTCAGTGCCGCGGCGCAGACCGCCACCGCCGCCCGCACACCCGGCATTGTTCGTCTCGCACCGCCGATAACCCGCATATCGTTCACTCCTGCCCTCCACCCGTCCCGGTCTTGCCGATCATTGTGCCCGCACCGCTGCCGGTATCCGCCCGACTTGCCCGTTCGAAAACTCCGCCCGGCCCGGTTCAGCGCAGCGCCGGCGGATTGTTCAGATCCGGTGCCGAGAAGGTGTCACATGCGGCGACCTGGCCGTTCCGGTAGCCGGTCAGGAACCACTTCTGGCGCTCGTTCGACGAACCGTGCGTCCATCCCTCCGGATTCACCCGGCCGGTGGCGGCCTTCTGGATCCGGTCGTCGCCGACCGCCGCGGCGGCGGAGAGCGCGTCTTGAATGTCGCTGTCGGACAACGGTTTCAGCAGCGGCTGGGAACCGCCGGGGGCCGGTGTCTTGTCCGCGTAGCTCGCCCACAGCCCGGCGTAACAGTCGGCCTGCAATTCGAGGCGAACCGATCCGGAATCAGGGCCTTTGGGATCGCGCTGCGCGCGGCCGCTGTCGCCCAGCAGGTTCTGGATGTGATGCCCGAATTCGTGCGCCACCACGTACTCCTCGGCCAGCGGACCACCCGCCGCCCCGAACTTGTCCCGCAGCTCCTGGAAGAACCCGGTATCGAAATAGGCCTTGCGGTCCGCCGGACAGTAGAAGGGGCCGACCGCGCTGGTCGCGTTGCCGCATCGGGTGTTGACCGACCCGGTGAACAGCGTCACCCCGGGTTTGGTGTACTGCACCCGGGTCTGACGCGGCAGGACCCCGCCCCAGACGCCGTCGAGACTCTGCGCGGTCAGCACCACCCGGCACTGTGCGTACCGGTTCGCATCACCGTTGGTCTTGCAGACGGAGGTATCGACGCCACCGGTCTGCGTTCCCGACGTTCCGCTGCCGAGCAGATTGCCCGGATTCACACCGAACAGCACCGCGAGAATCAGCACGATCAAGCCACCGCCACCGCCCAAGGCGAGCTTGGGGCCCATGCCGCCGCCGGTGGAGACCCGGTCCGGATCGATATCCATACCTTCGTTGAAGGTCATCGTTGCTGCTCCTGTGGATCGAGTGGGCTGCTCGGCGCTCGGTCAGCCGAAACAACCTCTACAGCTTGGCATGAGCGTGCGCGGCTCGGGAGACGAGTGGCGTCGTGTCCACCGAGTGACACCGGGAGTCGGATATCGGTTTCCGTCCGGCCGACGCGCCTCACTACCATGGGGGCGCACCAGGTCATCCCGTGCCCGGTGCACCGTGTCGTCGAAAGGATTCCCGTGCTGCGCACCCACTTGGCTGGTTCGCTGCGAAGCGAGCACGCCGGTCTGACCGTCACCCTCACCGGCTGGGTGGCCCGGCGGCGAGACCACGGTGGCGTGATCTTCATCGATCTGCGCGATGCGTCGGGGGTCGCGCAGGTGGTCTTCCGCGAGGGTGTGCCGGCCGAACAGGCCCACAAGCTCCGGGCGGAGTACTGCGTGCAGGTCACCGGTGTGGTCGAGGGACGTCCGGACGGCAGCGAGAACCCGAACCTGCCCACCGGTGCGATCGAGGTCAACGTCACCGAACTCGTGGTGCTCAACGAGGCCGCGCCGCTGCCCTTCCAGCTCGACGAGCAGCCCGGCGAAGAGGCGCGCCTGAAGTATCGCTACCTCGATCTGCGCCGCGAGGGCCCCGCGCACGCCATCCGGCTGCGGTCGAAGGTCAACGCCGCGGCCCGCGAGGTGCTGGCGCAGCACGCGTTCGTCGAGGTCGAGACCCCGACGATGACGCGGTCCACTCCGGAGGGCGCGCGTGACTTCCTGGTGCCCGCCCGGCTGCAGCCCGGCAAGTTCTACGCCCTGCCGCAGAGCCCGCAGCTGTTCAAGCAGTTGCTGATGGTCTCGGGGGTGGAGCGGTACTACCAGATCGCCCGCTGCTACCGCGACGAGGATTTCCGCGCCGACCGCCAGCCCGAGTTCACCCAGCTCGACCTGGAGATGAGCTTCGTGACCCAGGAGGATGTGATCCTGCTGGCCGAGGACATCCTGGTCGCGCTGTGGAAGCTGGTCGGCCATGAGATCCCCACGCCGATTCCGCACATGACCTACGCGGAGGCGATGCGCCGCTACGGCAGCGACAAGCCGGATCTGCGCTTCGGCATCGAGATCACCGAATGCGCCGAGTACTTCAAGGACACCTCCTTCCGGGTCTTCCAGGCGCCGTATGTCGGCGCGGTCGTGATGCCGGGCGGAGCAAGCCAGCCGCGGCGCCAGCTCGACGCCTGGCAGGAATGGGCCAAGCAGCGCGGGGCGAAGGGCCTGGCCTACATCCTGGTCGGTGAGGACGGCACCCTCGGCGGCCCGGTCGCCAAGAACCTGTCCGACGCCGAACGCGAGGGCCTGGCCAAGCATGTCGGCGCGGCGCCGGGCGACTGCATCTTCTTCGGCGCCGGAGAGGCGAAGTCGAGCCGGGCGCTGCTGGGCGCGGCGCGTGGCGAGATCGCGCGCAAGTGCGGCCTGATCGACGAGGACGCCTGGGCGTTCGTGTGGATCGTCGACGCCCCGATGTTCGAGCCCGCCGCCGACGCCACCGCGAGCGGCGATGTGGCACTCGGACATTCGGCCTGGACCGCGGTGCACCACGCGTTCACCTCGCCGAAGCCGGAGTCCATCGACACCTTCGACACCGATCCGGGCGCGGCGCTGGCCTACGCCTACGACATCGTCTGCAACGGCAACGAGATCGGCGGCGGCAGTATCCGCATCCATCGCCGTGACGTGCAGGAGCGGGTGTTCAAGGTCATGGGCATCAGCCACGACGAGGCGCAGGAGAAATTCGGATTCCTGTTGGACGCCTTCGCCTTCGGCGCGCCGCCGCACGGCGGAATCGCCTTCGGCTGGGACCGCATCACCGCACTGCTGGCCGGGGTGGATTCGATTCGCGAGGTCATCGCGTTCCCGAAGTCCGGTGGCGGCGTGGACCCGCTGACCGAGGCGCCGGCGCCCATCACCGCGCAGCAGCGCAAGGAAGCCGGCCTCGACGTGGTGCTCGACGAGCACGGCAAGCCGAAGGCCTGATCCGGAACCGGATGTGCCGCCGTGGTCGTGGGCAGTCGCGGCCGCGCACCGGTTAGTCTGCAGATCGTCCGGCGCCACCCGGTGCCGGACGATCGTGCCGACGACAGGGGACTGGGGTGCTGCACCTGCGGGCGGTCTGCCCACCGGAGTCGACCGACGCCGCGGTGACCGCGCTGCGGGCCGAACCCGGCGCCACGCTCATCACCGTGCAGCGCGGCGTCTCGGTCGAGCCGCCCGGTGATCTCGTCCAGGCCGATATCGCTCGCGAATCGGCCAACGATGTGCTGGCCGGTCTGCGTGGGCTGGGCATCGGCGACTACGGCGGCATCATGCTCTCGCCGGTGGAAACGGTGCTGTCGGCGCCGGCCGACCGCGCGGTCGAGGCGGCGCCGGGCGATCCGTCGGATGCGATCGTCTGGGAGGAACTGCTCGCCCAGACCCACGAGGAATCGACGCTCAATCCGACCTTCCTGGCGTTCATCACGATCGCGTGCCTGCTGGCCGTCGTCGGTGTGGCCACCGATTCGCCGGTGACGGTCGTCGGCGCCATGGTGGTCGGACCCGAGTTCGGACCGCTGGCCGCCGTCGCGGTCGCGGTGGTGCGCAGGGACTTCCGCCTCGCCCGCCGCTCGATCCTGGCCCTGCTGATCGGTTTTCCGGTGGCGATGGGGATCGCGACGCTGGCGTCGCTGGTGTGGGAGCAGTTCGGCTGGATCACCGTCGACCGCATCCACGCCATCCGCAACGTGGACTTCATCTACGAGGTGGGCCCGTTCTCGCTGGTGGTGGCCCTGTTGGCGGGTGCGGCGGGGATGATGTCGCTGGTGACCGCGAAATCGGCGGCGCTGGTCGGCGTGTTCATCTCGGTGACGACGATTCCGGCGGCCGGTTTCGCCGCCGTCGCCGCCACCGTCGGCGAATGGCACAAGGCATTCGAGTCGATCGGCCAGCTGGGCGTGAACATGGTCGGCATCGTCGTGGCGGGCATCATCGTGCTGCAGTTGCGTCCCCATCACGGGCACGCGCTCGGCCCGCCACGTCCGAAGCGACGGAACATCCTGTCGCGCTGGTGGTTCGGCGACGAATGAGACCGCTCAGGCGATCAGGCCGCCGGTGAGCATCCGGTAGGAGTAGGTGACCGCGATGACGGTGAGCGGTCCCACCACCAGCAGACCGATGCCGCACAGCGCCGTGGCGACGATCGTCAGCGCGGCGACTGTCAGGGCCAGTAGCAGTGTCGGCACGAAATTCGAGACCACCAGCTGCACACTGGATTTGATCGCGCTGAACGGATCGAGATCCTGGTCGATGACGTAGTGCAGCGAGAACATGCACAGATAGCCCACGACGAGTGCCGGCACGATGCACAACACCGCGCCGACGCAGGCCGCCACGAAGACGAGCAGAGCGGTGATCAGCACGTTGCCGGCGTTGACGAAGCTGAAGAACGACGCGAAATCCGGTGGCGTCCCGTCGGTTTCGTACAGGGCGCCGCGGATCATCGCCGCCTGCAGCAGCCAGACCACGACCGCGGCGAGCAACCCGATCAGCACCACCGGCATCAGCGAATTCATGTGCGTGACGTTCACCACCACCGTCACCATCAGGTAGGCGACGAAGCCGACGAGCGTGATCGCCACCCATGGAATCGGATTGGCGCGGAAGCGATCCCACGCGAAGTTGAGCGCCCGGCCGACATTGAGCGCGGGCGCGCCGGCGTTTCCCGGCGGCGCGCCGTACCCGGGCGCGCCCTGCGGCGGCATGCCGTTGTCCGGTGCGCCCCAGGTCGGATCGGCGGGCGGCGGATAGGCGCCCGGCGGGACGCTGCCGGGAGGGCCGTAGGTGGGGCCGGGCTGTCCGTGCGTTCCGGGCGGCGGTGCCACCGGGGGCACCCCGCCCGGGGTGACCTGGGGCGGCTCGCCCGGAACGCCGCCGTACTGCGGCGTGCCGTATTGCGGTGCGCCGGAGCCCTCGAACTGCGGATAACCCGCGGCTCCGGCCATTTCGGGCCGGCCCGGCGTTGCGGAATGTTCGCCTGGCCCGGCGCCGGGTCGTGCGGGACCGGTGGGATGCTGCCCGGGCCGGCTCTCCGGTCGCCGTTCACCGCCTTCGCCGGTGTCGCGGGGTGCGGACTGCGGGGAGTCGGTCATCGTCGGACCTTTCGAATCACCTGGGTTCTGGTGCGGCACACTGCAGTTGAGATTTCGACACAACCGGACACGGCCGGGCGTGTCAAGCGACGGGCCGCGGCATCGGGCCGGATCCGCGACCCGGCCGACGATGAGCGTAATGAGCATCTCGGTCCGGTCGCAGCCGCTCGGCGGGGACACGCCGACGACGCGCGAAAGGTTGCCGATCCGCTCGCTGAAAGTGACCTGGAGCGAGTAACTTGGTTGGCGATGACCGCACTATTGGCCGAACGCGCCGCCGAAGTCGTGTCCGCGGCACAACAGTTGCTCACGAAGCGCATGGGTGCTGCGGTGAAGCTGAGCGATCCGATCGAACTCAGCGGCAGTGGCAGGACGACGGTGCTGCGCGTACGCGTAGCGGAGAACTCGTTCTCACTTCCTCGCACCCTGATCGTCAAGCAGGTCCGTGGCGCCGCACAGGAGCGCCGGATCGGCGGGCTGGCGCCCGGGGTCGCGAGCATAGACTCGGCGTTCCTGCGCGAGGCGGTGTCCTACCAGTTCACCACCGCACTCAGCAGCGAGCACCGGCCCGGTGCCTATCTGCTGGCCCACAGCCTGCCGGATCGGCTGCTGATCCTCAGCGATCTGGGCGAGAACATGTCGCTCACCTCGGTGCTGCAAACCGGCGCCGAACCCGCCACCCGCAACGCCCAGATGGCGTTCGCGCAGGCGCTGGGCCGTATGCACGCCGCCACGGTCGGCCGGGAGGCCGATTTCGTGGCGCTGCTGCGGCGAGTGGAAGTGGTGCACCGGGTCGACGGCATCGCCCAGCAGGCCGAGGCCGCGATCGGTGAGGTACCCGGAATGCTGGCCCGCGAGGTCGGCATCGACGTGCCGGGCGAGATCGCGGAACGCATCGTGCGGGGCAATCGCCTGTTCTCCGCGGGCCGCTTCCGCGCGTTCAGCCCCTCGGACCTGTGTCCGGACAATGTGATCCTCAACGACGAGGGTGCCCGGTTCCTCGACTACGAATGGGGCGGTTTCCGCGACGCCACCCTCGACATCGCCTACGCGCTGGTCTCGTTCCCGGGCTGCCTGTGCGATTTCGAACTCTCTCGCGAGCGCGCGCATCAGATGGTGGAAGCGTGGCGCTCGGAGGTCGTGGGCGTGTGGCCCGCCCTCGCCGACGACGACCTGCTGGCCGAACGCATCCTCGAGGCCCGGCTCATCTGGGTGTGGCTGACGACCTTCTGGTTCCTGCCCGCCGATCACACCCGCATCGCCGCGGCCCGCGAACACGGCCTGTCGGTGCCGCGCTCGGCCGCGCTGATCAACCGCTGGGCGGCGCTGGCCGAGGATGCGCGCTGCACCGGCGACGACACACTCGGCGACTTCGCCGAGCATGTCTCCGCCACCCTCGAGGAACTCTGGGAGGAGTGACTCAGCGGGCCGGTCGCGGTCCCACGATCGAGGCTCGTTCCATGATTCGCATCTGTGGCCAGTAGTCGCTGGCGGCGTAGTGCTGCACGGCCCGGTTGTCCCAGAAGGCGACGGTGTCGGGCTCCCAGTGCAGCCGCACCTGGTGTTCCGGGTAATCGGCCTGGCGGCAGAGCCGGTCCAGCAGGTCGTGGCTCGCCTCGGGATCCATGCCGTCGATCCGGTCCACGAAGATGCGATTGACGTACAGGTGCCGGCGTCCGGTCGCCTCGTGTGTGCACACCACAGGGTGGCTGACCGGCGGATGCTGGGCGCGCAGCGCCTCCTGCGCCGCGGCGGTCTGCCCGCGGCCGAAGGCACGGGTGTAGTCGTGGGTCGCGGTGAGGTCGTCGATCCGGGTCCGCGTCTCGGCATCGAGGGCCTCGTAGGCGGCGTACATATCCGAGAACAGCGTGTCGCCGCCGATCTCGGGAACGGCGACGGCGTGCAGGATCGCGCCCATCGACGGCTGCGGCCGCCAGGTCACGTCGTGATGCCAGATGTTCTCGACGCCCGCCATCGTCGGGGTCTTCTCGAAGCGGACCAGCTCCGGCTGCTCGGTGTTGGACGGGATGAACGGATGCACCTCGAGGGTGCCGAAGCGCGCCGCGAACGCGACGTGGCGGGCGGGCGTCAGCGGTTGCTCGCGGAAGAACAGCACCTTGTACTCGTGCAGTGCCCGGCGCAGTTCGGCGATCACCTCCGCGGGCAGCTCCCGGGTCAGATCCACGCCGCTGATCTCCGCGCCGAGGCTGACGCCGACCTGACGGGCGTCGAAATGCTGCCAGCGCAGTGCGGCCAGACGGTCACGTTCGGCGACCAGATGGGTGAACGGGCCCGCGATCAGCGGAAATCCCGGCAGTGGAAACGAGCTAACGGGGTAGTGCGTACGCGGTTCGGTCTCCGCGGCGGTGGTCTGCGTCATGGCGGTTCCTTCGGCGATCGGACGACTGTAGTCGATTGACTACACCGGTATTCGCTACTGTAGCCCGATGTCCGAGAACCCGCCATCGCCTCCGCGTCCTGACGACTCCGGCGCCGCGCCGGTCGGTCGCGACGCGGTCGTCGCGGCGGTCACGGAGGCCGCCGCCGACCTGTTCGCCGAACGCGGCCCGGCCGCGACCTCGATCCGCGACATCGCCGAGCGTGCCGGGGTCAACCACGGCCTGGTCTTCCGGCATCTCGGTGCCAAGGATCGGCTGGTCGGGGCCGTGCTGAGCTATCTCGGGGAGCAATCGGGCGCGGTGGCCGCCGCCGGGCAGCTCACCGCCACCGATCCCCGGCTGCGCCGCCATCTGACCGTGCTGGCCCGCTGCATCCTCGACGGCTATCCGGTCGGCGAGCTGCAGGAACAGTTCCCCGTGATGGCGATGCTGATCGAGCATCTCCGGCCGCAGATGGACAGCGACCGCGCGGCCGGACTGGCGGTGGCCCATCTGGCCGCCTTCACCATGGGCTGGCAGCTGCTCGAGCCGTTCCTGCGCAGCGCCGCGGGCCTGCGCGAGCTGACCGATGCCGAACTGCGGGCGTCGATCGAGGCGCAGGCCGGGCGAATTCTGCGCCCCGACCCCGCCTCGCCCTGAGTGTCGGTGCTCATCGGTACCGTCGAGGCGTGAGCGAAGGGTTGTTCGAGGCGCCGGAGGTGGAGGAAGTGTCCGGCGCATCCGCCGCATTGCCGCCGGCGGGCAGGATGTCGCCGCTGGCGGTGCGGATGCGGCCCGCGAGCCTGGACGAGGTGGTCGGCCAGCAGCACCTGCTCGGCCCGGGATCGCCGCTGCGCCGGTTGATCGAGGGGTCGGGTGCGGCATCGGTGCTGCTCTACGGCCCGCCCGGGACGGGCAAGACGACGCTGGCCGCGCTCATCTCGACCGCGACCGGCCGTCGTTTCGAGGCGCTCTCGGCATTGTCGGCGGGCGTCAAGGAGGTGCGCGCGGTCATCGAGCTGGCGCGGCGGCGGCTGCTCGCGGGGGAGCAGACCGTGCTGTTCATCGACGAGGTGCACCGGTTCTCCAAAACCCAGCAGGACGCCCTGCTGGCCGCGGTGGAGAACCGGGTGGTGCTGCTGGTCGGGGCAACCACGGAGAACCCGTCGTTCTCGGTGGTGTCGCCGCTGCTGTCGCGGTCGCTGGTGTTGCAGTTGAAGTCGTTGTCGGACAACGATATTCGCATCGTACTGCGTCGCGCGATCGACGATGAGCGAGGTCTGGCAGGGCAGTACACCGTTACGGAGGCGGCGCTCGACCACATCGTCCGCATCGCCGGCGGTGACGCGCGCCGATCGCTGACCGCCCTGGAGGCCTCGGCGGAATCGTCGCTGGACGGCACGGTGGACGTGGATCTGGTGGAGGCCAGCGTCGACAAGGCCGCGGTTCGCTACGACCGCGCCGGCGACCAGCACTACGACGTGATCAGCGCGTTCATCAAATCGCTGCGGGGGTCCGATGTCGACGCGGCGCTGCACTATCTGGCCCGGATGATCAGCGCGGGCGAGGATCCGCGCTTCATCGCGCGGCGATTGATGATCCAGGCGTCCGAGGACGTCGGCATGGCTGATCCGACCGCCCTGCAGACCGCGGTCGCCGCCGCGCAGGTGGTGCAGCTGGTCGGTATGCCGGAGGCGCAGCTGGCGCTCGCGCACGCCACCATCCACGTGGCCACCGCGCCCAAATCGGGTGCGGTCGCGGCGGCCATCGGCGCGGCCATGTCCGATATCGCGGCCGGTAAGGCCGGTGCGGTGCCACCCCACCTGCGCGACGGGCATTACGCGGGGGCGGCGAAACTGGGCAATGCGCAGGGCTACAAATACCCGCACGACCACCCGGACGGGATCCTCGCCCAGCAGTATCCGCCCGACGAACTGGTCGGCGCCGACTACTACACCGCGACCGATCACGGCTACGAGCGCGAGATCGGGCCGCGGGTCACCAAGTTGCGGCGGATCGTCCGAGGGCGCTGAGACACGGGCGCGCCCACGACCGCTGAAAACCGGCTGGACCGCGCCCGGTAGGCTGGATATTCGTGCAGACCCACGAGATCCGACGGCGTTTCCTGGACCACTTCGTCCGTGCCGGCCACACCGAGGTACCCAGTGCCTCGTTGATCCTGCCGGACCCGAACCTGCTGTTCGTCAATGCGGGCATGGTGCAGTTCAAGCCGTATTTCCTGGGCCAGGAGGCGCCGCCGTTCGCGCGTGCGACCAGCGTGCAGAAGTGCGTGCGCACCGGCGATATCGAAGAGGTGGGCGTCACCACCCGCCACAACACCTTCTTCCAGATGGCGGGCAACTTCTCCTTCGGTGACTACTTCAAGGAAGGTGCCATCACCTTCGCCTGGGAACTGATCAGCAAATCTCAGGAGGAGGGCGGATTCGGCTTCGATCCGGAGCGGATCTGGGTCACCGCCTATGAGAGCGATCCCGAGGCCGCCGAGATCTGGCACCGCGTCGCCGGAATCCCGACCGAACGCATCCAGTTCCGCGACGGCAAGGACAACTACTGGGATATGGGCGTGCCCGGTCCCGGCGGGCCGTGTTCGGAGATCTACTACGACCGCGGACCCGAATACGGCGCCGAGGGCGGCCCGGTCGCCGACGAGGATCGCTACCTCGAGATCTGGAATCTCGTGTTCATGCAGGACATCCGCGGCGAGCAGAGCCCCAAGCTGGGCTATCCGCCGGTGGGGTCGCTGCCGAAGAAGAACATCGATACCGGTATGGGCATCGAACGCGTGGCGATGCTGCTGCAGGGTGTGGACAACGTCTACGAAACCGATCTGCTGCGCCCGATCATCTCCAAGGCCGAGGAGCTGACCGGTAAGAGCTACGGCGTCGAACACGCCGACGACGTGCGCTTCCGCGTCATCGCCGACCACGCCCGCACCTCGGCGATGCTGATCGCCGACGGCGTCAACCCCGGCAACGACGGCCGCGGCTACGTGCTGCGCCGCTTGCTGCGCCGGATCGTGCGCTCGGCCCGGCTGCTGGGCGCCGAGAAGCCGGTGATCGGCGAATTCATGAAGGTCGTCAGCGATCTCATGGCGCCCTCGTACCCCGAACTGGCTACCGACTTCACTCGCATCGAGACCGTCGCCGTGGGTGAGGAGACCGCCTTCCTCAAGACGCTGAGCACCGGGTCGAAACTGTTCGACGACGCGGTCGCCGAGGTGAAGGCCACCGGCGGGCGCACCCTCGCGGGCAGTGAGGCGTTCACCCTGCACGACACCTACGGTTTCCCGATCGACCTGACCCTGGAGATGGCCGCCGAGGCCGGGCTCGAGGTCGACGAGTCGGGTTTCCGCACGCTGATGGCCGAGCAGCGGCAGCGCGCCAAGGACGATGCGCAGGCGCGCAAACACGCCCACGCCGACCTGTCGATCTACAAGGAACTGGTCGACCGGGGCGCCACCGAATTCACCGGCTTCGACGAACTGGCCACCGAGGCACGGGTTCTCGCCCTCATCGCCGACGGTGTGCGGGTCCCCACCGCGACCGCCGGGCAGGATGTCGAGGTCATCCTCGATCGCAGTCCGCTCTATGCCGAATCGGGCGGTCAGATCGCCGACCGCGGCAGCCTCACCGCCTCGGGCACGGAACTGCGCGTCAACGACGTGCAGAAGATCGCCAAGAAGCTGTGGGTGCACAAGACCACCGTCGAGCGCGGGCAGATCACCGAGGGCGATGCCGTACTCGCTCAGGTCGATCCGGCGTGGCGGCGCGGCGCCACCCAGGGCCACTCCGGCACGCACATGGTGCATGCCGCGCTGCGGCAGGTGCTGGGCCCCAACGCGGTTCAGGCCGGTTCACTGAACAAGCCCGGATATCTGCGGTTCGACTTCAACTGGCAGGGCCAGCTCTCGGAGTCGCAGAAGGCCGATATCGAGGCCGTGTCCAACGACGCGGTCGGCTCGGACTTCCCGGTGAACACCTTCGTCACCGATCTGCCCAAGGCCAAGTCGATGGGCGCGCTGGCACTGTTCGGCGAGAACTACGGGTCCGAGGTGCGGGTCGTCGAAATCGGCGGGCCGTTCTCGATGGAACTGTGCGGCGGTACCCACGTCGAACATTCGTCGCAGATCGGGCCGATCACACTGCTCGGCGAATCGTCGGTCGGTTCCGGTGTGCGTCGCGTGGAGGCGTTCGTCGGGCTGGATTCCTACAAGTATCTGGCCAAGGAGCGGGCCCTGCTGGCCGGTGTGGCCGCCTCGCTGAAGGTGCCCTCCGAGGATGTGCCGGCCCGGGTCGAGCAACTGGTGGAACGGCTGAAGGTCGCCGAGAAGGAACTCGAGCGCACCAAGGCCGCGGCCGTCCTGTCGCAGGCGGGGACCTACGTCGAGCAGGCCCAGCGCGTCGGCAAGGTGCTGCTGGTCGCGGCCGCGGCCCCGAAGGGCGTCGGCGCGGGCGATCTGCGGACCCTGGCCACCGATATCCGCGGCCGGTTCGGCAGTGAACCGGCGGTGGTCGTGCTGCTCGGCAACGCCGACGGCAAGGTCCCGTTCGTGGTCGCGGTGAACAAGCCCGCTCAGGAACTCGGTGTGAAGGCCGGCGATCTGGTCGGCAGCTTCGGTTCGAGTATCGCGGGCCGCGGTGGCGGTAAGCCGGAGATGGCGCAGGGCGCCGGCTCGGATCCGTCCGGTATCGAGGCCGGCCTGGCCGGCGTGCGCGCGCGGGTGGCCGAGATCGCCGCCTGATGGACAATTCCGATAATTCGGAGCCCTCGGAACCGGAGCCGTCCCCATCGGGGGCGGCTCCGGAAGCCGGGGCCGCCCGGCCGGACGACATTCCGGCCGAACGCCCCAGCGCGCGGACCGATCCCGGTCGCGGCCGGCGGATCGGCATCGACGTGGGAACCGTGCGCATCGGAGTGGCGGCCAGTGACCCGGACGGGATCCTGGCGACGCCGGTGGAGACGGTCCCGACCGTCAAGGGTGGAAAACGAGGTCCGGCAACCGATCTGATCCGGGTAGCCGAGATTGTGCGGGAATACGAGGCGGTCGAGGTAATCGTCGGTCTGCCACGCACATTACGTGGGGCCAGTGGCTCGTCGGCACAGTTGGCCGCCCGGTTCGCGCGACGTTTGCGGGACATGATTCCTGGTGTGCCGATACGACTTTCCGACGAACGTTTGACTACGGTGTCAGCTGCACGTGCATTGCGGGACAGTGGAGTTCGCGCGCGCGGCCGGCGGCAGGTCATCGACCAGGCGGCTGCCGTGTCGATCCTGCAAGGGTGGTTGGACGAACGGAGTGCGGTGTTGAACTCGGCCGGTGCAGACGAGGCCAGGTGGTCGGATGAGTGACCGCTGGTCCCGGGCCGGAGAACGCTCGCGCCGGCGCGCCGACGAGCAGCAGCGGCGCTACCGGCGCGGCGGTGCGCACCGTAGCGCCACCGACGAGTGGGACGACTACGAGGACGACGACACCGCCGTCATTCCGCGCTACGTCGACGAGGACGAACCGGCCGCGCACTACGCCGATCCCGCCGCGGGATACGACGCTCGCTACGACCACGAGCTCGCCGACGCCGGATACGCGGATCCCGATTACGCCGACCCGGATTACGCCGACGACTACGCCGAACCGGAGTACGAGCGGACCGGCCGCAGCGGCCATCGGTATCGCCGCGACGAGTACGACTCC
>NZ_BAFQ01000121.1 GCF_000308375.1 Nocardia aobensis NBRC 100429 | reverse complement strand
GTGCGGCGGCGGTACCATCCGGCGCGTCGCGAGTCATGAACAACATCGCGACGGCCCGGGCCGCGGGCGCGCATCTCAACCGCGCCGACGAAGCCATGGGCGATATCGCCGGTGACCGCTGGGCCAACCGCGCACCCGACCTCGGCAGGAGCACCATTCCGCGATGACGACGACCGACACCTACGAGCGCCGCTCGTACGGGCTGTGGCAGAAGCCCCGCAGCGCAGGCCTTTTCGGGTTGCGCTGGGGGGAGACGGTGCTCGGCTTCGTCGTCGTCATCACCGCCCTGATGACGGCGCTGGTCGCCGGGCCGAAACCGGCGCTGTTCGTCGCGATCATCGGTCTGGTCGTGATGGTTCCACTGGTGTGGCGGACGGGGGGCCGCTCCGGTTACGAGACGGGATTGATGATGTTCCATTGGTTGCGCGGCCGCAGCAAGGGCGAGCACGTCTATCGCGGCGGCCGGTTCTCCCGCATTCCCGGCGGCGTCGCGCGCCTGCCCGGACTGATGGCGCCGTCGCGGCTGTACGAGGGAATCGACGCCGGCGGCTACAGCTTCGGGATGATCCATCTGCCACAGTTCGCGCAGTACACGGTCGTACTGCGGGCCTGGCCGCAGGGACACGAGGCGGTCGACCAGCCGGTGATCGATCGGTGGGTGTCCGCCTGGGGCACCTTCCTGGCCTCGCTGGGCCAGACCTCCGACATCGTCGCGGTGGTTCCGGTGATCGACACCGTCCCGGAGACCGGAAACCGTCTGCTCACCGAGGTTTCCACGATCACCCGGCCGGAATCGCCGGCGCTGGCCCAGCAGGTGATGTACGAGCTGGCGACCGAATTGCCGCAGGAGCGCGTGCAATTGCTGCCGCGGGTGGCGCTCACGTTCAAGGCCACCACCGCCGAACGACGCAAGAATCCGGCCGAGGAGGCCGTCGAGATCGGCCGCCGGTTGCCGGGGATCTGCGCGGCGCTGGCCGAAGCGGGGGTGCGCGCGCAGCCGATGTCGGCCGACGAGGTGATCTCGTTCATCCGCCGCAGCTACGACCCGGCCGCGCAGGCCGATCTGGAGGTGGCCGCAGGCGAGATCGGCGGGCACGGGCTGGATTGGGCCGACGCGGGCCCGATCTCGCACGAGGAACGCTGGGACCAGTTCATCCACGACGGCGGCCGCTCGGTCACCTGGGAGATGGACGCCGCACCCGAGGGCGCGGTCGACGAGCGGGTGTTGCAGCGGCTGCTGGCGCCGAATCCGGAGGTCCCGCGCAAGCGGATCGCGATCGTCTACCGGCCGCATTCGGCCGCCGACGCCGCCGAGATCGTGGACGACGACTACAAGAACGCGCTGGTCGCGCAGCAGAGCGAACGAGGTGTCGTCTCCGCCTCGGCGACGCTGCGGGTCGGCGCCACCCAGCAGGCGCGCGAGGAACAGGCGCGCGGCCACGGTGTGACCCGGTTCGGCGCGCTCGTCACCATCACCGAACCGCTGCGCGGTGATCTGCCGCGGATCGAAGCGATTACCCGCGACCTGTCCACACAGGCCCGGTTGAAGATCCGGCGTTGCTACCGCTACCAGGCGGCGGCCTTCGCGGCCTCACTCGGCTGCGGGGTGATCCTGCCGGAACACGCGAGTATTCCCAAGGCATTGGCGGGGTGAGCGCAGATGGCAGGTGAGCACGAGCCACCGGTCCGCTACCGGGGCGAACCACCGCGCTACAGCGAGCGGGTGGTGGATCCGGAGAACCCGGTCCAGGCCCGGCCGCGCACGCGGACGGCCCACGACGACGAGTGGGGCATCGAGGCCTACGCGCCCGGCCTGCCCCGCTCGGAATACGGTGGCGCACCTGCCGATTGGGATGACGTACCGCTGCGCCCGGCGCGGCGGCGGGCGCGACGCGAGGAGGGCGAACACGCTCGCCCGGACCCCGCCGCGCCGCCGGAACACGGTGGGCGTGCGACGGGGCATTCGCGCACCGGAGCCGGTGTCGACGGTGCGGGACGCACCCGAGGCGCCGCGGCTCCCCGGCGGGAGGCCGAACGCCGCCCCGCGCCCGAATCGGGTGCGGGCGAGGGTACTCGTTCCGCGCGGAATACCGAATACGATGCGCCACAACGGCGTCCGGGAGGTGAGCGGATCTCCGACGAGCGCGGCTCGGGAAGCCCACGCCGGCGCGGTGACGATGCGGCGAGGCCCGGATCCGCCGGTGAGCGTTCGATGCGGCGGGCCGAGCCGGAGCCGGGCCGCAGGCGTCCGGCGAACGGCGACCGGGACGGATCGGTCGGACGCGACGAGAACCGTCGCGGGGCAGGCGATGCGAGTGGCGCCCGCGGCCGTGCGGGCGGGGACGCGATCGAGTCCGAGCAGAACCGGGGCGGCCGGACGACGTCGCAGTCGGCACGCGACCGGTCGGCCGACGGCCGGGAAGCCGAACGGTCGAGCACGCGCCCGCGCCGTGCTGCCGGATCGGACGGCAGTGCAGCGCCGCGAAGGGCGTTGCCGGAGAACACCGGGACGGGCAACGACGTCGCGACGACCGGCGCGACGGCGCCGCGAACCAGCAGCCGGATCGCGGGCGTGGAGGACAGCGCAGATCGCGAAAGCCATGGGGCCGAGCGCGATACGGATACCCCGCCGACAACGAGCGGCCCTCGACGGCAGGGGGCCGGTGCGCCCCGGTCCACGCCGGGCGACGCGAACTCGCCGACCGCGACGCGGCCGGTGCCGAGCCACCACGACTCGCCGGACCAGGGTGCGGATCTCGTGGACGGCGACCGCGCCGCGCGGGCCGAGGAGGCCGAGCGGGGCGACTCGCCCGTTGGCGGCTTCGCGGACAGCGCCGACTCCGTGCGTTCCCGTGCGAGCGGTCCAGCCGAGGCGGCCGGCGGCGTCTCCGCCGACGACGGGATCGCGGCCCGCTCCGGCGGTGAGCCGACTGCCACGTCACGCGGCGCCGACGACGATGCGGCGCACGACAATTCGGCCGGGGCACGTACCCGGCGCCGGGTGGGCGGGCCGGAGGACCGGCCCGACGATCGAGAGATCTCCTATGCGCATGGCACCCCGCAATCGGCCGAGCTGCCGGCCGGATTCGACCAGGTATCGCCCGAGACGCGCGGAGGGCGCTACATGACCGGCGACTACGAGCCGGCGCCGCGGCGGAGTACGCGTACCGAATACGGCGCAGGAACGGCGCGCCGGCGCACGGAGACGCCGCCCGCCCGGCGCACGGGCCGGGGTCAGCGCACGCTGCGTGATCGCAACGGCTCGAAAATGGCCTCCTACGAACAGCTGTCGCGAGCGTCCCGAGCGGATGCCGAGGCGGGCAACCGGCGGGATCGGCGCAGCAAACCGGTCAAGAAGAAGAATCAGGGTCCGCCCCTGCTCGATGATGCGGCCCGGGCGCGGCTGGAGGCGGTGGCCCGCGAGGGCGCCGGATTGCGCGCCGCGTGGGCGGCGTTCCGGATCCGCACCGACGACCTGCGCCGCGTCAACGCCGCGGCCCGCATCGAATCGGTCGTCGAGGACGGATTCGACCGTGGCACGGCACAATTGACCGATCGGGGTTACGTCGGAGCCGGCGGCGGCCGGATGAACGTGGTGGGCCGCCCCGTCGAATACCGCGCCACCACAGCGCAGGTCGCCGGCCTGTGGCCGTGGTCGGTCGGCGCCGGCGCACCGCTGATCGGCACCCCGCTCGGCTCGCATCTGCACACCGGCGCGCCGGTGTGCTTCGACCCCATGAACTGGTTCATGCGCGGCAGCTTCATCACCGCGCCCAGCCTGTTCGTGCTGGGGCTCAACGGTTTCGGTAAATCCTCGCTGGTGCGCCGCATCGTGCTCGGCGGTGTCGCCCAGGGGATCACGCCGCTGATCCTGGCCGATGTGAAACCGGACTACCGCAAGCTGGTGGAGATGGTCGGTGGCCAGGTCATCGACCTCGGCTACGGGCACGGCAAACTGAATCCGCTCGCGGGTGGTGTGCTCGGCTCGATCGTCCCGTTGCTGGACGACCTCCCCCAGTTGCAGTTGCAGGTGACCCAGGAACTGCGGGCCCGCCAGGTCACGTTGATCGCCGGTCTGGTCGAACTCGTGCGTGGCGCCCGCGTGCGCGACTACGAGGAGACCTTGATCTCCACCGCGCTGCGCATCCTGTACCGCGAAGGCAGTGGCTTCGCGCCGGAATCACCGCCCATCATGGAGGATCTGCTCGAGGTGGTGGTCGGCGGCGGCCAGGAGCTGATGCTCGACGCCGGCGCCGACAACACCGAGGAGTACCACGAGGCCACCAAGGGCTTGCGGCGGTCGCTGCGGGCGCTGACCCAGGGGCCGTTCGGTGCGGTCTTCAACGGTCAGACCACCACGCCGATCGACACCTCCTCGGTGGCGGTCTGCATCGACGTCTCGCACATCCCGACCGGGGACAAGAAGCTCAAAGCCGGTGTGATGCTGGCCTGCTGGGCCGACGGGTTCGCGTCGGTGGAGGCCGCGCACGTCCTCGCCGACGGCAAACTGGGGCCGCAGCGGTACTTCCAGGTCGTCATGGACGAGCTGTGGCAGGTGCTGGGACTCGGTGACTTCATGGTCGACCGCGTCGACGAACTGACCCGACTGCAGCGCGGCATGGCGACCTCGCTGATCATGATCAGCCACACCATCAAGG
>NZ_BAFQ01000122.1 GCF_000308375.1 Nocardia aobensis NBRC 100429 | reverse complement strand
CGGTTGCTGGGTGGCGGCGGTGTCGACGGCGCGATCCACCGCAGAGGCGGACCCGAGATCCTGGCCGCCTGCGAGCAGTTGCGGGCGACGACCTATCCGGACGGGTTGCCCACCGGCGCGGCCGTGGCGACGACGGCGGGCAACCTGCCCGCCCGCTGGGTGATCCACACCGTCGGCCCGGTCTGGGCGGCCCAGCACGACCGCTCCGGCCTGCTGGCCTCCTGCTATCGCGAATCCCTGCGTGTCGCAGAAGAATTGGGCGCGCGCACGATCGCCTTCCCGGCGATTTCCACCGGTGTCTACGGCTGGCCGCTCGACGACGGCGCCCGGATCGCCCTCGACACCGTCCGGGCCGTCCGCACGGGCGCCACCGAGATCCGTTTCGTTCTGTTCGACGCGACCGCGCATCGAATCTTCGAATCCGCGCTGGCCGCATCGGAATAGGCGGGTTCGCCACCCCGCGGTACGCGGGCTCGCCGCGCTCGGGCTCCGTGTCGGTGGCCGCCGGTGCCGGGGCTCTCGGTTAGACTTCGAACAATTGTTCGCGACTCGACAGGGGTGCATTTCGTGCGCGTGATGGGTGTCGACCCCGGGCTCACCCGGTGCGGCCTGAGCATCGTCGAGGGCGGGCTGGGGCGGCAGGTCACCGCGCTCGACGTCGACGTGGTGCGCACACCCGCCGATATGGACCTCGCGCAGCGGCTGCTCGGCGTCGCCGACGCCGCCGAGCACTGGATGGACACCCACCGGCCCGAGGCGGTCGCGATCGAGCGGGTCTTCTCCCAGCACAACGTCCGCACCGCGATGGGCACCGCGCAGGCCGGCGGGGTGATCGCATTGGCGGCGGCACGTCGCGGCATCCCGGTCGCCTTCCACACCCCGAGCCAGGTCAAGGCCGCAGTGACCGGCAACGGCTCCGCGGACAAGGCTCAGGTGACCGCCATGGTGACCCGCATCCTAGGCTTGCAGACGGCGCCGAAACCGGCTGATGCGGCCGACGCCCTGGCGCTGGCGATCTGCCACTGCTGGCGGGCGCCGATGCTGGAGCGGATGGCGAAGGCGGAGGCCCAGGCCGAACAGGCGCGACGCAGATACGCCGAAAGGCTTGCCCAGCAACGAAAGGCGGTGACCAGGTGATCGCGTCGGTGCGCGGTGAGGTGCTGGAGATCGGTCTCGACCACGCGGTGCTGGAAGCCGCGGGCGTCGGTTATCGGCTCAACGCCACGCCCTCCACGCTGGCCGGTCTCACCCGCGGCGACGAGGCCCGCCTCTACACCGCGATGATCGTGCGCGAGGATTCGATGACGCTCTACGGCTTCGCCGACACCGAGGCGCGCGATCTGTTCGGACTGCTGCAGACCGTTTCCGGTGTCGGTCCCCGGCTGGCGATGGCGGTGCTGGCGGTGCTCGAGCCCGAGGCGCTGCGGAAAGCGTTGGCGGAGAGCAATGTCGCGGCACTGACGCGGGTGCCGGGAATCGGAAAGCGCGGTGCCGAGCGCATGGTGGTCGAATTGCGCGACAAGGTGAATCTGGTTCCCGTGCAGTCCGCACCGCCGGGCGCGGCGCCCGCCCCGGTCGTCACTCCGGTGCGTGATCAGGTCGTGGAGGCGTTGATCGGGCTCGGCTTCCCGGTGAAGCAGGCCGAACCGGCCGTCGACGGCGTCCTCGCAGAACAACCCGAGCTCGGGACCTCGCAGGCGCTGCGAGCCGCCTTGGCGATTCTCGGCCGGAACCGGTGACGCCGATGCACGAAGACGAATCTCCTTCCGGCGCCGAGGATGTCGAGACCGGCGCGGACGGGGGCGAATCCGCGGTTACCGCGAACTATCTGACGTCCGACGGTGACATCGAGGCCGGGCTGCGCCCCAAATCCCTCGACGACTTCATCGGCCAGCCCCGGGTGCGCGAACAGCTGGCCCTGGTGTTGCGCGGTGCGACCCAGCGCGGCGGCACCCCCGACCACGTCCTGCTGTCCGGCCCGCCTGGACTGGGCAAGACCAGTATGGCGATGATCATCGCCGGCGAGCTCGGTACCGCACTGCGCATCACGTCCGGTCCTGCCCTGGAACGCGCGGGTGACCTGGCCGCGATGCTCAGCAACCTGGTCGAGGGCGATGTGCTGTTCATCGACGAGATCCACCGCATGGCCCGCCCGGCCGAGGAGATGCTGTATCTGGCGATGGAGGATTTCCGGGTCGACGTCGTGGTCGGCAAGGGACCGGGAGCGACCTCGATTCCGCTGGAGATCGCGCCGTTCACCCTGGTCGGAGCGACCACGCGCTCGGGCGCGCTGACCGGCCCGCTGCGCGACCGCTTCGGTTTCACCGGCCATATGGACTTCTACGAGCCCGAGGAACTGCAGCGCATCCTGCAGCGCTCGGCGGCGATCCTCGGGGTGCGCATCGAATCCGACGCGGCGGCCGAGATCGCCGGCCGCTCCCGGGGTACGCCCCGCATCGCCAACCGGCTGTTGCGCCGCGTGCGCGACTACGCCGAGGTGCGGGCCGACGGCCTGGTCACCCGGGACATCGCCAAGGCCGCGCTGGCGGTCTACGACGTCGATTCGCTGGGGTTGGACCGGCTCGACCGCGCGGTCCTCGGTGCGCTGGTCCGCGGCTTCGGCGGCGGACCGGTCGGGGTGTCGACGCTGGCGGTGGCCGTGGGGGAGGAGGCCGCCACCGTCGAGGAGGTGTGCGAACCGTTCCTGGTCCGTGCCGGGATGGTGGCGCGCACCCCGCGCGGGCGGGTCGCCACCGCCGCGGCCTGGGAACATCTGGGCCTGGTGCCGCCGCCGGATCTGGTCTTCGGATCCATCGAGGTCCGGGGCCGCGAAGCCCAGCCCACGCTCGACCTGTTCGACTGACACGGTCCGGCCCGGTCGTAGGGCCGCGCTAACTCACCAGCGCCGCGACCGCATCCACGAAGGCATCCACCTCGGCGGAGTGATAGGCGCGGACACCGGCCTCGGCCGTGCCGAATTCGGGCCTGATCGCCGCGACGTCCCATCCCGTGGCGGTCTGTGCCAGCACTGCCGCCACGCGCTCCCGGAACGCGTCGACCTCGTCGGCGACATATCCGCTCCGTCCCAGCGGCGGGGCCGAGAACCGCAGCCGCGAGACGTATTCCGCCGAGGGCGGCCACGCCACCTGCGGCCGGGCCGGGCCGTAGCGCGCGAATTCCAGTTCCACACAGGCGCGATCGAGAAACGCGTCCACCTCGTCGCGGTCGTAGTCGCGGCGGCCGGGGGCGGCCAGGCCGAATTCGTGCCCGCGAATGGCGGCCGCACTCAGCGCGGCCCGGCCCGCGAAGGCATCGGCGAGGGCGGCGCAGAACGCGTCGACCTCGGCGGGGTCGTAGCCGCGGTGCCCGATCGGGGCCCGCCCGAATCGGATCCCTCGCACATACTCCGGCGTCACCCGCACATTGTTACTACACCGCTCCGCCGGCGCGCACCCCGTCGATCAACAGTCGCGGAATCGCCTGGGCCAGACCCGCGGTCGACTCCGGATCGGGATCGCGCAGCCCGTGCACGATGGCCGCCAGCAACATGCCGGTCACCGCCTTGGCCGTATTGGCGGCGTCGAGATCGGCCCGCAGATAGCCGAGTTCCACCCCGTGTTCGAGATATCCGGTGGTCAGCGCGTCGGCGGTGTCGAGCAAGCCGTAGAGCCGCATCGTCAATTCCGGATCGATACCGGTCGCCTGGAACAGCAGCAACTGCGCGACCCGCCGGTCCTCGAGGAAGATCCGATGCAGCGCCACCCCGATCCGGTCCAGCTGATGCCGGTAGTCATCGAGTGAGGTCGCCGCGTCGGGCGCGTTCTCGGTTCCGAGCGCTTCGATGATCCGCGCGGCCAGATCGTCGATCACGTGGTCGATGATGTCGCGTTTGTTTTCGAAGTAGCGATAGAACGTCCCGTGCCCGATTCCCAGGGCCGTGGCGATATCGGCGATTCCGGTGGCGTGATAGCCCTTGTCGGCGAAGCAGGCGAAGGCGGTGTCGATGATCTGTTGCCGCAGTTCGGCCTTGCGTCGCTCCAGATGTGTGGATGGCTTCGGCACGGAGCCGATGATACGGTGTTCCGCAACGGAATGATGTGTCATTCCGTATCAGATACGTCAGGTAACAGGGAGGTTCGGCGTGGCACCTCGATACGACGCCGTGGTGGTCGGTGCGGGATTCGGCGGTATGGGGGCCGGGATCCAGCTGGATCGTCTCGGCCTGAAGAATTTCGTGATCCTCGAACGGGAGGACGGCCTGGGCGGCACCTGGCACGTCAACCACTACCCGGGCCTGGCGGTCGACATCGCCTCGGTGACCTACTCCTATTCGTTCGAACCGAATCCGCACTGGTCGCGACTGTTCGCCCCGGGCGCCGAGCTCAAGAAGTACGCCGAGCACATCGCGGACAAATACGACCTGCGCCGCCGGATGCGGTTCAACCAGGTCGTCGGCGGTGCTCGCTGGGATTCCGGGCACGCGTACTGGGTGGTGTCGGTCGAGGGAGGCGAGACCCTCACCGCGCGCTATCTGCTCACCGCGACCGGATTCCTGTCCCAGCCCTACACCCCGCCGTTCCCGGGCATCGACAGTTTCGCCGGCAAGATCATCCACACCACCGCCTGGGAGGACGATTTCGATCTGACCGGCCGGCGCGCCGCCGTCATCGGCACCGGCGCCACCGCCGTGCAGCTCGTCCCGGAAGCCGCGAAGAAGGTCGCGGAACTGACCGTGTTCCAGCGCACCCCGATCTGGGTCGTGCCGAAGGTCGACACCGCCATCCCGAAGCCGGTCCAGCAGCTGTTCGAGAAGCTGCCGCTGACCCAGAAGGCGGCCCGGCTGGTCAACACCGGCGCGCTGGAACTACTGATGGTCTCCGGCGTGCTGCACTACAAGCAGGCCAGATTCGGCAACAAGGGCGCCGCGCTGCTGGCGAAGGCGCACCTGCGCGCCCAGGTGCGCGACAAGCAGACGCGGGAGAAGCTGACCCCGCACTACGACTTCGGCTGCAAGCGGCCCACCTTCTCCAACACCTACTTCAAGACCTTCAACGAGCCGCACGTGCGGCTCGAGACCAATGCGATCGACCATGTCGAGGCCGACGGCATCGTGACCGCGGACGGCCACAAGACCGAGATCGATACCCTGATCCTGGCGACCGGATTCAATCTCTGGGATGTGAACTTCCCGGCCGTCGAGATCATCGGGCGCGCCGGGGTGAATCTCGGAAAGTTCTGGCGCGACAACCGTTTCCAGGCCTACGAGGGCATCACGGTGCCGAAGTTCCCCAACTTCTTCAGCCTCAACAGCCCCTACTCCTACAGCGGTCTGTCCTACTTCACCACCATCGAGGCGCAGATGAAGCATATGGACCGGCTGCTGCGCGAGGCCCGGCGGCGCGGTGAGCAGGTCTTCGAGGTGCGCGAAGAGGCCAACGCGCGATTCCTGGACTACGTGACCGAGAAGCTCGGCTCGTCGGTGTTCTACGCAGGCGATTGCTCGACCGCCCGCAGCTACTACTTCAACCAGCACGGCGAGGCCGCGCTGCTGCGCCCGAACAGTACTGTCACCACCCACCGCGAAGCGGTGAACTTCCCGCTCGACGACTACGTCTACGGCGCGCCCGCGGCCTGAGACACCGGCGCGGACGGGGTTCGCGCCGGTGTGGCGCACCCCGCCGCGCACACCGCGGGTGTGGCGATATTCCAGGTTGCTGGCAGACTGTGTGGGTACAGCCCATCCAACCCACCAAACTAGGACCGACTACGACGATGGCGAACCTGCTGTTTCCGCTGCTACTGGTAGTTCTGCTCGTACCGATGTTTCTCGGTGTCCGCCGCCAGAAGCGCGAAGCGCAGAAGGTCGCCGATATGCAGGAGAACGTGAAGGTGGGTGACCAGGTCACCACCACCTCCGGTCTCTACGGCACCGTGGTCGACCTCGACGAGGAGACCGTCGACCTGGAGATCGCCGAGGATGTGGTGACCACCTGGCTGCGCGCCGCCATCCGCGATGTGCGCCCCACCGGCGACGCCGCCGAGGCGGATTCCGCCGCGGACGAGTCGGACGACGAGGCGATCGCCGGCACGACGGTGGAGGGTGCTGCCACCAACGGGACCAACGGATCGGCTGCCGCGAGCGGCTCGGCCAACGGTTCCTCCCCGGTGTCCGGTGCGGAGGAATCCGTCGAGGACACCGCAGCCCGGCTGCGCAAAGACTGACCCGCTTCCGCCGTCGCAGCGCTCACCGCCGCGACGGCGGTGCGGCGTGTCCGTGGGCCCGCGTCCGCCGGTGCTCCATGTTCGCAGGTCATGCCGCAATTCCGGCCGCCACCCTCACCGCCTAGGAGATATGTACTGTGCCACCTTCCAAGGGAACGGGGCATCCGCTGCGGCTGCTCGGCGTCTACGCCGTGCTGCTCGCGGTGATCTACGCGTTGGTGTTCTTCACCGGTGACAAGTCGCCGGAACCCAAGCTGGGAATCGACCTGCAGGGCGGAACCCAGGTCACGCTGACCCCGCGCACGCCCGACGGCGGTAAGCCCAGCAAGGACAGCCTCAAGCAGGCCCAGCAGATCATCGAATCCCGGGTCAACGGCCTCGGTGTGGCCGGTTCCGAGGTGGTGATCGACGGCAACAACCTGGTCATCACCGTGCCCGGCAACGACGGGCAGCAGGCGAAGTCGCTGGCCACCACCGCCAAGCTCTATATCCGCCCGGTGGTCGGCCAGCCGCTTCCGGTGGGGCCCGACGGCAAGATCCAGACCGGTGCAGGTGGCGAGCCCGCACCCGGTGCGGAACAGCCCGGCACCCCGCCGGCGAACACTCCGGAGCCGGCTCCGGGGGCGGGGCAGCAGGCCCCCACGCCGGGTGCGTCGCCGGGTACCGAATCCAAGCCGTCGAACGAATCCGGCACCGCCTCGGGGACGGCTTCCTCGGGTGAGACGTCCGGTACCGGCGAATCCTCGGGCACGACCGCGCAGAACCGGGTCTTCCCGGCTCCGGCACAGGCCCCGACGACGCCCGCACCCACTCCGGCACCGTCGCCGCAGTCGGGAGCGCCGAATCCGGCGCTGACGCCGCAGCAGCAGGCCAAGCAGGAGATCGACGCGGCGCGGGCACTGCGCCAGAGCACCGACCCGCAGGTCCAGCAGCTGGCGGCCCAGCAGCTGGACTGCCACAAGCCCGATCCGCTGGCCGGTAACGACGATCCGAAGCTGCCGCTGGTGACCTGCTCGTCGGACGGCAACGAGGTGTATCTGCTGGCCCCGATGCGCATCGATGGCCAGGACATCAAGGATGCGAGCTCGTCGCTGAACCAGCAGTCGCAGTGGGCGGTCGATCTGACGTTCAAGAACGCCGACGCCTGGGCCGACCTCACCAAGGAATACCTGCAGAAGCAGGTGGCCTTCACCCTCGACTCGAAGGTGATCAGCGCGCCGGTCGTGCAGCAGGGCCCGCAGCTCGGCGGCACCACCCAGATCACCGGTCAGTTCAACGCCTCCACCGCCAAGGAGCTCGCCAACTCGCTGAAGTACGGTTCGCTGCCGCTGTCGTTCGAGGTGTCGGAAGCGTCCACGGTGTCGGCGACGCTGGGCCTGGCCTCACTGCACGCCGGTTTGATCGCCGGTGCGATCGGGCTGATCGCGGTGCTGCTGTACTGCCTGCTCTACTACCGGATGCTCGGCTTCCTCGCCGGGTTCTCGCTGGTGGCCTCGGGTGTGGCGGTGTACGGCATCATCGTGCTGCTCGGCCGGTGGATCAACTTCACCCTGGACCTGGCCGGTATCGCCGGTCTGATCATCGGTATCGGTATGACCGCGGACTCGTTCGTCGTGTTCTTCGAACGCATCAAGGACGAGATGCGCGAGGGCCGCAGTTTCCGCTCGGCCGTCCCGCGCGGCTGGGCTCGCGCGCAGCGCACCAACCTCTCCGGTAAGACCGTCAGCCTCATCGCCTCGGTGGTGCTCTACATCCTGGCGGCCGGTCAGGTGAAGGGCTTCGCGTTCACCCTCGGCCTCACCACCGTGCTCGACGTGGTCGTGCTCTACCTGGTGACCTCGCCGCTGATGATGCTGGCCTCGCGCTCGCCGTTCTGGGCGAAGCCGTCGGTCAACGGTCTGGGCGCGGTGCAGCAGGTCGCGCGGGAACGCAAGGCGGCCGGAACTCTCGTAGGGACGGGGGCACGATGAGCGACAATCGCAGTCAGGTGTTGGAGGAACCACTCGTGGACGAGTCGCTGCCCACCGCGGACGCACCGAAGCACGGATTCTTCGAACGCCTCTACACCGGCACCGGCGGCTTCCAGATCGTCGGCCGCCGCAAGTTGTACTACAGCATCGCCGCGGTGCTGGTCCTGATCGCGGTGCTGAGTATCGCGGTGCGCGGCTTCACCCTCGGCATCGATTTCGCCGGCGGTACGAAGATCCAGATCCCGGCGACCAGCGGTATGAGTACGACCTCGGTCGAGGACACCTACTCGCAGGCACTGGGACACAGTCCGGTGACCGTGCAGAAGGTCGGTTCGGGTTCCTCGGCCTCGTTCGAGATCCGTTCCGAGACACTGGATTCCGCGCAGCAGGACAAGATCGCGGATGCGCTGTTCACGAAGTACCATCCGAAGGATGCCAGCGGTACGGCCAGCCGCAGCGTCATCAGCGTCACCGAGATCAGCGAGACCTGGGGTGGGCAGATCACCCGCAAGGCGCTCATCGCGCTGGTGGTGTTCGTCCTGTTGACGATGATCTACATCGCGATCCGATTCGAACGCGACATGTCGATCGCCGCGATCGCCTCGCTGTTCTTCAACATGATCGTCACCGCCGGCATCTATTCGATCGTCGGCTTCGAGGTGACGCCCGCCGCGGTGATCGGTCTGCTGACGATTCTGGGCTACGTGCTCTACGACAACGTCGTGGTGTTCGACAAGGTCGAGGAGAACACCCGCGGCGTCCTGCATCTGACCCGGCGCACCTACGGTGAACAGGCCAACCTCGCCGCCAATCAGACGCTGATGCGTTCGATCAACACCACGGTGATCGGCATTCTGCCCATTGTCGGCATGCTGGTGATCGCCGTCTGGCTGCTCGGTGTGGGCACGCTGAAGGATCTCGCGCTGGTGCAGCTGGTCGGCATGATCGTCGGCGCCTACTCGTCGATCTTCTTCGCCGTGCCGCTGCTGGTGTCTATCAAGGAGCGCTTCGGCCCGGTGGCCGCGCACACCCGCAAGGTGCTCGCCAAGCGTGCCGCCGGCGATTCCGGCCGCACGGGTGAGACGCCGGCCCGTCGCGCCTCCGGTGCGCCGGTGGCCACCCGCACCCGCGACAGCGGTTCCGCCGCACCGAGACCCGGTGCCCGGCCCACCGGGAAGCGGCACAAGAGAACCCACTGATGAGGGGAAGGGGGTCGGATCGCGTGCGGCGGACGCTCCGGCGGACATTCGGTGTGATCGCGGCCGGTGCACTGGTCACCGGCGTGATCGCGGGTTGTTCGAGCAAGAACCAGGTGCCATCCATCGGATACGCCGTCGACGCGGTGCCGGCCACCTACAACGGCGGAAGTTCGGCCGGTGTCGCGGGCGGTTCCGCGGCGCTGTTCTCCCGCGTGCTGACCGGGTTCTTCTACACCGGCCCGGACGGCCAGCCCGTCGCCGACACCGATGTCGGCACCGCCAACGAGGTGGCCGGCGAGGCGCAGACCATCCGGTACCGGCTCAACCGCGACGCGGTCTACTCCGACGGGGTGCCCACCTCGTGTGACGATCTGGTGCTCGAATGGGCCGCGCGCAGTGGGCGGTTCACCAAACCCGGCCCGGGTGGCGCGATTCCGCTGTTCGACGCCGCCTCGACCACCGGCTATTCCGATATCGAGCGGGTCGAATGCCAGCCCGGCTCGAAGGACGCGACCGTGGTGTTCCGGCCCGACCATCACTTCCTGGCCTGGCAGACGCTGTTCAACGCCGGTGATCTGATGCCGGCGCACATCGCCGCCAAGGCCGCGGGTGTGCCGAATGTGGTGGCGGCGGTGCAGTCCGGGGACCAGGCCGCACTCGATCGGCTGGCGCAGTTCTGGAACACCGGCTGGAATCTGAAATCCGGTGACATCAACGCCGACCTGCTGCCGTCCTCGGGGCCGTACCGCATCGAGTCCTACAGCGACGGCGACGGTTTGGTGCTGGTGAAGAACGAGAAGTGGTGGGGCAACAAGCCGGCCACGCCCCGCGTCGTGGTGTGGCCCAAGAACGCCGATCTGAAGAAGAGGATCTCCGACAACTCCGTCGAGGTGGTCGACATCGGGGCGGGCTCGGTGAAAGACCTGAGCTTGAACAAGTTCTCGGTGAATCAGGAACCGGGCCGCGGCGCCGAGCAGCTGGTGCTGTCCACCGCGGGTGTCTTCGCCTCCGCCGACGCCCGGCGCGCGTTCGCGCTGTGTGTCCCGCGGCAGGCGTTGTTCGACACACTCGGGCATCCGGGTTTCGACGACAAATCCGGCCTGGGCTCCGGGCCTCTCAATTCCCGCACGGTACAAGCAGATTCGGTGTACTACCCGGCGATCACGGGACCGGCGGACAAATATCGCGCGGGCGACGCGCCGGGTGCGCAGCGGGCTCTCGCGGCAGCCGGGGTGGCCAACCCCACGATCCGCATCGGCTATCGCAGCCCCGACGACCGCCGTGCCCGCACCGTCGCGATGATCGGCGATGCCTGCAAGGCGGCGGGTGTGACCGTCGTCGACGCCGGTGCGGCGGACTTCACGCCCGCGGAACTGGGCGCCGGCAAAGTGGACGCCGTACTCGGCGGCACCGCGGCGGCCGTGGGCCCGGCCGGTTCGCTGCCGGGGATCGAGGCGACCGCGGCGCTGCGCACCGGTCAGGGCGTGAATTTCGGGCGCTTCGGCAACGGGCGTTACGATGCGATCGCGGATCAGCTTGCGGCGGACGACAATTCGGTGGCGGTGTTGAGTCTCGACACCGAGGCCGAGAATCTGCTGTGGAACGAGATGCCGTCGATCCCGCTGTTCAACACGCCTCGGACCGTCGCGTTCGGGAAGGGCCTGGAGAACGGGGTCGCGAGCCCCACCAAGGCCGGTGCGGGCTGGAATATGGACCGCTGGGTGTTGCGGCGGTGAGCGTCCTCGGACGCTGGATGAGGGAGCGGGTGTAGATGAGTAAGCACACGATGGTGGAAACGGCCGAAACCGCGGAGGAGAAGGTCGCGCGGACCGCCGAGGTGGTCGGGCGCCTGACGCGCTGGCACGACGATTTCCCCACCCCCGGTGTGCGTTTCGCGGACCTGACCCCGGTGTTCGCCGACGCCGAGGGCTTCCACGCGGTGATCGAATGCCTGGCCGCCTGCGCTCCCGACGCCGATCTGGTGGCCGGGGTGGACGCGCGCGGATTCCTGCTGGGCGCCGGTGTGGCGGCGCTGCTCGGGACCGGTGTGGTGGCGGTGCGCAAGGGCGGCAAACTGCCGCCGCCGGTGCTCTCCCGCGAGTACACCCTCGAATACGGCTCCGCCGCATTGGAGATTCCGGCCGACGGCATCGAACTCACCGGCCGCAAGGTGTTGCTGCTCGACGACGTTCTCGCCACCGGTGGCACGCTGGCCGCCGCCGCGGAACTGTTCCGCACCGCCGGGGCGCAGGTGGCCGCGGCCGCGGTGGTACTCGAGATCGGCGAACTCGGCGGGCGTGCTCGCCAGGGCGACTATGCGCTGACCTCGATCGTGCGGGTGTGAGTCGCGTGTCGGTTGTAGGGCGCGCGCGGGGATCGTTATGCTGACGCGCGGCAAGGGACCCGGATGAACGACCGACGGACGATCGCATGAACGAGTACCGCAGTGCGCGCGACAGTGCCGGAACCGGACACGCCGACCGGTGGTGGCGATGAGCCGCAGCCGGCGTACCCGCGTCGGGGCAGCGCTCGCGGGCGCCGTGGGCGTCGCGTTCGTCGTCGGCGGCGCGACCGCTGCGGCTACTCCTTCGGTGGCGCTGCGGGGCGGCGCCACCATCACGGCCCGGGTCACGGGGGAGAAGGCCGGGCAGACCTGCCGGATCACCGGTTCGGGTATCGATATGCCCTGGCGTACGGTCGGTTCGGACGGCTCGGTGGAACTGGACAGCGGACCGGTTCCGTCGGGGCGGCACAACGCTCGCGTCGTCTGCCGGGATCCGCGCACGGGCGCGGCCTCACAGCATGCGGTGGGTAAGGAAGAGGACGTCTTCACCGGCCATTGGGCTCCGGCCTTCGAATTCCTCCACCATCATCGGATGGAATTCCTTACCCCGCACGAACGCTGATACCTTCCGACGTCGAGTCGATCCACTTCCGCGGGCTCAGATCCGCGCCAGCAGGCGCGCGATGATCCCGGTCACCACGAGCCAGAACACCGCTGCCAGGCCGTAATTGATGATGACGTCCCAATCGTGGGAGCCGGTGTTGAACAGGCCCGGGAAGAACAACGCCAGCGGTTCGGCCAACCCTTTGATGAAGGTGAAGAAGCGGTTGGTCTGGTTGGCGTCGAAGATCTGCAGCAGGATGTAGACGATCTCGATCAGTGCGAGGACACCGCCGATCGTGCTGACGATCGCCGCCAGCCCACCCGTGCGGTTTGTCCCATAGGTTCTATATCTGTACATGTCGGCCGAATACCCGCCTGACGGCGTTGAACGCAGCCGATTTTGTCCAGAGGTCTGGACTGTCCAGAAATGTGAGCGCTGCTCTTGACAGAGGGGTGCCGGTGCGCGATGATTGGGTCATCGAGGAGAGCACCGCTCACAAAAGCGAGGAGTAGTCATGAACACCACCCGGTACATCGCGCCCACCGGTATCGACCCGATCATGAACCGGATGTTCAACGTCCTGCCGAAATGGGGCATCAGCGTGATGGGATCCCGGCTGCTGGCCGTGCGCGGTCGCACCTCCGGGGAGTGGCGGACCACGATGGTCAATGTCCTGCAGGATGCGGACGGGACCCGGTATCTGGTCGCTCCTCGTGGTCGCACCCAGTGGGTTCGCAATATCCGCGTCGCCGGCGGCGGAGAGCTGCGGCTGGGACGCAAGACCGAGGCGTTCACGGCGACCGAGGTCGCCGACGCCGACAAGGTGCCGGTGCTGCGGCTGTATCTGAAGAAGTGGGGCTGGGAGGTCGGCAAATTCTTCGAGGGCGTGACCGCCGATGCCACCGACGCGGAACTCACCGCCATCGCACCCGGCTTCCCCGTCTTCCGGATCAACTGAGCCACAACGACTTCCGTCGCCGGTGACAGATATCACCGGCAATGTGATCTTGCGACTCCTTCGCTGGTTCGCTAGAGTTGTCGAGTCTTGTTTCCGTTGATCGGAGTCGTGCCGTTGCTCTTCTGAGGTAGCCATCGCGTGGCCCGCACTTCTGCGCGCCATTCCCGCCGCCCTCAGGAGCACGCATATGTCTATTTCGGCGATTTCGCTGTCTGATCTCACCTTCACCTGGCCCGACGGCACCCCGGTGTTCGACGGTCTCGACGCGGTACTCGGACCCGGCCACATCGGTGTGGTGGGTAGTAACGGAGCCGGGAAATCCACCCTCTTGCGGCTGATCACCGGGGAATTGCGCCCTGTCCGCGGTTCGGTGACGGCCGCCGGGCGGCTCGGATATCTGCGTCAGGACCTCGGGTTGGCCGCAGGTCAGCGCGTCGACGCCGTCCTCGGTATCGGTGGTGTGCGGGCCGCGCTGCACCGCATCGAATCCGGCGCCGGCACCGACGCCGATTTCGGCCGTGTCGGAAACCGCTGGGATGTCGAGGAATCGGCGATCGCGCTGCTCGGCCGTCTGGGCCTGAACTACCTGGCCGACGATGTGGCACAACTGGATCGGCGCCTGGAAACCCTCTCCGGTGGCGAGACGATACTGCTCGGACTGGTGGCCGAACTGCTGCGCGAGCCCGACGTGCTGTTGCTCGACGAACCCACCAACAATCTGGATTCCGCTGCCCGCCAACGGCTTTACGATGTGGTCGAGGGCTTCGCAGGCACCGTGCTGACCGTCAGCCACGACCGCGAACTGTTGCGACGGGTCACCACCGTCGCCGAACTGCGCCGCGGTGAGATCCGCACGTTCGGCGGTAACTTCGACGATTACGAGCAGATCGTCGAGGCCGAACAGGAGGCCGCTCGCGCGGCGATCCGCGATGCCCGCAGCGATGTGCGCAAACAGTCGCGGGAACTGGTCGAGGCCAGGATCAAACTGGACCGGCGCCTGCGCTACGGGCAGAAGATGTGGGACACCAAGCGTGAACCGAAGATCGTGATGGCCGAGCGCAAACGGCAGGCGCAGGTCTCGGCCGGCAAACTGCGCAACAACCACATCGCCAAGGTGGAGGAGGCTCGATCGACCCTGGAACAGGCCCAGGAACTGCTACGCGACGATCGTGAGATCCGCGTCGACCTGCCCGGAACCAGGCTGTATCCCGGTCAGGACGTGGTGGCGTTGGAAGAGGTGCGGCTGGCCAACGGGCCGGTGGTCACGTTGCGGGTGAGCGGTCCCGAACGTATCGCGCTGACCGGGCACAACGGCGCCGGTAAGACCACGCTGCTGCATCGGCTCGTCGCGGAACCGCCGAAGGTGCCGTGGCGGCTGCTGCCGCAGCGGCTCGACATCTTCGACGAGCGATCGTCGGTCTTCGACAACGTGTCCGCCGCCGCTCCGCACGCCGGTGCCGAACGGATTCGCGCACAGTTGGCGCGGTTCCTGTTCCGCGGCGGCGACGCCGATGTCGCGGCGGGCGCGCTCTCGGGTGGTGAGCGGTTGCGGGCCGCGCTGGCGATGTTGCTGCTCGCCGAACCGGCACCGAAACTGCTGCTGCTCGACGAGCCCACCAACAACCTGGACCTGCCCAGTCTCCGCCACCTCACCGAGGCGCTGACCAGCTTCGAGGGAGCGCTGATCGTGGTCAGCCACGACCCGCGCTTCCTCGACGAGATCGGCGTCACCCGCCGGCTGGACCTCACCGCGGACGGGTTGGTGGATGAAACGGGCTCCGGAACCGGTTGAACGAACGGGGTGGGTCGAGCCGGACCGGTGCGCGCGCGGGAAAACTCCTACTAAAGTGGGTGTTCTGGGCTGTTGAAGCGGTCGGCTAGGGTGTGGCGATCGAGGCGTGAGAGGTGGTGGCATGACTCAGCATCTGGAGAAGGCGAATGCCGGGAATTCGGCGGCCGGTGATGCCGCGCCGGCTGCCGCACCGGCGACACCGCCGGCCGCCCCCGCCGCACCGCGTCCCGCTGCGCCGAAGTCCGGCGCCGACCGAGGCGGTCAGCCGCCGGCCTCGTCCCCGTCCCCGCGCAACATGCCGATGAAGCAGCCGGGCACACCGGCCGCGGTGCCGAGTTCGGCCTCGCGGCGGGTGCGGGCCCGGCTGGCTCGCCGGATGACCGGGCAACGGGGTATCGCCGCGGTCAAGCCGGTGCTGGAGCCGCTGGCGACCGTGCACCGGGAGCTGTATCCCAAGGCGAATCTGCAGTTGCTGCAGCGCGCCTTCGACGTGGCCGACGAGAAGCACTCCCATCAGTTCCGCAAGTCCGGCGACCCGTACATCACCCACCCGCTGGCGGTGGCCAACATCCTCGCCGAACTGGGGATGGACACCACCACGCTGGTGGCCGCCCTGCTGCACGACACCGTCGAGGACACCGGCTATTCGCTGGACGAGCTGACCGCGGATTTCGGTTCCGAGGTGGCCCATCTCGTCGACGGCGTGACCAAGCTGGACAAGGTCAACCTGGGCGCGGCCGCAGAGGCCGAGACCATCCGCAAAATGATCATCGCGATGGCCCGCGATCCGCGAGTGCTGGTGATCAAGGTCGCCGACCGGCTGCACAATATGCGCACGATGCGCTTCCTGCCGCCGGAGAAGCAGGCGAAGAAGGCGCGCGAGACGCTGGAAGTCATTGCGCCACTGGCACATCGGCTCGGTATGGCCACGGTCAAATGGGAGCTCGAGGATCTGGCGTTCGCGATCCTGCACCCGAAGAAGTACGACGAGATCGTGCGCTTGGTGGCCGACCGCGCCCCGTCCCGCGACACCTACCTGGCGCGCGTGCGGGCCGAGATCGTCAACACCTTGGCGGCGAGCCGGATCAACGCGATCGTCGAGGGCCGGCCCAAGCACTACTGGTCGATCTATCAGAAGATGATCGTCAAGGGTAAGGATTTCGACGACATCCACGACCTGGTCGGCATCCGGATCCTGTGCGACGAGGTGCGGGACTGCTACGCCGCGGTCGGTGTGGTGCATTCGCTGTGGCAGCCGATGGCGGGCCGGTTCAAGGACTACATCGCGCAGCCGCGCTACGGCGTGTACCAGTCGCTGCACACCACGGTGGTGGGTCCGGACGGCAAACCGCTGGAGGTGCAGATCCGCACCCAGGACATGCATCGCACCGCCGAGTTCGGTATCGCCGCGCACTGGCGCTACAAGGAGACCAAGGGCAAACATTCCGGCGACGCCGCCGAGGTCGACGATATGGCCTGGATGCGGCAGCTGCTGGACTGGCAGCGGGAGGCTGCGGACCCCGCGGAGTTCCTGGAGTCGCTGCGGTTCGACCTGAAATCCCCGGAGATCTTCGTGTTCACGCCGAAGGGCGATGTGATCACGCTGCCGCAGGAATCGACTCCGGTCGACTTCGCCTACGCCGTCCATACCGAGGTGGGCCACCGCTGCATCGGCGCGCGGGTCAACGGCCGGTTGGTGGCGCTGGAACGGCAGCTGGAGAACGGTGAGGTCGTCGAGATCTTCACCTCGAAGGCGCAGAACGCCGGCCCGAGCCGGGACTGGCAGAACTTCGTGGTCTCGCCGCGGGCGAAGGCCAAGATCCGGCAGTGGTTCGCCAAGGAACGCCGCGAGGAGGCGCTGGAGGCCGGTAAGGAGCAGATCTCCAAGGAGGTCCGCCGTTCCGGTCTGCCGCTGCAGCGGCTGATGAGCGTGGACGCGATGTCCGCGCTGGCGCACGAACTGCACTATGCCGACATCTCCGCGCTGTACGCGGCGGTGGGGGAGAACCAGGTCTCGGCGCATCACGTCGTGCAACGCCTGATGGCGCAGCTCGGTGGCGTCGGCGACGTGGAAAACGAACTGGCCGAACGGAGTACGCCGTCGACGCTGCCGGCGCGGCAGCGCACCATCGGCGATGCGGGCGTCGAAATCCCCGGCGCCCCCGGTACGGTCGCGAAGCTGGCCAAATGCTGTACCCCGGTCCCGGGCGACGAGATCATGGGCTTCGTGACTCGCGGCGGCGCGGTGAGTGTGCACCGGACCGATTGCACGAACGCGGATTCGCTACGCGCGCAACAGGAACGGATCATCGAGGTCAAGTGGGCGCCGTCGCCGTCGTCGGTCTTCCTGGTGGCGATTCAGATCGAGGCGCTGGACCGCACCCGGCTGCTGTCGGATGTGACCAAGGTGCTGGCCGACGAGAAGGTCAACATTCTGTCCGCGTCGGTGATGACCTCCGGTGACCGGGTGGCGATCAGCAAGTTCACCTTCGAGATGGGCGATCCCAAGCATCTCGGGCATCTGCTGAACGTGGTCCGCAACGTGGAGGGCGTCTACGACGTCTACCGGGTGACCTCGGCGGCCTGATCCGCGGGCGGCAGTTCCGCTTGGGCTCGCGACAGCTGGACCGCGGCCACGCACATCACCAGCACCGAGGCGATGACGACGATGGTGCCGGCCGTACCGGTCCGCAGTCGCTCGTCCAGCACGGTGAGACCGAGGAACGCGGCGCCGAGCGGTTCGGCGACGGTGAAGGCCGGTAGCGAGGCCGACAGCGCCCCGACCTGGTAGCCGCGCTGTTGCAGATAGAGCCCCACGATGCCCGCGGCCACCAGGGTGTACGTCTGCCAGTTGGTGAGCGCCGTGGTGAGGCCGTGTCCGAACAGCTGGATGACGTGCTGGGTGAGCGCGGCGGAAACGCCGAACAGCAGACCGGCCGCGGTCCCCAGCATGAGTGCCTGCAATCCGGTCACCCGGATCACCACCGCGATCACGACCGCCGCGGCGACCACGCCGAGAACCAGAATCAGCGGCCACATCCAGGTCGACCACGGCGCGTCGGAGATGCCCTCGGTGGGATCGCCGACGACGAGGAAGCAGGCCAGTGCGGCCGAGAGCGCGACCGCGTGCGCCCACATGACCGGCGTGACCGGGCGGCGGCTGTAGTGCGCGGCCAGCGGTAACGCGAAGACCAGTGCGGTCACCAGAATCGGCTGCACGATCAGCACCGATCCCAGCGCCAGCGCCACGACTTGGAACACGAAGCCGCCGGCGTCGCCGATGATGCCGGCCCACCAGCGCGGATTGCGAACGAGCTGGGCTACCAACGCGTCACCGGCCGGCACGTCGGCCGCCGCCCGTTGCTGGGCGACCGCCGACACGGCGAACAGCACGGCGCCGACGAAGGCGCAGACGACCGCGGCGACGGGAAAGTTGCTCACCCGATCAGTGTGCCGCCCGCGACCGGCGGCCACGGCATCGGGATCGGTGTACCGATCCGAGGCGGTGTGATGCGGGGCCCGTGAAAGGACCGGGGGAGCGCGAGACCGGCGAATGCGCCGGCATCGGGCGGCGCGGTCCCTCCGAATAGCCGGAATGCCCGGAACGGGTGAATGGCAATTGTTCGGCAACCTATTTCGCGGGGGTGTCCGGAGTTGCGGCGAGTTGCCCTCGGCCAGGCCCGAATTGCGCGTTCGCCCCGGTGTTGCCGAGGCTTCGGGCGGCTGTCGATCCCGGTCGGTCGCCCGGTCCGCGGTGAATCCTTCGCGCAGGTAGGAAGGTTCGGCGACGGCGATCGCGGATGTGCTCGCGCACCGGCGGAGGACCTGCACTCCGAGCCGGATTCTGTTACGGTTTATTGCGTTTCGGGGTGCGCGCGATGTTCGGCGACAACTCGAATCCACATGATGATCGCCGGACGGGTCGCAGTGGCACTCGACCCTCAGAACTGTTGCAGACAGCGGGTTTAAAGGGGGTCAGATCATGCTGACCGTGCTGACATGCTCGGCGGCGACCGTACCGGTCGCCTCGGGCCTTCGCCGCGGGTGTGGCGCACCCACATTCGCACCGGCCCTCGATCGGGCGTTCGAGATACCCCCCTTCACAGCCCTTGACCTGCGTGGATGTGGTATCGCCCGAATCTCGGCGGCGTCGGACGGCGCGTCGAGTTCGCCGAATTCGTCGGGTACGGGACAATTTCCGTTCGGGAAGGGCCTCGGTGACGCCGCACCCGGTGGTGTGCCGTCGGCGCCGTCCCACGGCGGTACCGCTGACAACAACTACCCGTTCTCCACGAACTGATCGCCGAGAGGGTCCGACGATGCTGCACGACGTGCCCGGCTCCGCGGGGATGAGGGAATGTTGAAGCCGTACAAAGAAGTCCAACGGTGGTTCCCGGCGCTGGAACCCGAACACGCCGTGCCCGCGGCCGCGCCGGGGGAATCCGACGCCGTCGACGACGAGGCGGACCCTGGAGCGGCGCGGTATCCGCACTACATCCGCGACACCGAGCCCGAACCGTTCGACATTCCGTTCGCCGACGAACCGGCCACGCGACGCAGCGAATTCGTCGGGGGCTGGACCGACTGGGTCGGCAGCCACGCGCCCGGACCCGATGACGACTATCCGGTCCACGAGGGTGAGGTGCTGCGCCTGCCCCGCGACGCCGAGAACGGCGAGGGCCGGACCCGGGGCCGCCGCCGGACGCGGGCGGCCGGTGCCGACGGCGACGATGCGGAGGGATCCGGGGCGCGTTCGCCGGTGGACGATTCCGACGAGCGCGACGACGTGGACACAGACGACGTGGATACCCCCGAGTGGATTCTGCCGCCCCGGCGCGAGCACGGCGACGGCGGCGCGGGACGGATCGTGCGCCGCGCCCCGGGGCCGGCCTCTCCGGCCCTGCGTGACTACATCCGCCCGAGCCGGTTGCGGGTCGCGCTCGTCCTCGCGGTAGCCGTGTTATTGCTGGCGCTCGCTGGCTGTTTCGCGCTGTATTTGCTGCGCTCCGGTGACGGCGGAAAGCAGTCGATGGCGCCGCTGCCGGTACGGCCGGCGGTGGGCGACGAGGCGCCGATGCTGCGGCTCACCTCGGCGTTCGGCGCCGATTCCGGCGCGCGGGTGGGTTCGGCGGCGCACTGCCCGACCGAACGGTCCGCGCGCGTGGTGCGCGGCGCCGAGGTCGGCGGCACCGATTCCGGGCCGGACGCGATCATGTGGTTCCAGCACGCGTTCTACGTCGAACGCTCGGCCGAGCGAGCGCGCGAGGTGGTGGCGCCGAACGCGGCGGTCTCACCGGCGCCGGTGATCCAGCGCGGCATCGCCTCGGTGCCGCTGGGCACCGACTATTGCGTGCGGGTGGTCACGTTGGACGAGAACAGGTATTCGGTGGAGGTGACCGAACGGCGGCCGGGCGCGACCCCCGCCACCTACGACAAGCAGTTGGTGACCACCGCGGTGGTCGGCGGCCGCACCCTGATCACGGGCATCACGGCCGGGTAAGAGGAGAGCTGAGATGGGACAGGACTGGAGCCGATGGCTCGACGAGACGTCCGACGCGGACGTCGCGGCGAGCTCGCGACCGCGTGGACGGGCGCCGGTGGTCCGGTTGCGCAAGGGTCGGCGTGACGACGGCGAGGGTGGCGGCCTGCCGCGCCCGATTCTGGTCGTGGGCGGCTGCGGAGGGGCCGGAACCACCACCACCGCACTGGGACTCGCGGGCGAACTGGGCGCGGAGGCCGCGGCGGTGGCCGTGGACGCCACCGTCGCCGGCAGCGATCTGGCCCTGCGCGGCGCCGACGAACATCTGAGCCCGATCAGTCTGCAGCAGTGGCTGTACGGCCGCGGTGACGACGAACCGGCGCCGCTGAAGGAATGTCTCTCCCAGGCGAGCTCTGGTATCGGCCTGCTGTGGCGCGACGCCTCCCCGCTGCGCCGCCGCGCCACCTATCTGACGGTGGCCCGGGCCGTCGCCGACGCCGGCTACACCCCGGTGTACGACGGCGGCAGCCCGATCGCCGCCCGTCAGCTGCGGCCGCTGCTCGAGGACGCGGAAGTGGCTCTGGTGCTGTCGATTCCGGCGCGTGCCGACGCGGCCAACCGTTTGCGGGTCACGCTGGAATGGCTCGACGACGAGTTCGGCGGCCATGCCGAGGGGCAGGGCGGTGGCATCGTCGGTGACACCACCATCGTGGTCTCACATCAGTTGCCCGGCAACGACTCTCGAGTAGCCGATCACCTGCGCGAACATCTCACCGGCTGGGTCCGCGACATCCGCGAGATCCCCTACGACACCCACCTGGCGCGCGGAGAACTGGTGCGCCACAACGCACTCGACGCCGAAACCCGGAGGGCGTACCGGCGGCTGCTGGGCGGGATGGCATCATGACCGCGGCCATGAAGGAACCTCGCTCATCCGAAAACCCGCCTGCGGCAGGCGTTGTCGCACCGGCGGAGTCCCGTCGCGCGCCCATCTGGGATCGTCCGGTGCCGGGCGCCGGACGGGCGCCGCTGGTGTGGTTGCTGGGGGTGCACGGCGGCGCGGGAGCCAGTACCCTCGCGCATGTGCTTGCGCCTGCGGCGGATTCGCACCGGCGCTGGCCCGGTGTGTTCGAACGCGAATCACCTTTCGTGGTGCTGGTCGCCCGCGAGACCATCGCCGGGCTGACCCGCGCCCATGATCTGCTGCGTCAGCACCGGGCCGGGCTCGCCGGGCCGAGCGAGGTGCTGGGCCTGGTGACCGTGGCCGCGCGCCCGGGCCGGATCCCGGCCGAGATCCGGCGCTACCGCGATGTGGTCGGCGCATTGGCCGGGGAGGTGTGGCAGATGCCCTGGATCGAGGAGTGGACGCTGGTCGAACCCGATCAGCTGCCGGTGTGGTCGCCGAGCGACCCGCCGCCACAGCAGCGCAAGCGCAAACTCGATCCGCTGCAAGAAGTTCCGCACGAGGTGGACGCGCTGGGAATGAGCATCGTCGACCTGGTGCGGGAGACGGTCGGCGCCGGTTCGCAACAGGAGGAGCAACGATGATCGTGCCCGGACGTTGTGCTGCCTCGACCACGCCGACAGCTGTTTCCGACGGTGTACCTCCGGTACCCGGCTTTGTATTCCGATCACCTATTGAGAAGGACGCTCGATGAGTACCATCCTGGCCGCTGTACACGAGACGTACGGCGTTGTTCTCGCTCAGGTCGGGAACCCGACACCCGAGACGCCACCGGCCGCCGACAAGCTCATGAAACTGGTGCGCTACTTCACGTGGTTCGTGCTGCTGTCGGGCATCCTGGGCATCACCTACGCCGGTGGCCGCTTCGCCTGGGAGAAGTGGACCGGCGGCGGGCTGGAATCGCCGAAGATGGTGGCGGGCGCCATGATCGGCGGCATCGTCGCCACCAGTGCGGGCACGATCATGAACGCAGTCATCGGGTCGTGAGGGGCGCCGCGATCGTGCTGGCCTACAAGCAGATGCCCGCGGACGTGATCGAACCGATCATGCAGCTGATCAACTGGTTACTGTGGTGCGTGCTGTTGCTGTGCCTGGCCTGGATGATCATCTCCGCGGGCCGGCTGTGGTCGGCGATGCGCGACGACATGGCCGTCAACGACGCCTCGCACGGCATCGTGATGAGCCTGATCGGCGCCATCGTGGCCAGTTCGGCAAGTGCGATCGCATTGACCCTGCTTCCTGCGTGAGCCGGTGACAGATTTCCGCATGCCCGCCGATGACACCACGGCGACAACCACATTCGACGAAACGACAGTCGACGACGACCTGCGACGGGAGGTGACGGTATGAGCAACAAGGACACCTACGACGAGCGCAGCGGCATCTCCTTCGGTGTCATCGTCTCCGCGGCCGTGATCGCCCTGATCGTGATCGTCGGCGTCTTCGTCTACCTCGGCCGTGACACCTCCTCTTCCGATGCCCGGAAAACGGATCCGCCGCCCTCGCCCGTCGCGGGCTCGGGCGCGACCGGATTCGCCGAACCCGATACGGACCTGTTCCGTCGCCGCGTCGATATACCCAACAATCCTGCGGGACAACCACTTCCGCAGAACCCCGCACAGCAGCACGACTCGTCGGATCCGGACTGGCTGACCGCGGCACCCGCCGGCACCACCGAACCACGTGGCTGGCAGCGGGTCTACGGCGCCTCGGTGCCGTTCTCCACCAGCGACGGTCCGACCCGGATCGACGACAAGGGACTGGCCGTCGGCTATTCCCACACACCGCAGGGGGCGGCATTGGCGGCGGCGCAGATCACCTATCGGCTCAACGCGCGGCCCGGCGACCGGGATCTGTACGTGCGCCAGGTGCGGGTCTCGGCCCAGCAGGTCGCGGCCTACGACAGGGCGCGCGGTGACGGCAAACTGCCCGATCAGCAGCCGGCGCGGATCACCAGGTACCTGGTCGCCCCCGACGCGTTCCAGATCGAGAACTACGCCGACGATATGGCGATCGTGCGGCTCGCCGCCCGCGGGCCGGTCAACGACGGCAAACAGATGTGGGCGGCGATCCGGCTGGTCATGGTGTGGGACAACGGGGATTGGCGACTCAAACCCACCGACAGCAGAGCCACGCCGAGCGAATACGTCGACACCCTGCAGGGGTGGACCCGATGGTGAGCACAGCGATTTCGAGAAAGGCACGAGAGTCAGCCGATGGTCCGGATCGATTCCCTGCGACGCATCGAGGAGTGGATCTCATGGTGAGGCGCATCGTCACGATCTTCGCGGTCGTGTTCACCGTCATGATCGCGACCCCGACGGTGGCCTACGGGCAGACCTACGGATTCGACCCGACCTGCAACGAGATCCATGACGATCTCGACGGTCTGGGCCTGCCCGGCATATCGCTCGGCGACGCCGCCTCCGCGGCGTGCAAGGCCGGCAATGCCGCCACCCATCCCGGTGACGCCGCCAACGCGGTGAAGGACAAGGCGTGGGATTCCACCTTCGGCAAGGTGGTCGACTCGTTGATGAACGGTCTGGGCGAGGCGCTGATCCTGGCGCTGACCTTCTGGATGAAGGTGCCCAACGATCGCATCAGCGACGGCGGAGCGCTGTTCCAGAAGATCAACGACTACACCTATCAAGCGCAGATCCTGCTGCTGATCGTGTCGGTGATCCTGTCCGGCGCCAGACTCGCCGAAGCCAGACGCGGCGCGGCACTGAGCGAGGCCGCGGAATCGTTCCGGATGTTCGCCCGGGTGATCTTCAGTTCCTGGATGCTGGGCGCCGTGGTGGTCGCGGGTACACAGGCCTCGGATCGCTTCTCGCAGTGGGTGATCGAGGACGCCACCAACGGCAATGCCCGCAGCCTCGCCGAGCTGATGGTGAAAACGTCGAAGCTACAAGCGTTTTCGCCCGGCCTGGTGCTGATCATCGCGATCGTCGGCCTGCTCGGCGCGCTGGCACAGATCGTGCTCGCGATCGTGCGCCAGGGCATGCTGGTGGTGGCCGCGGGCGTGCTGCCGCTGGCCGCGGCGGCGTCGGGCACCAGTACCGGACGGCAGGCCTATCCGAAGCTGATCGGCTGGATCATCGCGTTCATGCTGTGGAAACCGGTCGCCGCGATCGTCTACATGATCGCCTTCGTCACCGCCGGTGACACCAACTCGACCACGCCGACCTCGGGTCTGCCAGACGCCGATCAGGCGCAGCGGATGCTGGTCGCGATC